>JAKLPV010000078.1 GCA_022013685.1 Anaerolineae bacterium
CAAAAGGATGAAAAAGAGATTTCCGTCAATGTACAAGATACAGGTATTGGAATTTCTCCTGAACATCTCCCACATATCTTTGACCGTTTTTACCAGGTTGAATCTCACCTGACACGCAAGCATGGCGGCATGGGTCTGGGACTTTCCGTTGCGAAAATGATGATCGAAATGCATGGCGGAAGCATCACAGCCCAGAGTATTCCCGGCAAAGGCAGTAATTTCACCATCATCCTTCCGGTTGATTCAGCGCGGGCCGAAGCCGATTCGAAAGTCTTTATTACCTGATGCCCGCTTATCGCCCACTTGTCATTGCCGGACAATTGCGCCGTCAATATCTATTGCCGCCCAATGGCCCCCCCATGTTGGATACGCCTGGCGGCAATTTGTTATATGCCGCTGCCGGGGCGCACCTGTGGGACGAATCTGCAGAGGAAACGCTTGGTATCATGGCCAGGATTGGCGAAGACTATCCTCAAGAATGGATCAGGAACTTCAAAAAAAATGGTTTCGATACCCAGGGTATAAAAATCCTGCCTGAGAGCATCGATTTACGCACTTTTCTCGTTTACACCGATATTCATACTGCCCAAATTGCCAACCCCGTTTCACATTTTGCCCGTCTCGGGTTGACCTTTCCCAAATCACTGCTTGGTTATCAGCCGCCTGAAGAAAAACAGGACAGCCGCGCCCGCCAAAACCCAGACTCGCCGCGCCTGCTCGATATCCCCGAAGCCTATAAACAACCCCGCGCTGTTCATCTATGCCCGCTCGATTTTGCCACCCACATGCAATTCGCAGCCGCATTTCGTCAGTTTGGGGCAACGGCTATCACCATCGACCCTGGCCTCGGCTATATGAACGGCAATTTCCTTCTCGATCTGCGTTCTCTCCTGCAAGGCATGACCGCCTTCCTACCCTCCGAAGAAGAAATTCGCGCCCTCTTCTGGGGGCGCACCACCGACCTGTGGGAAATGGCTGCCATACTGGGAAGTTTTGGCTGCCAGGCCATCATCATCAAACGCGGTGGGCGCGGCCAATACCTGTACGAAACTGAAACAGGCCGCCGCTGGGAAATCCCTGCCTATCCTACCAATCCGGTTGATCTGACCGGCGCGGGCGATGCCTTCTGCGGTGGATTCCTGGCCGGTTACGCCAAAACCCTCGACCCCCTGCAAGCCTCTCTGCACGGCAACATTGCCGCCTCGCTTAACATCGAAGGCAGCGGCCCCTTCTATGCCTTTGATGCCATGCCCGGCCTGGCGCAAGCCCGCCTGCTCTCCCTTTCCGAAATCACCAAAGAAATCATATGAAAGAAACCCTGGCCGACATCGCAATTCAAATTCAACAAATTCCTGCGCCAACCTTCGACGAAACCCGGCGCGCCCAATTCGTACTGGAAATGTTTCGCCAAAACGGCCTTTCACAGCTGGAAATGGATTCCGTTGGAAATGTCCTGGCCTGCATTCCGGGCGCAGGAACGGACTCACCGATCGTTGTTTCGGCTCATCTCGATACCGTCTTCCCCGCTGAAACCGACCTCGCCATTCGGCGTGAACCGGGCCGTATCTACGGCCCCGGTATTGGCGATAATTCGACCGGCGTGGCCGGCTTGTTTGGCCTGCTCGGTATGCTCAAAGAGCGCAACATCAGCCTGCCCGGTGACCTGTGGCTCGCGGCCAATACCTGCGAGGAAGGCCTGGGCGACTTGATAGGCATGAAAGCCATCTGCGAACGCTTTGGCAGCGCTCCGCGTCTGTATCTCGTTCTTGAAGGTATGGCTCTCGGCCATATCTACCATCGCGCTATTGGTGTCCGCCGCTATAAAATTACCTGCCACACCCGCGGCGGCCATTCATGGACAGATTATGGGAATCCATCTGCCATTCATGAACTGGCGCGGCTGGTAACGGCCCTGGGCGGGCTGACGCTGCCCGTCAGCCCGCGCACATCCCTGAACGTCGGGCGCATCGCAGGCGGCACCTCGGTCAACACCCTGGCTGCCGAAGCCTGGCTCGAGCTGGATTTGCGCTCCGAGAACGAATCGACACTGCGTGAGCTGATCCAGCGCATCGAATCGCTGGTCGAAAGCAACAACCGCCCCGGTGTCTGGTTTGAACTGCAAGTCATCGGCCAACGCCCCGCAGGTGAACTGGATCGCAATCACCCGCTGGTACGACACGCCAAAAATTGTCTCAGCGCGCAGGGCATCGAGCCGACCCTGACACAGGGTTCGACAGATGCAAATATCCCGCTCAGCCTGGGCTATCCGTCCCTGGTGCTGGGGCTGACCACCGGCGGCGGCGCGCACACCCTGGATGAATACATCGAAACCGGGCCGCTCGAACAAGGTGCGCAGCAGCTTGTTAGTTTTATTTGCGGGGCCTGGCAGGCCTGAAAAAAATATGTTTACTCATAGAGAGTCTGGCACATGAATCCATTTGCTGAAGAGATGTTTATCCTCTTCGCCATCCTGGCCCTGGGGGCCTGGATCGGCCACTGGTCCTGGCGTGGCATTTCGCTCGGTTCGGCGGGCGTGCTTTTTGCCGCGCTGATTTTTGGCCATTTTGGCAAGAGCATTCCCAAAGAGATCATGGATTTTGGGTTGCTGCTTTTTGTTTATGCGGTTGGGCTGGCTGCCGGGCCGAGCTTTTTTCGCACCTTCCGGCGGCGCGGCATCCAATTCGCTGTCATCGCCCTGGTGATTGGCGGCACGGGCGCACTGGTCACGATCCTGCTGGCCTTCCTGCTCGATCTGCCTCCGGCCCTGGCTGCCGGGCTGTTCACTGGCGCCCTGACCTGTACCCCTGCCCTGGCAGGGACGCTTGATGTATTGATCCGGGTCATGCCCGAAAGCGCGGCCCTGGCTTCGGTCGGTTATGGCATTGCCTATCCATTCAGCATGATCGGCATTGTGTTACTAACCCAATTCTTGCCGCGCCTGCTCAAACGCCCTGTGAAGGTCGAGGAAGCTGCCTGGCACCGTGAAAAGGCCATCGAAAACCCCGAGCTGCTGGCGCGCCAATTCCGTGTGACCAACCCGAACTGCGACCAACGCACCATCGCCGAGGTCAACCCGCGCCGGATGGCGCAGGTTAATCTATCGCGCATCAAGCACGATGGCGAGGTTGTCATTGCCACCCCTGAAACCACCCTGCACCTTGGGGATATCGTCATGGCTGTTGGTGCGCCTGCCGAGCTGGACAAGCTGACCCTGGTGCTGGGCGAAGAGACCAGTGAACGCATGGATTTGAACGCCAGCGTCTTGAGTATGGATGTCGAAGTCATGGAAGAAGCCCTGACCGGCATGACCCTCGGTCAGATGCGCCTGTGGGAACAATACAATGTTGTCATTACCCGCATCCGCCGTCAGGGCATAGAAGTCGTCCCGCATCGCAACGTTAGCCTGGAGCGCGGCGACGGTATTCGCGTGGTCGGCGAAAAAAGCGCTATCGATGCCTTCATCCGCCGGGCGCAAGGTTCTCCCCGCAAAGCCGGAGAAACCAATATGATCGCTTACCTGGTCGGTCTTTTGCTGGGTGTGCTGGTTGGCCTAATCTCCATCCCGCTTGGTGAAGGCTTGAGCGTCAAGCTCGGCATGGCCGGCGGGGTCTTCATCGTCAGCCTGCTGATCGGCCACTTCGGCAAAATCGGTCCGTTTACCATCTATGTGCCGCCCGCCGCCAAAAATCTGACCCGTGAATTGGGGCTGATGCTTTTCCTGGCTGGCGCAGGCACAAATGCCGGGGCGCACCTGCTGGACGTTTTGCAGGATCGGGGCTGGATTTTGCTGCTGGCTGGGGCTGCGGTGACCTCGCTCTCCGCCCTGGCTGGCCTGGCCGTTATGGTCAAAGGCTACAAACTGAACCTGCTCTCGGTGATGGGGGCTTTGACCGCCTCGATGACCAATCCGCCGGCCCTGGCGGCTGCCAACGCCCAGAGCGAAACCGATTTGCCGGCGCTGTCTTACGCCAGCGCCTACCCGGCAGCCCTGATATTCAAAATCCTGCTTGCCCAGGCGCTGGTAGAAGTGCTAAAATATTTCTTGTAGTAAAAATCCCCAAGGATAAACCCAAATCATGACTGACAATATCGATGCCACTATACTGATTGTCGGGGCCGGACCTGCCGGTTCGACTGCCGCCTATTTCCTGGCCCGCGCCGGGGTGGATGTGCTGCTGGTCGACCAGGCGACTTTCCCGCGTGATAAATCCTGTGGGGATAGTATTTCCCCCGGCGCAGTGGAAATCCTCGATAAAATGGGGCTGACAGACTGGGCCAACCTGAAGGGCTACGCCAGGAATATCGGCTATCGCCTGAGCTCTCCAAATGGTAGTGTTGCTTATATCCCCTTTCCTGCCCGATTTTCGCCTTATCCAAACTATCTGATCCCGCGTCACGAGTTCGATCATGCCCTGGTGCAGCATGCTGTCTCTGCCGGGGCGCGTTTGCGCGAGGGAGTTCGCCTGACCGGTTTCGAACGTATCAGCGCTGACCTCGTCCAGGTAACCGGCACGGAGGGCAAAACCCCGATCAGCCTGACCGCAAAGCTGGTCATCGCTGCCGATGGCAGTATCTCCGCCTTTACCAGTCGCCGGGGCATGGTTCCCGGTCCGGCAGATGGGTTGGCCCTGCGCCAATATTACAGCAACGTGGCGGGCGAACCAGGTCTGTTTGAATTACATTGGGAAAAATCTGTCCTGCCCGCTTATGGGTTCATCTTCCACATGAACGATGGCATTGCCGTCTTCGGAACCGGCATGTTTCGCAAAGACCAGCAGCGACTCAAGGCCAACATCCAGGAGCGCTTGACCACTTTCATGACCCAAAATCCGTTTGCCCGTGATGCGCTCAGAAAAGCCCAGGCCATCAGCCCCGTCGCCGGACATCCCTATCGCGATGACGCCGAACTGGTCAAATCCTACGCCGATAACCTGATGCTGGTCGGCGACGCTGCCGGAACCGGCCACCCGATGACCGGTGAAGGCATCGGGCCAGCCATGGTCAGCGCTGAGCTTGCCGCCCGCTATGCAGTTGAAGCGTTACAAAAAGGGGATGTTTCCGAAAGCGGTCTGGCGGGCTACGGTCTGGCTTTCCACAAACAGTTTGACAGCCTGCATAAAATTTCACAGTTGGCGCGCAACGCCCTGACCTTCCCCTGGGTGGTGGATCGCACGGTCAGACGCTGCGCCAAAGACCCGGTTTTCGGGGCCGCCATGGCGGGAATCCTGGCCGGGATGGTCTCTCCGGGGGAAATGCTAAAACCCGGCATGGCGCTGCGCCTCTTGGCCGGGTAGTTTAGCAGGATGGGGATCGAGCAAGATTAATCAGTATCGCGCCGCGATTTGGCAATCACTCGTATTGGTGTTCCCAGGAAACCGTATTCATCCCGAATACGGTTTTCGATAAACCTGGCATAAGTGAAGTGCATCAGCTTCGGGTCGTTGACGAATAACAGGAAAGTCGGCGGATCAGAGCGTACCTGGGTGGCGTAGTAAATCTTGAGCTGCCGTCCAGCCTGGCTGGGGGCGGGATGAACATCCTGCGCTTTTTGCAGGATGCTGTTTAGTTTGGATGTGCTCAGGCGCGCCAGGCGTTCTTCCTGCACTTGCAGCGCCATTGGCATCACCTGGTCGACCCGCTGGCCGGTTTTGGCTGAGATAAAAAGCAGGGGCACGTAATCCATGAAGTTCAATTGCTGGCGAATCTTGTGGGTATAGCTTTCCATCGTATAGGTGTCTTTTTCGATGGCATCCCATTTGTTGACCAGCACTACGCACGATTTCCATTCCTCGAGAATATACCCGGCGATATGAGCATCCTGGGCGGTGATACTGGTTTCGGCGTCGATCATCAAAAGAGCCACATCAGCGCGTTCGATGGCTTTGAACGAGCGCACGACTGAAAATCTTTCCACGCCAGGGTCGATGCGTCCGCGGCGGCGAATCCCGGCTGTGTCGATCAGCGTGACATCGATCCCCTCATACGTAAGCCGCGAATCGGTCGCATCGCGGGTCGTCCCGGCGATTGGACTGACAATGGCGCGTTCCTTGCCAAGCAAGCGATTTAGCAGGGATGATTTGCCTGCATTGGGCTTGCCGACAATTGCGATTTTAACCGAATCATCGTCTTCATCTTCGCCCTGAGGCGGGAAAGCCTTGACAATTTCATCGAGAAGATCCCCGGTATCTGTGCCGTGAATGGCCGAAATGGCATAAGGGTCGCCCAATCCCAGCTCGTAAAATTCAGCGGCCTGGGCGCGGCGCGGGGCCGACTCGCATTTATTGACCGCCACAAAAATGGGCGGGTAACGTTTATCGCCCACTTTTTTTTGCGAACGACGCAGCAGTTCAGCTACTTCCTTGTCTGCAGATGTAACGCCAGTCTCACCATCCGTCATCAGGATGACAACGTCCGCATCCTCAATGGCAACCTGGGCCTGGGAACGAATCTCATCAATAAAGTCAGCCGAGCCAATCGAAAGCGGAGTTTTGCCGCCGTGGGCCGGGTCGAGACCACCGGTGTCGATTACGGTAAAAGTGATGCCGTTCCAATCGGCATCGGCGAAAATACGGTCACGGGTTGTGCCGGGGGTATCATCGACAATTGCCAGGCGCTCGCCAACCAGGCGATTAAAAAACGTACTTTTGCCCACGTTAGGACGCCCAACCAGGGCAACTACGGGTTTTGTCATTAGTTTACTCTTTCATGGTGTTGCGGATACAGTAATGGTAACTTCAACCGTGCCAGGGAAGATGGACTGTATTTCTATATCCGCAATCAATATTTCAATCAGTGGTACGAGCTGGTAATTTCCTGCATCCAGATCGGTTACATCCAGTGTAATGCGGATGTCGTTAGCAGTCAACTTTTCGAGCAAAGGTAAGGGGCCGCTCAAGATAATATCGACTGTTTCGGGGGCGGGCAGGGCGCTTAGCCCTGGAGCCAGTCCGACCAATGTCACAGGCATATTATTGAGTGTGAGACTGCCTTCAAGAGCGTCGATGCCGACCTCGACCAGCACCGTCTGTTCTCCGACCACCGAGACCCCGGCGGGCAGGTTCAACCCCAGGCGCAACTCAATATCCTGTGAAGTACCGTTCAAGTTGAGCGGCTCTGTTTCGACAAAGCCGGGTAAGGCATTTACCAGGGTTGAATCGCCTGAGAAAACGGTGATGGCAGGCGGGTTTACCGAGATATTGGTTAAACGATAACCGCTGTCAGGCTGTCCACGCACGACCACCTTGACGGCAATGTCACGATAACCGCCTTGCTGGGTGATGGGGATCTGGACATAGACCTTCTCACTGCTCAGGGTGATCCCGCTCAAGGTATTGTCATCTCCATCCAGGATGCGGATCGGGGCATCCACCCCGATGTTTGCCCGCGCGCCATCGATCTTTATATCCACCTGTGCTTTTACCGCCTGCAAGACAATCGATTCTGGTCCTGAAAGGTTTACTTCCTGCAAGCTTAATTCCTGCGTTCCTTTCTGGTAGCCGATTGCCGGTTCACCGATCACGTCAACATCGATTGGCAGGCTGCGGGAGGCAAGATGTTCGAGGGTAAGGTTGATGCTTTCAGGAGACTTGCTGACCAATCTCACCGGCGATGATGCAATTTGCAATTTTACCGGCACAGTATGTTCCCCTGCGGCCAGCCCTGCCAGGTCAATAACAGCGCGAACCTGATTCTCATTTGCCAGAATTTGCGTCCAGACAGATTGCGGGGCGCGTAATGTCACGCTCACCTGGCGCGGTATGTTTCCGGTGATGATCAGGCGCGGATCCTGCCCCGTCACCTCCAGCGTGAGATTGCGTGGATATACGCGCGTTTCATCCGGGTCGGCTGCAATGACTGCCAGAATCCAGACTGTTAATGCCAGGAAAAAAGCCAGTATGAAGGTGCCCAGGTTGCGAATTATCCATTTCAACATGGCTTACTCATTCTCACGAAAAAGATACGGGAAATGCCGATGCCAAAAGCTGTTACGCGAGGTTCGTTCGGCCCGGTAGAAAGCCGAAAGGATATTGTGCAAACGTTCCGGGTCGAGACGACGGATCATGCGTCCGGCATGGGCAATTGAAATCGAACCGGTTTCTTCGGAGACAACGACAGCGATCGCATCAGATGCTTCTGAAATACCCAGGGCGGCGCGGTGGCGCAGGCCCATCTGGCGTTCAGGCGAACGCGCCAAGATGCCGCTGGCAGAAAGGGGCATCACACAAGCCGCAGCTACCAGACGGTCATCTTCGACAATGACTGCGCCATCGTGCAAAGGGGTATTTGGATAAAAAACTTGCAATAACAATTCGGCGCTGATGTGCGCATCCATCAACACACCAGTGCGCAGGTATTCTTCAAGGCTGTCAATGCGCTGCAAAATAATTAATGCGCCATGTTGACGGGCGGATAGCCTCGCGCAGGCATTGACAATCGCCTGTATGGCAACTTCCTTGCTGCTGTCTTGCTTGGATGTGCCGCCGGTTACAAAAGTTCCGGCCCGGCCAATACGCTCAAGAGCGCGCCGAATTTCAGGCGCAAAAATAACCGGAATGGCAAGCAATAGGGCGGGCAGGGTGGTGGTTAACAACCATGAAAATGCCGGTAAATCGACCAGTACTGTCAATAGTGCAAAACTGACCAATAGCGACAGAATCCCCCGTAAGAGCAGCATGGCTTGTGTATCACGCAGCAGGTAAATCAAACCAAAAAAGATGAGCGTCACCAGTAAAATATCTACGATGCTCAGCCAGTTAAGGCGTTGGTAAATGAAAAGTAAGTCGCTAAGGAGTTCGGCCATGGTTTAGGTATCAAGGGCAGTAAATGAGTAATTGGCTCGTAAAGTATCTGGCACATAAAATGCCATTGGAGCCATGTAGCAAACACCGTGGCGCCCCGATATGCTGCCTGACGACCTGTGGCCTATAAAATACCGCTTTAGCTGTTTCACTCAGACTAAATCGGGCGCAGAACCCGGTCTTGCCTGAGTTGTTTAAAGAACAGGCTCGTGTTCGGCTGTGCCGATTCTATCGCGGCATCGGTCCAAGCCTGAACGCCAAGCGTTTGCGGGGTGCGCATTTCATAACCCAGTTGTTTCCAGGTTGCTTGGTGAGCTGACAGGATTGGCGGCAGGAACAGTAGTGAGGCCTCACACTGTAGATCAAGCGAGGCGCGTTCCACCTCTTCAATCAGGGTTTTAAGTGCAGATTCAATGGCAACTTCTGGGTCGATGAAGAATTCTGTAGTACGGGCAACCAGGTTTTCGACTTGCCAGCCCGCCACGCCAACCGGTTTGTTGGAGAATTGCAAGAGCATGAAAGCTTTCTCGCCAAAAGCGGCCATGACATCATCTTGGGTCATGTTTTTTGCGCCAGCGCTCAAGCGTGAAACCAGTTCAGCGATCGCAACCGAATCGCGGGGGCGTCCGCGCACCACCGAGAATTCGCCTCCTGCGGATTTGGCAACCGTTTGAATGGTATCAGATTGCGGAACGATTTTCTTCCAGGCGGCTACAACCTGCTTCCAGGTCTCTTCAAAGGAACCGTGATTTTGGATAACAACATTTGCCAGGGCAACTTTTTGCTGCTGTTCGCTTTGAAAATGGATACGCTGCTCGGCATCTTCTCTGCTCATCGCGCGTTTTTCAACCAGGCGGCGCACCTGAAGTTCTTGCGGCACATTGACAACCCAAATTACGTCGCAAACACTGCGCAGATCACTTTCGAGCAATTTGATAGCCTCGATCACGATCACTTTTTGGCTGGCACGCTTGACCATGATATCAATAGCCTGGGATACCAGCGGGTGGACAATATCCTCAAGAGTAGACAGGGCCTCAGAGTCATTGAAAACCAGCCGCCCAAGTTTGATACGGTCAATTTCGCCATCTGAGTTGAGCATCCACTTCCCGAAAGCACTTAACACAGGCTGGTGGCCGGGTGCGCCACGAGCAATTGCGCGATGAGAGAGGGCGTCGGCATCAATACCATATGCGCCAAGATGCTCCAGCATTTTTCGCACCACGCTCTTGCCTGTGGCAATATTACCGGTTAATCCAATGATTGTTTTTTCAGGCCACTTTGCGCTCACAGGGTCTCCTGCAAAACTAAAATAAAGTTACACTTAATAATAGAAAATAATTCATTTTCATTTTAGTATGAGGCGGTCAGAATGTCAAACCGGGCTTTGGAGAATCCTGCCAATATGATAAAATTCTGAAAATTTGCACGTTCGATAAATGTTACAAAGTGATCCACAGAATTCCACAGGCCTTCATGACCGTGCCAATTATAAAAATAGCCTGGGGTGTTATCCACAAGGTAAGTTGTTCATCATAATACATCTATAAAAAAAGAGCCTCAATTCCTATGACCTGGCAATTCAGTTCCTTCGGGGTCGTTTTCTTTGTCGCAACCATCTTGAATGGCATTATTCTGGTTTATAGCATTCGCCATCGTGAAGTGCGCGGCGCTTTTGCCTTCTCTCTCATGATGGCCTCAATGTCTGCTTGGGCCTTGTTTCTGGCGCTCGAATATTCGGTGGTTGGGATTGAGGATAAAATCCTGTTTTCAAAGCTCCAATACTTGGGAATTTCAACCATCGGCTTGACCTGGTTTTTATTCGCCTATGGTTATAGCCGGGGACGCAACCTGCCAGGTAAAAATTATTTATGGCTGCTTATTTTCCCAATCATTTTATTGGGCTTAACTTTTACCAATGAAGCGCATGGCCTGCTGTGGCCTGAAATCAAACCAGTTTCGCCAACGCCAGGCGCAGACCTGGTTTACGAGCATGGCCCAGCCTTCTGGGCCAGTGTGGCTTACAATTATATTTTTCTGGCGCTTGGCGCAGTCATTATTATCCGCACGGCGCTGAACGCGAAAGAGATTTATCGCTGGCAAATGATTGGCCTTGTTGCCAGCGTCATACTCCCCTGGGTCGGCAATCTGATTTCTATTGCAGGGCTAAGTCCCGTCCCCGGCCTCGATCTGGGACCAATCGCCTTTGTTTTGAGCGGTATCATCATAGCCTGGAGTATCTTCTTTCTCCGGCTTCTTGATCTCTTGCCTGTTGCGTACGATCAGGTGGTAGCAAACCTGACAGACGGTGTGCTCGTGCTGGATGTCCACCACCGCATCGCAGATGCCAATCCCAAAGCCCGAGAGATGCTAAAAGTCGAAAAAGCACATATTATCGGGCGTAATGTAATGGAAGTGTTGCAACCCTGGCCAGGCCTTGCCGAAGCCTTGCGCGGCTTTGACCTGGGTGAAATAGAAGTAGAAGCTGGCGATGAAAACATAAGCGACCTTGACATTCGCGTTACAGCCTTGCTTGACAACAATCGCGTCAGGGTTGGGCGTATTGCCATCTTCCGTGACATTAGCCAGCCCAAAAAACTGGAACGTGTGCGCGCTGACTTAACCCAGTCCATTGTTAACGACCTGCGAAATCCTCTGACATCCATGTCGATCAACCTCGAGATGCTGCGCAGGCAGAGCACCACGCTGTTGCCGAAGTCGCAAATTGAAACGCTCGACCTGTCCCAGACTATTCTCCAGCAAACGCTCGAGCAAATTGAGTCCATCCTGGATATTTATCGGTTGCAAAGCGGCGAAATTCCCCTTGCACGCAAGGCGACTTCCCTCAAGATTCTGGCCGACGAGGCCTTTCGAAATATCTCTGGTCTGGCAAGTAAGAAGCGCATTCTTTTGCAATCAGATATTCCCGAAGGAATGCAGCCCCTGATGCTTGACCCTGGCCTGATGCGCCGGGTGTTGCAAAACCTGCTGGGAAATTCCATTAAACAATCGCAAGAAGGGCGTATTGTGCGTTTGAATGCTCGCTATGACAAAAACGGAGTCCTTGTGCTTTCAGTTATCGATTCTGCTGAGACAACTGAAATTCCATTTAGCGGTGAGCTTTTCAAAAAATCAACCAAAGGGCAAGCCAACAACAGCCTGAGTTGGGCCTTTTGTCGTCTGGCAATTGAAGCACATGGCGGGGATATCTGGTTAGATGAAAGCTACGAAAACGGGACGAAAATCTCACTCAGCCTGCCAGGGTAATCGCATCTAAATGATGGTAAAAAGGGAGAACTTTGTAATCGAGGATGCCCTTGAAAACGATACCCATAAAAGCCATCGAAATTCAGTTTGGAAAAATTCACGATCCACGTATCAATCGCAGCAAAGAGCACAAACTGATCGATATTATTACGATTGCCGTATGCGCGATTATCTGTGGAGCCCAAGGTTGGACAGAAATTGAGCTGTTTGGCAATCGGAAATATGCCTGGTTGAAAACCTTTCTTGAACTACCCGGCGAAATCCCATCCCATGATACTTTTGGGCGTGTTTTTGGTCTGCTGGATCCACAAGAATTTCAAAACTGTTTTGTTGAATGGGTCCGAATGCTCAATGAAATCACATCCGGACAAGTGGTTTCCATTGATGGCAAACAATTGCGCGGGTCCGACGATGGTGTTCTGGGAAAACGAGCCATCTACATGGTCAGTGCCTGGGCCGAAGAAAATCACTTGGTTTTGGGACAGCGCCAAGTCGGGACCAAATCGAATGAGATCACTGCCATTCCAGAATTGTTGAAAATCTTGGCAATTGCAGGTTGCATCGTCACCATTGACGCGATTGGAACCCAGACCAAGATCGCTCAAACCATTATTGATCGTGAAGCTGACTATTTGTTGTGTGTCAAAGAAAACCAAGGGCATCTTTACCAAGATATTCGGTTGCTCTTCGAGTACGACCAGCAACAGGGGTTCGAAAATGCACCTTACGAACATACTAAAACCGTGAACAAAGGCCACGGCCGCCTGGAAATCCGCGAGTGTTGGTCAACATCTGACCCAGAATATCTCCACAACTTGCGAAGTTATGCAAAATGGAAGCAACTTCGCAGTATTGCGATGGTTGTCTCGACCCGTATCATCAACGAGGTAGAAACAAAACAAGTCCGTTTCTACATTTCGAGTTTGGAGAGTAATGCCCAACGTATTCTGCATGCCGCACGCCGACATTGGAGCATCGAAAACGAATTGCACTGGGTTTTGGATGTGGCGCTCAATGAAGACCGTTCACGGGTTCGGAAAGATCATGCACCCGCCAATCTGGCTGTCTTGCGTCACATTGCGCTCAATCTTCTCAAACAAGAAAAAACCGCCAAAGGTGGCATCCATGCGAAACAGCTTTTAGCGGCCTTGGACCAAGATTACTTGCTCACTGTTCTCGCTACTCAGATTTAGATGCGATTGCCCTGGTTGCCCTATCAGGGCGATTGCATCTAAATCCAGATTTGCTATGATTTTGCAGACTCGCCAACGGGCTACCCACAGGTGCTTGCGCAAAAGCCTTGGCTCATTTCATAGAAGCCCCTTCGGGGCTAAAAGCACCAGTCCGAAGGACTTTCATGCCATGAATAGCGGCTTTAGCCGCGCGGAAACTGTTTGCACACATGGAAACCGATCTATTAACCACAAAGCAGGTTGCAGAAATGCTCAATTGCTCAACAATGACCGTGACTAAACTGGTCAAGCGTGGTCATTTCCCTGGTGCACGGAAGTTTGATCCTACCCGAAAAAACTCTCCGCTGAAAATTCCTCGCGCTGAAGTGCTCGCCTACCAAGAAAAACAACTGGTTTCGCCTAAATCTGACGATTAGACGTGTTGACGCGCGTTTGTTCGTTTTTATTTTGCCACGCACCTTAACAACCACATTCAAATAAACAAAAAGCCACCAGGGGGCCTGATGGCTAATTCACATTGTAAGTGTAAGAAAAATCAATAATTGCTTTGGTTGATACTCCGGGGTTTTGGAGGAGGGACGTTGACGCGTCCCCCCTCCCCCGTTGCGCTGTTATTTCCGATCGGTGCCACGCACCTTTTGGGTAAAGCCGACGGGTAAAACAGCTTGTGAGCGCGGAGGGGCTCGAACCCTCAACAAACGGCTTAAAAGGCCGCCGCTCAGTTTCCCACCCTGGAAAAAATAACAGGACTATCGCCTAAAAGAACGGCTATAAACGCCGTTAGCTTAGGATGATAGTCCTGTTTTGCTTTAATTTATCAAATCAGGTGGTGCATAAATATCGTCATAAGCATCATGCAGTTCGTCAACAAGCAAATTGGCATAAATCATTGCAGTAACCTGGATGCTTTTATGACCAGCCAGTTGTTGCACGGTTGACAATGGCATTCGGCGCTTGAGCATTCGGCGACAGAATCGATGTCGCCACTGGTGAGGCGAAACCGTTCCAGTAATCCCCAACTGCTTCTTGTATCGCTCAATAATTTGGTTGATTGCTCCTGGCAAGAGTTTGTTGTTTTCACAGCCAGGTCGGTTATTTACGAAGACGTTTTGCGATGTAGAGTTGCGTACCGCAAGGTATTCCTTCAAGGCTTCAAGAGCCAACTTGGACATAAATACACATCTCGTACGCTTTCCTTTTTCAAAAACGGTAGTGCGACGGCAATATGGCTCTGGAGCATCTAAATCAAGGTCTTGCATTTTCAGCGATGCCACCCCTGCGCGACGCGCACCTGTTGATTCTAAAAACAACATGATAGCGCGATCGCGGAGATTCCCATCTGTAGCTTCAATGAGTTTTACAACAATATCATCATGAACACCCTTCCGTTGTCGCTCCGGTAGGGTTGGCAATACCATGTATTTGATCAAATCTTGGGGGATTTTATTGTTTTTGTAAAGCCATGAGAACAATCTTCTCGGCCCCCGCACATACCCATGAAACGAATCAGCGGTTAGTGTCTGTGGCTCTTCCAAAGTACGAGCCTCAAGACCTCGCCACCAAGCAATTAAATCCTTCTTGGTTATCTCTGAAAGTTTTGTGGTGGCACCAAAAGCCTTTCGAAAAAGTCCTAAGCGACATGTGTACCAACGATATGTCTCTGCTGATTTCCCAAGAAGCTCTTCTTCTAAAAAAATATCTATTACTTCCCCTAAAGTCAATTCTTCAAAATTTTTGGTTCCTATTGATTGTGTATTCATGGTTTCTCCCGATTAGTAGTGGATTTTGGTTTGAGGGTTTCAGGCTCCTAAATGGCCTGCTACACCTAAACCCCCGCCACCGCGGGGCTTGTTCCAGAGATGCGCCGATCGGGTCTGCGCATCCTTGTACTACCCCGGTCAGTTTTTACGAACTGGCCGGGCAAGGCATTATTTTACTCGCTTTTTTATTTATGAAAAGATTGGTTAATAGTTTTTACAAAACTCATATAGACAAATGCTTCTCAAAAAGGAGGTGATGAACCGCACCAACAAACAAAGAGTATGTTCCCTGGCGCAGCTTAAAAGGCGCGGACGCCCATCCCGGCGAAGGAAACAAGCGTCCGCTACAAAGAAACGGTGAAAGACCGTAGCCTTTTAACCGCGCCTCCATTTTACCAAACTATTTTATGGAGGCTAACATGAACACATCACTTGCTATTACCCGCAACTCTGGCTTGCTCGTACCAAGGCAAGCCGTCTCCCCTGCCCTACAGCAACTATCCGTAGAAGTGCTCCTGAAAATTCGGCCAGCCCGACCGGGCAGCTATTACCTTGGAGCGGAGTTCAACCAAACCAAAGGCCTTGTCCCAGTCATGTGCTCTACGGCACGCAGTCCGATTGTCTTGGCGACCGCAGAGTACGATGGCGCAGACAGCCTGTTACCCCTGGCTAAGACTGCCGCCATAACCGCCAGCAAACTGGACGATAACCGAATGGCAGTTCTCGTGGTTACGCCCAGCCCAGAATCCTGGATGTACTCCATTTCGCATCAGAACATCCTTCTGCCCGTGCAATTCCATCAACTTCTGCCACGCCTTCAAGCATGGCAGCCGGATGGCGAAAGACATGGGCTGATCGTCATCGAGGATATCCGTCAGGAATGGGGAATTACTCCTGAAATACTTCTCGCACTGGCCGCAAATCCCGGCATCAGCCTTTTCATCACAACCTTTCCAGAATATGCATCTTCCCTGGCACACAGTATCCAGTCCGCTCGCATCATCATCGGTAACCTCACTCGAAAGCATGCAGCGTGTGTACTGGGCAGCACCCCTCTCCTGGAACAGCAGCTTTCCTACGGTCAGTTCGCCGTTCGCCATCAGTCCCGATGGCTGACTTTCTCAACAGCAACTCAACTATAGGAGGTGACTTTATGGACGCTCGTTACGCAACCCCACTTGCCAACCCTTTCGCGCTGCAGTCTGACGCCGATATCGAAGTCGAACAAGAACCCTTATTCGAGTCCGCAACTTCGCAAATCAGCGCATCCGACTGGATCAAAGACCAGTCCCCTGCTTTGGCTTTTATAGCCGGAAATCTTCTGCTCGCAGCTGGCGAATATCGCGTTTA
>JAKLPV010000079.1 GCA_022013685.1 Anaerolineae bacterium
CATCAACGCAACCGAGCGTGTCGTCGTTTCGCAGTTGATTCGTACCCCTGGCGTTTACTTCCAAGCCCCCACCGACCGGGCCACCGCCCGCAGGTTGGCAATGGCGAAACTGATCCCTGACCGCGGGGCCTGGATGGAATTCGAGTCCCGGAAGAACGATTACATCATCCTGAAATTCAACCGCAAGCGCACTGTGCCGATCACCGTTTTCCTGCGCGCCCTGGCGGCAGTGAACGACGGCATTGTCGACTCTCCCCTGAAATATGGCACGGACGAAGAAATCATCTCCCTGTTCTCAGATGTGGATAACAACCCTGAGCGCATGTATATCACCTCGACTCTGCGACAGGAACCGGAATGGGATCTGAGCGGCAACCTAACCATTGCTGAAGCAGCCCTGATCGAGTTCTTTAAGCGTATGCGTCCTGGCGACCCGGCCACCCTGGAAAATGCCCGCGGTTTTCTGGAAGAGCAGCTCTTCGACCAGCGCCATTATGACCTGGAGCGCGTGGGACGTTATAAACTCAACCAGAAACTCGATCTGGAAATACCGATCACGCACCGTAACATTACCAAGCAAGACATTATTCGCTTGGTGCGGCGCATGATCCTCATTAATAATGAAATCGAACCCGCTGATGATATTGACCACCTCGGCAATCGCCGCGTCAAAACTGTAGGCGAATTGATCCAGAATAAGCTCCGTATTGGTCTTCGCCGTATGGAGCGCGTCATTAAAGAACGCATGTCGATCCGCGATCAGGAGCAGCTCTCCCCGGTTACGCTGGTCAATATTCGTCCGGTTGTAGCGGCCCTGCGCGAATTCTTCGGTTCCAGCCAGCTCTCCCAGTTCATGGATCAAACCAATCCGTTGGCTGAATTGCGTCACAAACGCACACTCTCTGCGCTTGGCCCTGGCGGTCTGCGTCGCGAACGCGCCGGTTTTGATGTTCGTGATGTCCATCACTCCCACTATGGCCGCATCTGCCCGATTGAAACACCTGAAGGCCCGAACATCGGTCTTATTGGCCGCCTGGCTTCTTTTGCGCGTGTCAACGAGTATGGCTTTATTGAAACACCCTATCGCAGAGTCATTAAAAGCCTCGCCCACGATTCTGATGCCCTGGTTGGGCGCACTCTGCGCGAAGATGTTGTTACGAACGACAAGGCGATTGCCAAATCAGGCGACACCATCGATGAAGCCCTGGCGAAGCGCCTGGCTGCCCTGGCCCGTGAAGTTCTGATTGTGCCCTTTGTCTCTGACCGCATCGAATATCTTTCCGCAGATGCTGAAGATAAATTCGTGATAGCCCAGGCCAATGCGCCGCTGACGGGTCGCAACGAATTTGTGCGCGAACGAATTTCCTGCCGTTACCACTCCGGCTTCATCTTTGCCACCCCTGAAAACCTGGATTACATGGATGTGGCTCCCCACCAGGTTGTGGGTATTAGCGCTGCGCTGATCCCCTTCCTTGAGCATGACGATGCCAACCGCGCCCTGATGGGTTCGAACATGATGGCCCAGGCTGTTCCGTTGGTGCGGCCTGAAATTCCTGCCGTTTCAACCGGTATGGAGTTTTTTGCTGCGCTCGATTCTGGACAGGTGATCGCGGCTGAGGCAGATGGCGAAGTAACGTCAGTCACGGGCAAGGAAATTGTCGTCCGCGATAATGACGGCACAGTTCGCACATACCAACTGCGCAAGTACCAGCGTTCGAACCAATCTACTTGTATTGACCAGCGCCCGGCAGTCATCAAGGGCCAGATCATCAAAAAGGGCGATATCATCGCCGATTCATCCTCCACCGAAAGCGGCCAGTTGGCCCTGGGCCAGAATGTTGTCGTGGCCTTCCTCTCTTGGGAGGGTGGTAACTTCGAAGATGCCATCCTGCTCTCCGATCGTCTCGTCCAGGAAGATCGTTTTACCTCGGTCCACATTGAAAAATACGAAGTTGAGGCCCGCGATACCAAGCTTGGCCCCGAAGAAATCACCCGTGATATTCCCAACGTCGGTGAAGATGCAGTCAAAGACCTGGATGAAAGCGGAATTATCCGCATCGGTGCAGAAGTCGGCCCGAACGACATCCTGGTGGGCAAGATTACGCCCAAAGGTGAAAAAGAACTGACCCCTGAAGAGCGCCTGCTGCGTGCCATCTTCGGTGAGAAATCCCGTGATGTAAAAGACACTTCGCTGCGCATGCCCCATGGTGAACGTGGCAAGGTGGTGGATGTCAAGGTCTTCACCCGTGAAGATAATAATGATCTTTCAGCCGGTGTGGATATGATGGTGCGTGTCTCGGTTGCCCAACGCCGTAAAATCACGGCTGGCGACAAGATGGCAGGCCGTCATGGTAACAAAGGCGTGGTTTCGCGCATTGTCCCGGTCGAAGATATGCCTTATCTCGAAGATGGCACCCCAGTTGACATTATCCTGAACCCCCTGGGTGTCCCGGGACGTATGAACATCGGCCAGGTGCTCGAAGTGCACCTGGGCTGGGCCGCAAAGCGACTTGGTTTCCGCGCCATTACCCCGGTATTTGACGGTGCGCGCGAGCTGGAAATTGAAGCTGAATTGGCGCGCGCCTGGCTTGTCGATGAAGCCTGGCGGAAGGCCTGTGCCAGTGGTTGGGAATGGCTGAAATCTCAGGAATATGACCCCGAATCCATCCGGGATGACGATGAAGTGCGCTTGCTCTATCTTGAACACTGGTTGGGCGACAAGGGCTATGATGTTGCGCGCCTGATCAGCGATGGGTATTACGCGCGTATGATGACCATGCGTCAGTGGATGATTGAAAACAGCTATGTCCCTGAAGAACTTATCAGTTTTGACAATGTTCCTTTCAGCCGTGACGAAGATGACAAAGACCCGCGGGCTATCAACGCCTGCTACCGCCTTTGGATGAAGAGCCTCGGATTCGATGAAGATGTCGCCGATGAGAATCTGCCCGTTCGCGCCAACGAGGTGATGGTCGAAACAGGTGTCCCGATCCCAACTCTTGGAAAACAAATCCTGCGCGACGGCAAGATTGGTGACGCGTACGACCAGCCGGTGACCGTAGGCGTGATGAACGTCTTGAAACTGCATCACCTTGTTGAAGATAAGGTTCATGCTCGTTCCACCGGACCTTATTCCCTAGTGACGCAGCAACCGCTCGGTGGTAAGGCCCAGTTTGGCGGTCAGCGTTTCGGCGAAATGGAAGTTTGGGCGCTCGAAGCCTATGGCGCGGCCTATACCCTGCAAGAAATGTTGACTGTCAAATCGGACGATGTTCAGGGACGTGTTAACACTTACGAAGCGATTGTCAAGGGCGAACCGATTGAAGAGCCGAGCATTCCTGCATCATTCCGCGTCTTGGTCAAAGAACTCCAGAGCCTGGGGTTGGCTGTCGAGGCGGTTAATGAGAGTGGTGACATTATCAAGTTTGGCAAGGATGAAGAAAAAGCTCATCCTCCCAAGCTGGAAACCGGTTTGCTTATGATCGGTGAGGATCTGGAGAAACTAAAATAGAAATTAATAACAAATTGTTCTTGACGCTAACAAGGGCGTGTGATAAAATCTCTGTTCGTTGCCCTTAGGGTTAGAATAACCGGATTGTGCAAGACAAGTGAGGCCATCTGGCAAGAAAAAGATGGCCTCACTGTTTGACTGTCGATTGTACTTTTTCACTCAATAAGTAATATTTTTTCGGAGGCGAACGTGCCCACAATTAATCAACTGATTCGCAAAGGCCGCCAAACCAAGAAGGTCAAGTCGAAATCACCCGCGTTGCAATTCACATTCAACTCGATGAGCCAGCGCCGTGTACGCCGTGCAGGTGGCGCTCCCCAGAAACGCGGTGTGTGTACCGTGGTAAAAACCATGACGCCCAAGAAGCCGAACTCGGCCTTGCGCAAGATTGCCCGTGTGCGTTTGAGCAACGGCATCGAAGTGACAGCCTATATCCCCGGTGAAGGCCATCAACTGCAAGAGCACTCCGTGGTTTTGGTGCGTGGTGGTCGTGTGAAAGACCTGCCTGGTGTGCGTTATCACATTGTGCGCGGCTCATTGGATACAACCGGCGTCAACAAGCGACGCCAGAGCCGTTCGAAATATGGCGCCAAGCGTCCCAAGTAATTCTTTTTTAGTTTTGGAGAAAAGCAATGCGTAGAGGAACTCCCCCCGAACGACCAGTTGCGCCTGATATGCGCTATAACAGCTTGAGCCTGGCTACTTTCATTCAACACATGATGATAAGCGGCAAAAAGAGCCTTGCCCAGCGGTTGATGTACGAAACCCTTGACTTGATTCAGGAAAAAACTGGCAAGCCTGGTATCGAAACCTTTGATGCTGCAATCAAAAATGTCAGCCCTGTGATGGAAGTCCGCCCGCGACGTGTGGGTGGCGCTACTTACCAGGTCCCGATGGAAGTTCCCGCTGATCGTCGTATGACCTTGACCATCCGTTGGCTGCTGACTGCTGCGCGCGCACGCTCTGGAAAATCGTTTCCCGAAAAATTGTCTGCCGAATTTTTGGACGCCGCTTCCAACCAGGGCGCCGCTATTCGCAAGCGTGAAGAAACTCATAAGATGGCTGAGGCCAACCGCGCTTTTTCGCATTATCGCGCGTAGGCGTGGATTGTTGAGGAATTTTTAATGGCACGTAAGTACCCGCTTGAGAAGTATCGAAATATCGGTATTATTGCCCATATTGATGCCGGTAAAACGACAACTACTGAGCGAATCCTTTTTTATACTGGTAAAACCCACCGCATCGGTTCGGTTGATGATGGGACTACCGTCACAGACTGGATGGCCCAGGAACGCGAACGCGGTATTACCATTGTTTCTGCTGCGGTCTCCGCCGAGTGGAAAGGTTATCAATTTAACCTGATCGATACGCCCGGCCACATCGACTTCACCGCAGAAGTGCAGCGCTCCCTCCGTGTTCTGGATGGCGGCGTGGTTGTTTTTGATGCTGTTCAGGGTGTTGAGCCGCAATCAGAGACGGTTTGGCGTCAAGCTGACCGCTATAGCGTTCCTCGCATCTGTTTTATTAATAAGATGGATCGCGTAGGCGCTTCTTTTGAGCGTTCCATAGATTCCATTCGCCAGCGTTTGGGAGCAAACCCCATTCCCATGCATTTGCCAATAGGTTCTGAAGCGTCCTTTAAGGGCGTAGTCGATTTATTGGAAATGAAAGCAATTTTGTGGGATGATGAGATGGGTCGCGACCCCACCACAAACGATGTGCCGACAGAATTGGTGGCGACTGCTAAAGAAATGCGCCACAATATGATCGAGAAGATTGCTGAAACCGACGATGAGTTGACCATGAAATATCTTGAGGGTGAAGATATTTCGGTGGGTGAACTCAAGGTCGCTTTGCGCAAAGCAGTTATTGATGGCAAGGCCAACCCGTGTTTTTGTGGTTCTTCTCTGAAAAACAAGGGTGTCCAAACTATTCTTGATGCTGTTATCGATTATTTACCGTCGCCAGTTGATATTGCAGCGGTGCGCGGTTATAACCCCGATAACCTGGAAGAGTTTGTCGAATTACCATCAGAAGATGACGCACCATTAAGCGCATTGGTTTTCAAGATTGTTACCGATCCTTATGTTGGCCGATTGGCTTACTTCAGGGTTTACTCTGGTACGCTCGAACAAGGCACGATGATTAATAACACCACCAAGGGCAAGCGTGAGCGCATTGGTCGCCTGATTCGTATGTATGCTGACCGGCGCGAGGACATTACCGAAGTCCGCGCTGGTGACATTGCTGCTGCGCTTGGGTTTAAAGAATCCAGCACTGGCGATACACTCTGCAACGACAAAAACCTTGTTCTTGAAAGCATTTCTTTCCCCGAACCTGTCATCACAATTGCTGTTGAGCCCAAAACCACCAGTGACCAGGAGAAGATGGGTGAAGCGCTGCGCAAACTCTCTGAAGAAGACCCCACATTTAGGGTCCGTTCGGATGAAGCCAGTGGTCAGACCCAGATTTCTGGTATGGGCGAATTACACCTCGATATTATTGTTGACCGCCTGCTGCGCGAATTCAAAGTGCAGGCCAATGTCGGCAGGCCACGCGTTGCTTATCGCGAGTCGATCACCCGCAAGGTCGACAAAATTGACCATAAATACGCAAAGCAGTCCGGTGGACGTGGTCAATATGGTCATGTTGTTTTTTCGATGGAGCCGGGCGAACGTGGCAGCGGCGTTATCTTCGAAAATAAAATTATCGGCGGTAGTGTTCCCAAGGAATACATCACTGCTATTGAAAAGGGTGTTCGCGAGGCAACTGAAAGTGGCGTCATCGCTGGTTATCCAGTGGTGGACTTGAAAGTTACCCTGATTGATGGTTCTTACCACGAAGTCGATTCGAACGAAATGGCCTTTAAGATGGCTGCTTCGATGGCCTTCAAGGAAGGTGTTCAGCGTGGCGGCGGTGTCTTGCTTGAACCCATCATGAAAGTAGAAGTTGTCGTTCCTGAAGAATATCTTGGGGATGTGATCGGCCAGCTTAACAGTCGACGTGGCCTGATTCAGGGTATGGAAGTCCGCCTCGGTAACGCCCAAGCGGTTAACGCGATGGTTCCTCTCGGGGAAATGTTTGGTTACGCGACCGAGTTGCGTTCAGCGACTCAGGGGCGTGGTGTCTTTTCGATGGAATTTGACCATTATGCGCCTGTCAGTGAGACAGTTGCGCAGGGAATTCTGAAATAGTAATTTTTTCTCAGGTATAACAAGGAGATTATCCACATGGCGAAGCAGAAATTTGACCGCAGCAAACCGCATCTGAACGTAGGGACGATGGGACACATCGACCACGGGAAGACGACCCTGACG
The DNA here is from genome assembly GCA_022013685.1 of Anaerolineae bacterium. GTDB lineage: Bacteria > Chloroflexota > Anaerolineae > Anaerolineales > Villigracilaceae > UBA8950. The sequence continues at coordinate 6,829 of JAKLPV010000079.1, forward strand.
GCAGCGATCACGAAAGTATCGCAAATGTCGGGCAATGCTGAATTCAAAGCCTAC
>JAKLPV010000080.1 GCA_022013685.1 Anaerolineae bacterium
AAGCCAGGTGGTAAATTGGTTTTTAGTTGGGAGCATCCAATTTATCAATGCCTGGAATATGATGCTAATTCTGAGAAATATCTCTTTAGCCGCTCATATCTCGATGAGAATCCCGAGATAGATCCCACGTGGAAAGGTGTAGAAATTGTTTTACAGCCTCGCAAACTTTCCACTTACATCAATGCCATAAGTGGCGCAGGGTTAGTAATTGAGCGCATGATAGAAAGCGAAGTTGATATGAATCTTGCAAGACCGCAGGATTATGCACCAGAAAAGTGGTATTCAGTGCCTCGTGCCAAATTGATACCAACAACTTTTATTATGAAGGCATCTAAACCTTCGTGAAAAGCGAGCCAACACAGCGCCCCAAGAAACCAAAATCAGGCCAAAAAAGTGCGTTCTGAACATTTTGCCCGCCCTACTCTTAAACTAAAAAAACATTCCAAATATTTGCTGCACCCTCAGTATCAAAATCTCGGTAAGGTGGCGCAACAATATATGTATCCGCACATCGAAACGATGCGCAAACTGCTCGCGGATGGCAGGCTGACCGCGCATTTGCAATAGCCACTTTTTGTTGTCAAAAAACAAAACTCATCGTATAGTAGTTGTATATGCGGGATACGACGATAATTCTGTGTCACCCTTATGCAGGCGCGGTCTGTATAAAACATAGTTAGCCCATCCCTTTCATCAGAGTAAACATGGATATATTGAGTCAAATTCAAGCAGATTTACTTAACCAAAACGCTGTTTTATCTGATGTACTCAGAAAAGCAAAGGTATTGGCATATCAATTAGAAAGTACAGAATTGAAAAATTGGGTTAATCGAGAACTTGATGGGTATAAAATTAGGGCTGACTTACCAGATTATCGAATTCTAAGAGCCGCTTGTATCGGAAAATGGACAAACGGATATTGGATGGTCAGCGGCAAAGTCGTTCCCATGCACTTAATTGAAGACAAGAAAATCAAAGATATGTTAACTGCCTATCCAGTTTATGATGGAATAAGGTACGTCGAACAATTGGCACAAAAGCACGAAGGACATTTTATTTTGCCGCCCGAAACGACTTCGTTTATAAATCATTATGTGCAAGAAAGCGGTTACGCTTATGCTGAAATTGAATACGCTATTGGCAAACATGATTTTGAACAGGTTTTAGATACAGTGAAAAATCGATTGCTTGATTTTATTCTTGAATTAAGCGAAAACTGGAATACAAACGAAACTTTACCGTCTAAAGATTTATTAAACAATCTTGTTTCGGTTCATATTTACAACAGCCAGTCACAAGGAGGTCAAATGTCTACCGTTTTTGACCAAAGAGGGCAACAGGTAAGCAATCAATACAATGCCGCTGGCAACATAACAATCAATGCGAATAACAAAGATGAATTAATAAGTGAACTTGAAAAGATAAGAAGTGAAATTGAACGAGCAAAAACTTCTCAAGGCCTAAATCAAGATGTGGCTATTGAAGTTGAATATCATCTGTTACAGGCAAATAAAGAGGCTCAAAAAGCCAAACCAAACAAAGGTGCTTTTTTAGAGCACGTTGAAAAAGCAAAGGCGTTATTAGCCAATATGGTAGCAGTTGCAGGTCTTGTAAGTGCTTTATCTAAAATTGTTGAAATTGCCCAACAGTTGTTAAAATAAGGCAAAAAACGGGCTAACAAAGCATCATCAGGACACGCTGTTTTTTGCAAGCGAAAACGAGACCAGTTTGACGTTGAAAACGAGACCAGTTGATAAATTGTTAAGATTAAAATTGATATCGAAAACGGACCCACTTTGAATTCGAAAACGAGACCATTTTTTGGCATAAAAAAACCAGGGTGCTAGAATCAAATTATCTGGCGGAGGATAGGGCAACGCTGAGGAGCGACCTGAGCGTCGCCAGGTGGCTATACAGCAGGGCAGGAAGAGCGATCTTTCTGCCCTTTGCATTTCCTGCCCTGCTGGTAGCCCAAAAAGCGATAAACCTTCCTCCATGCGATAAGACTCGCTGGACTTCTGGCATATACCTGGCTCATTCATTCTAGTCACTTTGCATCCGCTGTCGAAAGCGATAAGATTCGCCGAGCAATTCCACTATATGGGCGTGATGGGTCAACCTGTCGAGCAGGGCCGCGGTTAAACGTTCGTCCCCAAAGACTTGAACCCAATCGGCGAATTTCAAGTTAGTGGTGATAACCAACGCTAGACGTTCATAAAGCTCGGAACAGAAGGTAAATAAGACCTGAGCGCCATTAGCAGAAAAGGGGATGAAACCTAACTCGTCCAGGACAACCATATCCAGCTTGAGGGTGGATGCAATGACCCGATGCAGGCGATGTTCATCTTGAGCTTGTAGCAGTTCATTTACCAAACTCGCGGCAGTCCAAAAACGCACCCGGCGGCCCTGGCGGCAGGCAGCAGCGGCCAATCCAATACTGAGATGGGTTTTTCCAAGGCCGGGGTTTCCGATGAAGATTAGGCTCTGCTTTTGCTTGATATACTCGCCGCGCGCCAGGTCGAGTATCTGGGCTTTGTTGAGCAGGGGCAGGCAAGAGAAATCGAAATCGGCGAGTTCTTTGAGCATCGGGAAATGGGCCATTTTGATGCGTTGTTGCAGCATATTCTGCTGGCGCTGGTTGATTTCCTGTTCAGCCAGCGCCAGCAAGAAACGCACTGGATCTTCGTTGTTGCGTGCGGCATCGGCGGCAAACTGGGCATAATATTTCAAGAAAACTGGCAGGCGCAGTTGGCGCAGGTAATTATCAAGGAGCGGATTCTGTTCCATGTTCATCTCGCATCCAGGAGTTGGTTGTATTGGTCGAGGCACACAGGCTGATTGCCCATCACTGCCAATTTCGGGTGAGTAAGTTCCAGTTTTAGCGGCTGAATTTCGGATGAAACCAGTTGGCGCAAGCACAATTGGACACCATCCAGATGCGCTGCACCCATTTCCAGGGACTGTTGCACGGCCCGGTTCACCATTTCTGCGGGGTAACTGCGATGCAGTTTGAGAATGGCGATAAATTCTCGGACACCGTGGCCATCCGGTTTGTTCTGCCGCAGAGTAGCAAGCAAGCGCTCGTAGTTTGCGGGCCAGTCCTTTCGCCAGCGTCGCATCGGGATTGCATACTCAAAGGCTCCCGGACGTTGTTCGAGCAGTCCCAAGTAGTGCAAGGGATCAAGGACATCCTGCTCGCGCCCCAAACAACGGGGATGCTCGGCCACTACCTGAGACAGACTTAAGACTTCCACCCGAAATGGGTAAGCGCGCAGTGAAAGCTGCTTGCCAACATACTCCGTTGGAACGGAGTAGCGATTGGTTTCAAAGACAACCTGGCTGTATGGATTGGCTTTCACAGCACGGCTGGTGCAAGCAGGGTAATCTACCGGGATAAGTGGCAGCAAGGCTGCTTTTTCTGCATTCAAAACTTCATCCACCAGACGCTCTTCTCCACGCACACGGCGCTGCATGTCATTCAGGCAATCCTGGTGTAGTTGGATGTTCAAGGATGCAAAATCTTTGGCTTGTGGGATAGGGGCGAAAAAGTTACGTTGTGCATAGCCCACGTCACTTTCCACACCGCCTTTTTCGTGTCCCTGGGCTGGGGTGCAGTAGTTACTTTCGAACAAGTAGTAACTGCGGAAACCGATGAAGGCGTTTTGCTCCTGGCGATTATGTCCTTCCAGCACACGAAACACTGCTGTTTTTAGATTGTCATACGTAATCCGCCGTGGCACACCCCCGAAAAAACGAAAGGACTGGATATGCCCTTCAAAAAAAGCTTCCTGTTTTTGGAATGGGAAAGCCATCACAAAGCGCGCTTTTGAGTAATTCAGCCGCATCACAAAAACCTGTACCTTGCAACGCTCCCCGCCAATTTCCACAGTCGCTTCACCCCAGTCCACCTGCGCATCCTGTCCCGGTTCAAACTCCAGTGGCAAGTACGCCTGCTGATGTTTTCGCGCTTTTCTCTGCGTACTGACGTAGTGCTGGACTGTGCCTTGGCTGCCCTGGTACCCTTCTGCTTGTACCAACTGATAGATTTTGCGCCCGGTATAGCGTTGTTTTCTCGGAAGCTGCTCGCTCTCCAAGATCAGTGCATCTATTCTCGGTTTGTATGCTGCCAATACCGGTGCTGGACGAGGCTCTTTCAATCGATATGCTTCCGGTTCTGCATAATCGAGTGCCTTGCGAATCACATTGCGCCCGTGGTGAAACCGCCTGCAAATCTCTCGCATGCTCAATCCCTCCACGTAATATGCCTTACGAATACGTTCGTAGTCTTCCACCGTTCTCATCTCCTGGGTACCTCCGGTTAATCATGTTACCGGAAATACGCTACGGTGGTCTCGTTTTCGTTATTAATTTCTACGATGGGTGCGTTCGTTTTATTTTACAAAAAACAC
>JAKLPV010000081.1 GCA_022013685.1 Anaerolineae bacterium
AGAGTACATCCGCCAGCAAAGCCCTGCTTTTCGACCCTGATGGCCGCCTACTCGACCAGGAAGCACTTTCGCACCGCCAGATTTATCCCCAGGCAGGTTGGGTTGAGCACGATGCTGAAGAAATTTACGCCAACACGATTAAGGCGGTTTCCGTTTTACTCCATCGTCATCCTGAGAAGTGGAACAGCCTGCTGTCGCTCAGTATCACCAATCAGCGTGAGACATTCGTGCTGTTTGACCGCGAAACTGGTCTGCCTTTGTGCAATGCCATCGTCTGGCAGTGCCGCCGAGGCGACGAACTCTGCAAGCAACTGATCGAAGCCGGGAACGATGAATTTGTCCACGAATTGACCGGGCTGAAAATTGATACCTATTTTCCGGCAAGCAAATTGCGCTGGCTATTGGACAACCACCCCGAACTACGCATCCGGTTGAAGGATGGCTCAGCTTTGTTCGGCACGATTGACACTTACCTGATCTATCGCCTGACAGACGGAAAGTTCTACGCCAGCGACCACACCAATGCTTCGCGCACCCTGTTCTATGATATTGGAAAATTGGCCTGGAGCCAGGAACTTTGTGATGTTTTTGGCCTGGAGTTTGGCGAACTACCAGATGTGCGCGAAAGTGCTGCCTGGTACGGTGATACCGATCTGGGGGGGTGTCTTAACCGGCGCATCCCAATTTGCGGTGTGATGGGCGACTCGCAGGCTGCCCTGTTTGCCCAGCGTTGCTTTGCCTTAGGCAGTGCAAAAGTAACCTTTGGCACCGGCTCCTCAATTTTGCTCAACATCGGCCATGAGAAACGTTTATCAGCGCACGGCACGCTGACAGCGCTGGGTTGGGTCTGGCAGGGGCAACCAGTCTATGCATTTGAAGGCATCATTAACTTTACTGGCGCAACCATTGCCTGGTTGCGTGACCAATTGCAGTTGATCAGCGACCCACACGAAACCGAGATATTGGCTCGCACGGTTGCTGATAGTGACGGTGTTTATTTCATTCCCGCTTTCGTGGGATTAAGTGCCCCTTACTGGCGTGCTGACGCTCGCGCCGCCATCCTGGGGATGACTCCATCCACCACACGCGCCCATGTTGTTCGGGCTGCGCTCGAATCGATTGGCTATATTGTTACCGACGTTCTCAAAGCAATGGGCGATGATGCCGGGATACACCTCAGCACAGTTTATGCTGATGGCGGGGCGGTACGGAATGCTTTCCTGATGCAGTTCGTGGCCGACATGACCCAATTGAAACTGCTGGCAGCCCAGACGCCTGAGCTTTCAGCTCTCGGTGCAGTTTTCAGTGCTGGTCTTGGTTTAAAGATTTATGCCTCGTTGGAAGAATTACAAGGACTCCCATCTGGTTTTCGCGAATATAGCGCCTCGGTGCCGGCTGCACACGCAAACAAACTGTTTTCGGGCTGGCAGGCTGCTGTCCAACAGGTTTTGTATCAACCCAAACAAGGATGAAGGCATGAAGCAAAAAACAG
>JAKLPV010000082.1 GCA_022013685.1 Anaerolineae bacterium
ATACCCGCATTATAATGTCCCCACACAAAAGGAGCGATAAAATGGCTGAAAATACTACCGAAGAACGCAATGGACACTTGCGCACCGAAGTCAAACTTGCTGCTGGAGAAAAAGTGGCCCTGTGCCGCTGTTTTGGTTCCGGAGATTTTCCGTTTTGCGATGGCACGCACAAGACGCTCAAATCGTCGGTTGGGCCGGTGATTGTCTCTGCGCCCAAGGAAGAGAAGAAGGAAGATTAACGCCGGTTGACCAGGTAAACCCCCAGGATGACGATGCCTCCGCCGATCAGCGACGCGGCGCTGATGGTTTCGTTGATCCACAGCGCGGCGACCAGCACGGTCACCAGCGGTTCGATGTAAATGAATGCGCTCAGCCGCGAAGCCGGGATCTCACGCAGGGCGTCGAACCAGGCGATGTAGGCCAGTCCTGAGCCGAAAATTCCCAGTACCAGGATGTTTCCCCAGCCGCGTGTTGAGAGCTGCGGAATTTCGCTTAAGCCTGGGCCAAATCCGAACAGCCACAGGCTGGTGAACAGCCAGCCGAAGAACATGACGTAGAACATCATGCGCGCCGCCGGTTGGGATGCCAGCCCGCGCCGCGAAAGCACCGAGAAGACTGCCCAGTTGACCGCGCTGATCAGTACCAGAAAATCGCCGGGCGTGCCGAAGTTGCCCGCTGCCAGGGCGGATAAATTCCCCTTACTGACGATTAGCAGCACACCAAAGGTGGCCAGCACGATCCCGACGATTGCCAGCCAACCCAGTTTTTCACGCAAAACCAGCCAGCCGAGGATGGCAGTGAAAATCGGGATAGTGGCTACGATCCAGGCGGTGGTAGTGGCGGCGGCGGTGATCAGCCCGGTGGCTTGCAGCCACTGGTGAAAAGTAATGCCGATAAAACCGAGCAGGGCCAGGTAGGCCCACTCGCTTTTTTGGGGCAGGGAAAATTGCTTGCGCCAGGCCGTTGCCGCGCCCAGGATGAGAAATCCCATGCCGAAACGCAGCCAGATGATGGTAACAGGAGAGATTTCGCCGACTACATCCTTGGTGGCAACGAAATTAGCGCCCCAAACGACGACAGCGAACAGGGCTTCGAGATAGGTAATGGCTTTTTTGTTTATCATGATGCTCCGATGACGAATTCGGGATATTCTACCGTAAAGCCATGCAGATAATCAAAAAATCCAACAAGGTTCGTGAAGTTTCCTCGGCGCTTCTGACGCCGCTGGCGTTTTGATTGTTCAACTTTGTGCGCTAGCGAACTCGAAACTAAAGGTATAATTATCCGTCGGAGGACGCACACTTAGATATGGAAATTACCTGGTACGGACACTCTTGTTTTCGTTTGATTGAACGCGGCATGGCCGCGATAGTTACCGACCCCTTCGATAGCGATGTGGTCGGCTTTGAACCGCTCAAACTGCGCGCAGATATTGTCACCGTCAGCCACGAGGCGCCCGGTCACAACTTTGTCAGCGCGGTTAAAGGCACAGTACATCAGATCGACAACCCTGGCGAGTATGAAATCGGCGGCGTTTTCATTACCGGCGTTCAAACTGACGCTAACGGCAAAAAGGCGATCGAAAAACCGCGCAATACCCTGTATGTGTTTGATTTCGATGGCATCACCATTGCCCACCTTGGCGACCTGCGCCAGGTACCGACCCAGTCCGAAGTCGAGGCCCTGGGGACGGTCAATGTCGTCCTTGTTCCGGTCGGTGGCGGGAATGGCCTGCACGCTGCCAAGGCGGCTGAAGTGATCAGCCTGATCGAGCCGGATATTGTCATTCCGATGCACTATGGGCACGAAAAAAGCCGGGTCGCGCTTGACCCGCTCTCGAAATTCCTCAGCGAAATGGGATTAACTGCATCCGAGCCTGCTCTCTCTCTGAAAGTGACTCGCTCGAGCTTGCCCGAAGAGACCAAAGTCGTTGTGTTGGATGTTATCGGCAGTTAGCCTCGGAACGGAGAATTGTAAATGTCTGTAAAACTTCTGATGACTTGGGACATCTCTCCGGAGCGAGAATCTGAATACTTCGAATTTGTCATCGGTCAGTTTATCCCTGGCGTGCAGCGTATGGGGCTGGAACCCATCGAGGCCTGGGCCACCATTTATGGCGAGTACCCGCAAATTCAGGTTGCCATGCTGGCCCCCGACCTGCCCAATGCCCAGCGCACGCTCAACTCGAGCGAGTGGACATCCCTGCGCGACCAGTTGTTCGATTACGTCAAAAACTATTCCTACAAGCTCATCCAGGCCAAAGGCGGATTTCAGTTTTAGCAGTGAGTGAATTTTCGACCCGCATCCTGAATTGGTACGACCGACATGCCCGCGTCCTTCCCTGGCGCGGGCATCCTGATGCTTATGCGGTCTGGGTCTCCGAGATCATGCTCCAGCAGACGCGCGTCGAGACGGTCATCCCTTACTTTGAGCGCTGGATGCGCCAGTTCCCATCTGTCGGCGCGCTGGCCGAAGCCCCCGAACAGGTTGTGCTTTCGGCCTGGGAGGGGTTGGGCTATTACAGCCGCGCCCGCAACCTGCACAAAGCCGCAAAGATCGTTGCCAGCGAACACAACGGCCAACTGCCGAGCGACCTGACCCAACTGCGCAAACTGTCTGGCATTGGGCGCTATACCGCCGCCGCCATCGCCTCGATCGCTTTTGGGCAGGATATTGCCACCCTGGACGGCAACCTGAAACGGGTCTTTGCGCGTGTCTTTGATATTTCTGCGCCTGCCGACAGTCCCGCTGGCGAAGAGATCTTGTGGGCCCTGGCCGAGAAACATGTTCCGGC
>JAKLPV010000083.1 GCA_022013685.1 Anaerolineae bacterium
CGCATAACTTGCTATAAATTTGGGCTTGGATGAAGGTTGAGCCACTGTTGTGTGATGCGCTTGAATTGGGCTTGGGATTGTCTGGCAGAACGAGTATGCAGCCGAAATCGTTGGCGATGTTCTCTCAATCGTTGGCGTTCTTGAAGGAATTCATTCTCGTCGACTTTTGACAAGACTTCCATCGTTTCATCGAGAGAAACCGGTCTAGGGACGAGTTCCCAAGCGCCTGTCCGCTGCAAGATTCGTCGTACCAAACCTTTTTGTCCGGTAGTGGACAAAAGACGCCGGTTCAAATCTCGGAATTCACTTTCGCGGTCATTATTGGTGCGAGGTAAGCCAGGGATATCGTAAGAATGAAACAGACCGGATGCATAACTGCGCGTGGTTTTCTCAATCACTTTGTAAAATGTTTGCAAGCGCGGGCTTTCAGAACTTTGAATTTGGATCTCTTTGAGATAGTCGGACAATTCTTGTTGTACTTGAGCAGCTTTGCGATGTGGTTTCCCTTGCGGGTCAAGCAAGTCTGAAATCTTTTCGAGCCAGTTAGCCGCTTGCCTCAAAATGGTGTACTCGGCTTGAGCAGCTTGTAATGCGATTTGCAAACCTTGTCGCAGTTGATCCAACTCAGGGTCTGGATGGAGAGCCAGCAGTTGTTCCAGACAGTCCTGCACTTGGGACAGGCGCTCAAACATTTCGAGGCCTGCCAACCGAAAGGGTGGCCGCCCTTTCAAGGTCAAAAGATAACGAATGCTTCGTTTCATATCTTGGCGGATGTGTTCATCTTCCTGTTCGCGGGCTTGAGGTAAGTCTGATGAAATTGGAGCTTGTGGCGCAGGCGAAGGCAAAATGCCGGTCACGGTCAAAACGCCACCATTTTCAACCTTTTCGGCACGGATCACCTCACCAATTGTTTCTCTGACACCCTGCCGTAGGGCTACCTTCATCGCTTCATCGGCTTCTGCAATTGGGATCGCCGCATTTTGAAGGTAGTGTATCTGGCAGAAGCTATGTTTCGTATCTGGAAAGACATGCGCTACCGCTGGAACCAAACCACGTTGCTTGTCACTCAAAACAGCCTTGATTGGCAAGCCAAGCTCGGCTATCGGTTGCAGAAAATTGACAAAGGTGTTTTCATCCTGTTTTGCCAACCAGCCACTCCGCAAGGTCAACCCACTGAGCAATTCCCGCACCACCCACAATTGCGGTTCACCACCTTCAGGTGCTAATCCATCCAGACTCAAGATGATCCCAGTTCGTGCGGCAATGGCAAGCAGTTGATCTCTGGATTGCCGCTCAGAACAGGCCAGCAAGGGTAGGTAGCGTTCATGGTATAAATTCCTGACTTGCGTCTCGCTAATCTTCACTCGCTCTGATAAATTGTCCCGGATGGCCGCAAACTGCTCTTTTCCGTCTTGCCGCAGCCAACCAATCTGTGTAATCACGTCATACCCATACGTACAAAAGCGCGGCGCAATTTGCAGCCAACTCGATGATTGCCAATTCGCCAGATAGGCTGCACAATCCGGATCAAGACAATGTTTAGGCACATGGATGGTCTCAAAAGCTCCTTGCAGCGTTTGCACTATTTTCTTGCCGCTGTAGTATGCCACTTTTATGCGCCCTGCGCAGATCAGGCAATTCTCTAATTCACAGGCACACACCAATGTCGCTTCCGGGTAAAATTGTCTTTGGGTTCGCATGGCTCACTCCTTTTCACCAGAGTAAGTTTGCCATGTGAACCCCTTTTTTCAAAATCTTAGCAAGTTATGCGCTATTGCAATTTTTGTATGTCCGACTTTACCCCCATCCACTTCTTTGACGAACCGATCACTGTAGAATGGGATTCTCCGCCGGTCTACGAAAAGACCCCGCCCTGCCCGCAGCGCTTCACCTGGAACGGTTCCGACTACCCGATTGCTGAACTGTTGGCCGAATGGAGCGATTTCACCCGCAAAGGCCGCGCGGCCAAAAATATGCGTCCGACCCACGCCGCAGTGGCATCTGGACGAGGTTCGCTCGGCGTTGGGCGTTTCTTCTTTCGGGTGCGGATTCAATCGGGACAGGTCTTCGACATTTACTATGACCGCGAAATCAAAAGCGCCGACGACCGCAAAGGGCATTGGGTGATTTACAGGGAGTTGCAGGAAAATGAAAGTGGGAAGTAGCCAATTGGCTGCCTCCCACTTTTTGAAGGTACCGTCCCCTTGTTGTTCTCAACGCCAAAACATAAACTGATCGTAGCCTAACCCCGACAGGCCCAGCGGAATACCGAGCAGGTCTGCAATGATGAACACCACAGACCAGAATGTATTACTGACGATGGGCACATACCAGAACAACAAAATTACAATCCAGATCGAGTAACGACCAAAATTATCGATTTGCATGCGCAGGGGTTCATTCAGGTGCGGACGCAGCGCGCCAAAGCCGTCAAAGGGCGGGATGGGCAGCATATTGAACAGCGCAGCCGTCACCTGCAACAGGGCCAGGAAGGCCAAACCTGGCCCAACCAGAGAATTGGCAACCGCTTCAATTTGCAGAATAAGCGAAAGCCCGATCGCGATCACCAGATTGGAGGTTGGCCCGGCCAGCGAAACGGCGGTCTCGCACCAACGCGAGCGCAGCCGCCAGGTCTCGATGTAGACTGCCCCACCGGGCAGGCCGATCCCGCCCATTACCAGGAACAACATCGGCAGCAGGAACGAGTAGATCGGGTGGGTGTACTTGAACAGGTCAAAATCAAGGTAACCCTTGTCCTTGACTGTATAGTCCCCGCCACGATAGGCCACGAAGGCGTGCGAAAATTCATGCAGGGCCAGTGAAAGCAGCCAGCCGAGTAATACTACCAGTAAAGTCAGCATTTTTTAGGCATATCCCTTTGGATTGTTCTTGTGCCATTCCCAGGCCGAGCTGATGATGTCGCGCATGTTATCGCGCTGCGGTTTCCAGCCCAACTCGCGGCGGATCTTGCCAGAGGAGGCCACCAGGCGCGCCGAATCCCCCGGCCGGCGCGGGCCTTCGACCACCTTGATCTCCACACCGCTGACGGCCTGGGTCGCCTCGATGACTTCACGCACAGAGAAACCGTTGCCCGAACCGATGTTATAAACCAGTTTATCGTGTTCGCCCAATGCCTCCAGCGCTAACTGGTGGGCAGAAACCAGGTCGAGAATGTGAATGTAATCGCGGATGCAGGTGCCGTCGGGGGTCGGGTAATCGGTCCCGTAGATGTAAGCTGCCTCGGCCTGCCCCATTGCGACCTGGATCACGCGCGGAATCAGGTGCGACTCAGGCTGGTGGGCCTCTCCGTGCCCGGTCCGCGCGCCACAGGCGTTGAAATAACGCAGGGCGGCAAAATGCAGGCCGTGGATCTGCCTGTACCAATCCAGCGATTGTTCAACCGCCAGCTTGGTGTACCCATATGTGTTGGTTGGTCCGATCGGCGATTCTTCGCTGAGCGGCTCCTCGCTCGACTGGTAGACTGCCGCGGTCGAGGAAAACACAAAACGCTTGACCCCCGCGCGCACGGCCATATCCATCAGCGAGAGCGAATTGACCACGTTGTTCCGTAAAAACTTGCCGGGGTCTTTCATGCTCTCACCAGCTTCGATGAAGGCGGCGAAGTGCATAACCGCGTCAAATTTCTGGCCGGTCAGCGCCAGTGCCAGCGAGTGGCTGTCACCCAGGTCGGCCTGGATGAATTCCGCCCCGGCCGGGACCGCCTTGCGATGCCCGGTCACGAGCGAATCATAGACCGTAACGTTGTGGCCCGCGGCCAGCAAGGCTTCTGCAGTCGCCGAGCCGATGTATCCGGCCCCGCCGGTAACAAAGATGTTCATACTTACTCCTTGGGTTCGATATTCGATACTCGTTAGTCGAAGTACCGAACATCCAATCTCGAATTATCGAATATCCGCTTTCCTCAAATGCCAATCGGTCGCCTGCTGGTAAGCGTGCGCCGTGCGCAGCAGGCCGGCCTCGCCAAAATGCGGCCCCATCAACTGCATCCCAACCGGCAAGCCGTCCGCGTCGAAGCCGACCGGGAAAGCCAGTCCCGGTACCCCGGCCAGGTTGGCGGGCAGGCTGAAGACATCTTCCAGATACATCGCCAGCGGATCGTCACCGTGGGCGCCGATTTTAAAGGCTGTTGTCGGCGCAACCGGGCAGGAGACCGCATCCACCTGGGTAAAAACCTGCTCAAAATCGCGCCGGATCAAGGTGCGCACTTTTTGGGCCTGGCCGTAAAAAGCATCGTAATAGCCCGCCGACAACGCGTATGTGCCGAGCATGATGCGTCGGGTGGCCTCATCGCCAAACTTCTCGCCGCGCGTTTTGGTAAAGATATCCCACATCGAATTGCCCGTCACGCGCGGGCCGTAACGGATGCCGTCGAAGCGCGCCAGGTTGGCAGATGCCTCCGCCGGGGCGATCAGGTAATAAACAGGAAGCGCGTATTGGGTGTGTGGCAGGCTGACGGGGATAATTTCCGCGCCCAGGCCTTCTAGCTGGCGGATGGCTTCGCGTACGGCGCTTTCCACCTCGGCCTGGATACCCTCAATAAAATATTCTTGCGGCACGCCGATCCGGACTCCGCGCAGGGGCCGTTCGCCGTTTAATCGCAAATCGACCTGCGGAACGGGGACATCCTGCGAGGTTGCATCCAGTTCATCGCGGCCAGACATCGCGCTGAAGACTGCTGCCACATCCTGCGCGGAGCGCCCAAAAGCGCCGACACTGTCGAGCGACGAGCCGTAGGCCACCAGTCCGTAGCGCGAAACCCTTCCGTAGGTTGGTTTGAGTCCCGTTACACCGCAGAACGAAGCCGGTTGGCGGACGCTGCCGCCCGTATCCGAACCTAAGGCCAGCGGCGCAAGCCGCGCCGCAACCGCCGCCGCCGACCCGCCCGAAGAGCCGCCCGGTACCCGTTTCAGGTCCCACGGGTTGTGGGTCACGCCATAGGCCGAGTTCTCGGTGCTGGAGCCCATCGCAAATTCGTCGGTGTTGGTCTTGCCGAGGATGACCATGCCCGCCGCCTGTAGTTTTTGCACGGCTGTGGCGGTGAACGGCGGGCGGTAGCCTTCAAGGATCTTCGAGCCGCAGGTGCAGGGCATGCCATCCACAACGAGTACATCCTTAACCGCCAATGGAATGCCCAGCAACGACATTCGCCCTTCGTCGTTAGTCCTTCGTCGTTCGTCCGCCCCATCCGCCTGCGCCAGCGCCCCCTCCGCATCGACATGCAAAAAGGAATGCAAAGCGCCGTCCAGCGCAGCGATGCGCTCGAGGTGAGCCTGGGTCAGTTCGCGGCTGGAAATTTGACCCTTTTGCAGCAGGGTCTGGGCTTCGGTCAGGGTTAGGTCAGTTAGGGACATAAGGCATCAGGTGCGAGGTGTCAAGTGTCAGGTCTGCCAGTTTTTACCTGACACTTGACACCTGATACCTGACATTTTTACTCAAACACTGGCGGTATCTTAAACTGGGATTTTTCCTGCTCCGGGGCGTTTTTCAGCAGGGTTTCGCTGGTCAGGCCGGGGCGGGACTGGTCGGGGCGCAGGTGACTTTCGCCGCCAAAAACCGCAGACATCGGCGGAATATCGGAGGTGTCCAATTCCTGTAAGCGGGCGACATGCCCAAGAATGGCCGAGAGCTGTTCGCGGTAACGCGCCTTTTCCTCGTCGGTCAATTCCAAGCGGGCCAGCTTGGCAATATGTTCAACTTCTTGCAGGGTAAGATCAGACATGCGGGCGATTATACCCTTTTCAGGGCATAAAATACCCGTTCCGGGTACACCATAACCAGATTATCCCTGTAAGGGCGGCGCATCCTTGTCGTAAACCTGCACCTGGATATCAAAGCCCTCGTTGTTGAGCAAATCCATGCAAGGTATGAAGGTAACATCCTTGATGGCCTGCATTTCCCCTGCCGGGGCCAGGACGGTGATGCGCGCTTCCTCATCAGACATTTTGACAATTTTCATTTGTGCGCCGGCGCTTGCAGCGCTGATTTTCGATTGCATTTCCTTGATGGCGTCATCTAAAGTCATGGCGCTCTCCTTATGAACTCATCTAGAAAAATTATAGCCTGAAATTTTTCCCTTTGGTACTCATGGATGGTAAAATTTCCGCATGAATTTCTCCCAAATTACTCCTGATTTGTTCATCGGCCCAATGCCCAGCGCCGATGACTATGACCATTTGCATGCCTTGGGGGTGCGCCTGGTCTTGAACATGCGCTTTGCCAATAAATTACCTGCCGGTCTCAGCCAACCGCCGATTGAAGTGCTCTGGCTGCGCACCTTCGACAGCCCGCTGACGCCCATGCCGCTCAAAACCATCCTGCGAGGCACCCAGCGCGCCCTTGAAGTGATCCGCGAGGGCGGCAAAATCTACAGTCATTGCGCCAAAGGCCGCCATCGCAGTGTGGTTATGGGCGCGGCCATCCTGATCGCCCAGGGACAGGCTCCCGAAGCGGCCATTCACCTGATCAAAGAAAAGCGTCCTGTCTCCGACCCGCATATGTTTTACGTCAAGAAGCGCATTTTTACATTTGCTGAACACTGGCATAAACAACTCGCAGGAGCCTAGCGCAAAACATCCCGGCCATTTTTTGACACCGGTCTGTCATGGTTGTCCGAAGCGAAAAGGCGTAGTATAGTTAACAAAAGCGAGGCGCGATGGCAATAAAAGTATTGCTGGTCGAGGACAATCAGGATAACCAGGACTTGATGCGATTTCTCCTGGAACGGAATGGCTACGAAGTAGTCACGGCGCTTAATGGCAAGCAGGCGCTTGTATCAGCCCGCCAGGAACAGCCAGACGTGGTTTTGATGGATTTGACCATGCCCGAAATGAATGGCTGGGAAGCCGCCGCAGCCATGAAAGCTGACCCGGCTCTGGCCAACATCCCGCTGATTGCAGTGACGGCCCATACCCTGCCCGGCGACCGCCGCAAAACATTGGGGGCTGGCTTTGATAATTACATCTCCAAACCCATTAACGTCAGGATGTTCGACCATATTGTCTCCCAGACCTTTGGAAAACGCGAAATCGGCGAATAACCGTAGACCCCGTGCTGTTTAGAATTTACCCCTGACGCTACGGATTGAAGCGGAGGGGGTTGTATTTTTTGCAATGTTAAACAAGCTGGCGCAAGTATATAATCAAAATAGGCTATCCGAAATTTGCCTAAAATACCCATCATGGGTACAACCCTTACAAGGTGGCTTATGAAAAAAACAATCTTAATTACCATTCTGCTGTTGTTAACTATCCTGCTGGCCGCCTGCGGCGCAGGTCAGCCTGTCGAACCCACCCCAACCGAAGTGGATATCAACGCCATTCAGACCCAAGCTGTTCAAACGGTCGTGGCCGGCATCACCCGCACGGCTGCCTTTATGCCTACGGAAACGCCCCCCTTGCCCACAGAGACGCTTGTTCCCACTGAAACGCTGTCTCCTACACCTGAAAATACCGCTACAGCAACGGTCAATGTTTGCAACAACTCTGTTTTCGTCTCCGATGTCAGCGTTCCTGATGGAACCCAAATAACCGCTGGCCAGAAATTTGTCAAAACCTGGAAAGTCAAAAACACAGGCTCCTGCAACTGGGTGACCACTTACACCATCCGCTATGGCTATGGTGACCGCCTGAGCGGGCGTGACACTTACCTGACCGCCGAAGTTCTGCCCAACCAGGAAGCCGAGATTAGCGTCGAGCTGACCGCCCCCAACACCCCCGGCACGTATCGCGGTTACTGGGTCTTGTTCGACAATAACGCCTTCTCTTTCGGTCAATATCTTTCGGTCATCATCACCGTACCATGACCCCCGCCGAACTGGCTCAAGCACTTAAAGAACAAGCCCGCCAGCGCGGTTTTACGCTGGCGGGTATTACATCCCCCGATTATCCGCCGCACTTTGAAACCTACCGGGGCTGGATACAGGCCAGACATCATGGTGAGATGGGTTATTTGGGGGATGACCGCGCCCTTGAGCGTCGCGCCGACCCGCGCCGTATCCTGCCCGAGTGCCGCTCCATCCTCGTGGTCGGGATGCCCTACCACCCGCCGCCTGTCTCGCCAACAAACCAGGCGACTCCACACGGACGGGTGGCTGCCTACGCGATGGGCGATGATTATCACTTGGTCATCCCGCCGCGTCTGCAGAAATTGATGGCTTTTCTCGAAGAGCAAGTCGGCCACCCCATCCCCAACCGCATCTACACCGATACCGGCCCTGTTCTGGAACGTGACCTGGCCCAACGCGCCGGCCTGGGCTGGATCGGCAAAAATACCTGCCTGATTTCCCCAAAAAACGGCTCGTACTTCCTGCTCGGAGAGATCCTGCTGGGGATCGAGCTGCCGCCCGACCAGCCCTTCACCAGCGATCACTGCGGAACCTGCACCCGCTGCATTGAAGCCTGCCCGACCAATTGCATCCTGCCCGATCGCACGCTCGATGCGCGCCGCTGCATCTCTTACCTGACCATCGAAAACAAGGGCGATATTCCCGAAGACCTGCGCCCGCTAATGGGTGAGTGGGTTTTCGGCTGCGACATTTGCCAGCAAGTCTGTCCCTGGAACCAACGTTTCGGCCAGCACAGGCCAGAACCTGCCTTCGAGCCGCGCGCCGATCTACCCTTCCCATCCATCGCCGCCGATCTGAGCCTGACTCCCCAGGAATTCAACCAAAAATTCAAAGACAGTCCTCTCAAGCGCGCCAAACGGCGTGGCTACCAACGCAACCTGGTCATCGCGGCTGCCAACAGCGATGACAAACTCCTGTTGCCCGTATTGGAAACAGCCCAGGCCCACGATGAACTGCTCGTCGCCAGCCATGCTAAATGGGCCAGCGAGCAGTTGAAAAATTCCACACCACGCCAACCCTGAAAAACAAAAAAACGGGGGACTAAAATCACTTGCACAAACGCTTTCAATGGCCTAAAATCAGGCACAATATACTAAAGAAAGCGCTTACAATGATGCCGATCAGCGAAAAACTCAAAGCACTTGCCCAAAATAAAGGTCTGCTCCTCAGCCTGAATTACTATCTGCTTTTTATTTATCTTGGCCTGGGCATGGGGGCTGCTGGCCCAACAATCCCCTCGCTTGCAAATCAAGTTGGAGTCAGTATTGGCACAATGGGCCTGCTCTTCATTATTGGGTCGATTGGCTATACCATCGGCACCAGTCTGAGCGGCCGGATCTTCGATCGTTTCCCCGCCCACCCCATTCTTGGCGCCAGTATGCTCGTTTGCGCCGCCCTGACAGCACTTGTCCCGCTTATCCCAAGTTTTTGGCTGCTGGCTGCGCTTTACCTTGTCAGAGGCATATTCGACTCGATGGCAGGGGCCAGCCCCAATACGTTGCTGGTCTGGGTTCACAAAGCCAAGGCCGGGCCTTATATCAACGCGCTGCACTTCTTTTTTGGCCTGGGCGCATTTGTTTCACCCTTCATTTTCGGATTGCTGGTCGGGTTTGAAAATGGCTATCGCTGGATTTTCTGGATTCTGGCGGCTTATGCCGCTCTGGTGGGGTTGCGCCTGTTGACGCTGCCAAACTCCCCCCGTCCTGAACACGAAAAAACTGAAACATCCCAAATAGCCAAAGCGAAAATACCCTACCCAATGGTTTTTGCTGCCGCCCTGTTCCTTTTCTTCTACGTCAGCGCAGAGCTTAGCTTTGGCAATTGGATTTATACCTACACCATTACGCTCGACCTGACAAACGCTGCCGGGGCTGCTTTCCTGAATTCAGGTTTCTGGTTTTCCTTTACGATTGGGCGTTTGATTTCCATTCCGATTGCGATGCGCTTCAAACCAGTTCAAATCGTCAGCGTTGGGCTGGCCGGCGCGTTGTTGTTCGCACTGGTGCCTTTTATTTTTCCAGGCTCCCTGATCGCATTGTGGATCGTCGCCGTTGGCCTGGGATTGTTCATGGCGCCCATCTGGCCGGGCGGATTTAACCTCGCGGGCCAATCTCTGGCCCTGACAGCAACCATCAGTAGTATTATCCTGCTCGGCGATAGTTTTGGAGGCATGATCCTGCCTTCAGCTACCGGTAAAATCATTGAGTGGACTGGTGCGCCAGCCATGATATATCTCGTTTTTGCCAGCCTTGTGCTCAACCTGGCAGCATTCCTGTTTATGCTCAAGCTGCGCCAGCCGGAAATAAAAATCCCCGGCGTTTGAATGCCGGGGATTTCGTAAAGTCAGCGAGTATTATTAGCGAATAACAACAACGTTGCTGGCCTGGGCGCCTTTGGGGCCCTTTTCAACCGAGAATTCGACCTGTTGGCCTTCTTCGAGGTTGCGGAAGCCGTCGCCCTGAATGGCAGAGAAGTGGACGAAAACATCTTCGCCGCCATCGCGGGAGATGAAGCCGTAGCCCTTGCTCCCATTGAACCATTTGACTGTGCCGGTGATACGATCAGACATTGTATTTGCTCCTTCGTGCAAAAAAAGAAAATCGGTGTGGACATCCTGTCTGCTCCCGGTACGTTTTGACAAAAAAGCCCACGGGGTAAACCGTGAGCCACATTATCTTTCGTAACGCGAACCAACTGGTATCCTTCACAGCGCATAATACTACAAGCGACTATTTGTGTCAATGAATTATCAAGAAATTCCGTCAAAATTGCCTGTTTTGGCGTATTATCAGGGCATTAAAAGGAGAAAATATGCAATATCGTGAATTCGGACGTACTGGCTGGAAAGTTTCAAGCATTAGTTTCGGCGCCTGGGCCATCGGCGGCACCTGGGGTGATGTCGATGACAGCGAATCGATCGCAGCCCTGCACCGCTCCCTGGACCTGGGAGTCAACTTTTTCGACACTGCCGATGTCTATGGCGATGGGCGCAGCGAACGTTTGTTTGCCCAATTACGCAAGGAACGCAGCGAGCCGTTTTACGTGGCAACCAAGGCCGGGCGGCGGCTGGATCCGCACATTGCGGGTGGCTACAATCGCGCAAACCTGACTGCTTTCGTCGAGCGTAGTTTGAAAAACCTGAATGTTGAAACCATCGACCTGCTGCAACTGCACTGCCCGCCCACCGAAGTCTATTACATGCCCGAAACCTTCGGTGTGCTCGATGACCTGGTTCAGGCCGGCAAATTGCGTTATTACGGCGTCAGCGTCGAAAAGGTGGAAGAAGCGCTCAAAGCCATTGAATATCCCGGCGTGCAAAGCGTGCAAATTATCTTCAACATCTTCCGTCAGCGCCCGGCAGACCTGTTCTTTCGCGAAGCCGTCCGCCGCAAGGTCGGGATACTGGCGCGCTTGCCGCTTTCGTCGGGGATGCTTTCGGGCAAGATGACCCGTCAGAGCCAGTTCGCGGCCGACGACCACCGCATGTTCAACCGCCAGGGCGAGGCCTTCGACCGCGGTGAAACCTTCTCGGGCTTCGATTATGAGGCCGGGCTGGATGTGGTCGAGGATCTGCGTCCGTTGGTGCGCGAAGGCGAGAGCATGGCCCAATTTGCCCTGCGCTGGATTTTGATGTTCCCGGCGGTCACTTGCGCCATCCCTGGCGCAAAGCGGCCCTCGCAGGCGGAGCAAAACATCGCCGCTGCCGACCTGCCGCCGCTCAGCGCCGAAACGATGGATAAAATTCGCGCCATTTACGAGCAAAGGGTCAAACCAAGCGTACATCACTCTTGGTAAAAAAAAAAGTAACGCGAGATAGTATCTCGCGCTACGAAGATAAAAACAAGCCCGCTCTTTGGAGCGGGCTTGTTCTCTTTTAATCAGCTTGTTCTTAGGCCGCAACGGCCAGTTGGGCTTTGGCAGCCTGGTAGCCGCGTCGCAGGGCTTCGTAATTCTTGGGCAGCAGGTGTTGGTGACGCTGGGGGAGGTGGCCTTTGAGAGCTGCTTCGAGCGCTTCGAGCGGGATTTCAGGGATGGCCGCCAGCAGCGCGCCGACCGTGACCATGTTGGTCAGTTTCTTATCGCCTATTTGTTCAGCGATTTCATTGGCCGGGACCAGAATGACGTGAATATCATCACGCTGGGGAACATGGTTGATCATCGATTGGTTGGCCACCAGGTAACCGCCTGCCTGCATAATGGGTTCGTATTTATCAAGCGAGGGCAGGTTGAGGGCGATCACGTAAGGGGGATGTTTGACCAGCGGCGAACCAATTTCTTCGTCGGCGATGACGACTGTGCAGTTGGCCGTGCCGCCACGCATTTCGGGACCATAAGATGGGATCCAGGTCACTTCCTGGCCCATATCCATTGCGGCGTAGGCAATCACTTGTCCGGCAAACAAAACACCCTGGCCGCCAAAACCGGAAATGATAATCTCTTTTTGCATGGGTTCTCTCCGTTTCTTAAGCCTTGATCTCGGATACTTCGGTCGAAATCTTGAAATCGCCAAGCGGGAAGGTTGGCAGCATGTGGTCTTCGACCCATTTGAGCGAGTCGACCGGGGCAATGCCCCAGTTGGTGGGACAGGTGGAGAGCAGTTCGACCATCGAGAAGCCCAACCCGCGCACCTGCACTTCAAAGGCGGTGCGAATGGCTTTCTTCGCCATGCGGATATTTTTCGGGTCGTGGAGCGAGCGGCGCACCACGTAACCGGCGCCATCCATCTTGGCGATCATCTCAGACATGCGGATCGGGTAGCCTTGCAGTTCAACATCGCGCCCGAGCGGGCTGGATGTTGTCTTCATGCCCGGCAGGCTGGTGGGAGCCATTTGTCCACCGGTCATGCCGTAGATGGCATTGTTGACAAAGACAACGGTGATATTTTCGCCGCGCGCGGCTGCGTGCATCAGCTCGGCCATGCCAATCGAGACCGCATCGCCATCGCCCTGGTAGGTGAAAACGATCCGGTCGGGCAAAACGCGTTTGATGCCGGTTGCCATGGCTGGGGCGCGTCCGTGCGGGGCCTCAACAAAATCGGTCTCGAAATAGTTGTAGATGAAGACCGAACAACCGACCGGCGCCACGCCAATCGTTTTCTCTGCCAGGCCCATCTCGTCCAAGGTTTCAGCGATCAACCGGGGAGCAACGCCGTGCGTGCAGCCGGGGCAATAGTGAGTAGAAACATCGTTAAAGGCCTGGGGACGGCAGTAAACGACATTTTCTTCGGTTACAAATTCAGGTTTGGTTAATGTGACCATTTTTTCACCTTTATCCCGTCGCCAGAGTGCGTTGCAGCCAGGCAAAACGCGGGTCAGTATCCAGGCTCAATTTTGAGGTGCTGATGCGCTGAATTTCGTGCAGGATATCGTCCGCAAACGGGACCACGCCGCCGGGGCGTCCGTAGAATTCCACCGGGGTTCGTCCGCGCACGGCCAGTTGGACATCTTCCAGCATTTGGCCGGTATTCATCTCCACCACCAGAAAGGCCTGGGCGCGGGCGGCAAGCTCTTCGATGACCTTGGTCGGGAAGGGGTTGACCGTCACCGGGCGCAGGAGCCCGACTTTGATGCCCTGGGCGCGGGCGGCGCGGACGGCTGAGAGTGCGACCCGGCCGGATGTGCCGAAACCGACAATGACAAACTCGGCATCGTCGAGGAAATATTCCTTGTAACGCACTTCGTTGGCGCAAATCGTCTGCCAGTTTTTGAGCATGCGCAGGTTGGCTTTTTCTTCGTCCACCGGTTCAAGATAAATGGAGGAAAGCGTCCGGCGCGGGCGTCCGGGCGTGCCGCTAACCATCCAATCTGTTTCCTGGCGTTTGACCGGTCGCATTTCGGGCAGTTCGGCGGGTTCCATCATCTGGCCCATCGAACCGTCAGTCAGTACGATGGCGATCGAGCGGTATTTTTCGGCAAGGTCGAAGGCCAGCATCGTCATGTCGATACCTTCCTGCACCGAAGCGGGAGCCAGCACGATCGAGTGGTAATCTCCGTGACCGCCGCCGCGCACAGCCTGGTAGTAATCGCTCTGGGCCGGGGCAATGTTGCCCAAACCGGGACCGCCGCGCATGACGTTGATAAAGACCGCCGGGACTTCAGTGCCGGCGATATAAGAAAACCCTTCCATCATCAATGAAACGCCGGGGCTGGAGGATGAGCTCATCACCCGCGCGCCGGTGCAGGCTGCGCCATAAACCATGTTGACTGCCGCGACTTCGCTCTCAGCCTGGACAAAAGCGCGCCCCAACTGGGGCATACGTGCTGATAAATGTTCCAGAATTTCGGTCTGGGGTGTGATTGGGTAACCGAAATAGGCTTCAAGCCCCGCGCGAATGGCGGCCTCGGCCATGGCTACGTTTCCTTTGATCAATTCTCTTGCCATGATGGTTTTGCCTCCTTATGCTCTCGCTGCGGCTTTGGAAACTTCCCTATAAACAGTTATGGCTGCATCCGGGCATACGAGCGCACAAATTGCGCAACCGGTGCAGCCATCTGCGTGAAGATGGGCGGGATGGTATCCCTTGGGGGTCAGCCTGTCCATGTCGAGGCTGATCACTTCCTGTGGGCAGGCGCTGATACACAGCTCACACCCCTTGCAGTACAAGTCGCTTACTTCGATCCAACCTTTTGCGGGCATTCTTTCTCCTTAGATGAGAAATTGGACAAGATTTAGCACAATATTTATGCTTTTTTTATTATCTCTCTTTCTGATTGATTGGGATAGTGTAATGCGTCATATCTCAGATGATACAAATTTCCTGAATTATGATGAATCTTATCTTTATCGTGCAATCAATGCATTAGCCAGGGTGGATGATGGCTCGCAAGGCATAAGTTTTTCTTATAACCCCGTCTTATAGGTTGTTATAAGTAAAAGTGAGGAGGTTATGTTATTTCTGTCACTATTATTTATGCATCGTGTGCATTATTCTTGATTGTGAGTATTTGTACAATCGAGGAGGTGTATCTATATGAAAAAGGTAATGGTTGTGATTGTTGCTTTGTTTTTCCTGCTTTTATCTGGTTGTCAATCTGCAGCAACGGTTGCGCCAGGTGAAGAAGCGCCAGCCCAGGTTGGCGAGACTGAGGAAACAGAGATCGCCCTGCCTACTGCCACGGCCCTGGCAGCTTTGCCCGCTCCCACAGACTACTGTCTTGAATGTCATACCGACCAGGAAAAATTAACTTCCCTGGCAAAACCTGAAGTAGCGCACGATGCCGAATCCAAAGGCGTTGGCTGAGGTGGCGATGTGGCTCCGTTGGAGCCATGGGAGAAAGTTTTCGTCACATCTGACGAGTTCCTTGCCACTGCGCACGGAGAGTTAGCCTGCACTTACTGTCACCTGGGTGAGCAATCAGCAGATATGGAAGTTGCCCACACAGGCATGATCGCTGACCCAAGCGCAGGTGGCAAAAGCAATACCTGCGCCACCTGTCACGGCGATCAATCAGAGCATTTTGAAGAAAGTTTGCATGTTTCGTTAAGCGGATATTGGGATGCTTTGAATGCCCGCAGCGCGCCCGAAAATCACCCTGCGCTCGAAGAAATGTTTGGCAACCACTGTTCATCCTGCCACACTACTTGTGGCGATTGCCACATCAGCCAGCCTGGTTCGGTAGGCGGCGGCTTTATTTCGGGGCATGTGATCAACAAAACACCTTCGATGACCCGCAACTGTACGGCCTGTCATGGCAGCCGTGTGGGGAATGCGTATCTGGGCAAAAACGAAGAAATTCCCGGCGATGTCCACTTCCGCCAGGGACGGATGAATTGTGTGGCCTGCCATACCGGGGCCGATATGCACGATTCGAATGCGGCCTGCGCCGAGTGTCATGACACTACCCAGGCGGCCTACCAGGCAACCAATCGTTACTCCGGCGCACAGATTCCGTCCTGCGAATCGTGCCACGAGCAGGTTGGCAAGTCAGGCGATCCTATCATCCAGCACATCTTGCACGGTGACAAGCTGGCCTGTCAGGTGTGTCACTCGGTGTCATACACAAGCTGCGATGGCTGTCATGTCGCCATTAGCGAAAAGAGCGGAAATCCGTTCTTTGAGACCCAGGCTACTTATTTATCCTTCTTCATTGGGCGCAACCCTGACCCCAACTTCCACCGGCCTTATGAGTATGTCGTTGTGCGCCATGTACCAGCGGCATCGACATCCTATGAGCATTACGGTGAAAACCTGCTGCCTAACTTTGATGCCCTGCCAACCTGGGCTTATGCCACTCCACATAACATCCAGCGCAAAACCCCGCAGACAGCCTCCTGCAATGCCTGTCACGGCAACCCCGATATCTTCTTGACCGAAGATAAGGTTTCCCCAGAGGAATTACAGGCCAACCAGCCTGTGATCGTCCCTGAAGTACCCTCCGTACCTTAAACCATCTCATTTGTAAAAATTTGTAAGGAGAAGAGAAAAATGTCGAAAAAATTTCAATTCCTTTTTGCCCTGGTGCTTTTATTCAGCCTGGTGCTGAGCGCTTGTGGTGGAGCCGCGCCTGAAGCCCCTGTTGTTGAAGAACAGCCGGTTGTTGAAGCGCCTGTCGTTGAAGAACCAGTCGTGGTTGAAGCTCCCGCGCTTGATCTGCCTGCCCTGTTTACCGATTTCTGGGCCAGCATCCCGGCAGATAAGGGTTACGGCTCAATCGGCGCAGCGAAACTCAACGAGCAATTGGCCGAAAAGCCCGTTTTCATGGTTGACGTGCGTGAACCCGCCGAACTCGAAGCCAATGGCTACATCGAAGGCGCCGTCAACATCCCGGTGCGCAGCCTGCTGCAAAACCTGGATAAACTGCCCGGTCTCGATGAGCAGATTGTTATCTACTGCGCTTCCGGGCATCGCGGCAGCATGGGCATGATGGCCCTGCGCATGTTGGGCTACACCAACGTTATCAACCTGGGCGGCGGAACCGGCGCCTGGACAAAGGCCGGACTGCCCTTGACCACCGGCAGCATGCCCGCAGAAGCCGCCTCGATCAGCACCCCGATCATCGCTGACGAAGCCCTGTTCACCGCGCTGAATGATTTTCTCTCGAATCTGCCCGCCGACAGCGGTTTCTACACTGTCAAAGCGGATAAAGCTACCGAGTTCATCATCGAGAAGGCCCCCTTCATCGTCGATGTTCGCGCCCAGGCCGAATGGGACAAAGATGGTTATATCGAAGGCGCGACTCACATGCCCTTCGCCGATTTCCTGACCAGCCTCGACCAACTCCCGGCTGAAAAAGACGCCCCCATCCTGATCTACTGCGCTTCCGGTCACCGTGGCGGCATGGCCTTGATGGCACTGCGCTTGCTCGGCTACACCGACGTTACCAACCTGAACGGCGGTCTGAACGCCTGGAAAGCCGCGCAGTTGCCGGTAATGGGCTGGATCGATTGGCCCGCCACCATGGCTGAATTCATCGCCAGCCTGCCCGCCGACCAGGGTTTCTATTCCACCAGCGTTGCAAAAGTCAATGAAATGCTGGCTGAAGCCCCGGTTTTCATCGTTGATGTGCGCGAAGTCTCTGAAGTTGAAGCCGGTTACATCGAAGGTTCCATCAACATCCCGATCCGCGACCTGCTCAAGAACCTCGACAAACTGCCCGCCCAGGATCAGAAAATCATCATCACTTGTGCTTCTGGTCATCGCGGTGCGCTCGGTATGATGGCTTTGCGCCTGTTGGGTTACACCGATGTTGTCAACATCGGTGGCGGTATTGGGGCCTGGAAGAAAGCCGAACTGCCTCTGGTCGAAGGCGTTCCTGCCGCTCCGACCGCCGGGACCGCTCCTGCGGTTGACGTGGCCCGCCTGGCCTATCTGGATGCCTACCTGACCAACCTGCCCGAAGCCGGATTTGGTTCGGTCAAAGGCGCTGACCTTAACCTTGAAATTGGCACCGATACAGCTCCCTTTATTCTGGATGTTCGCAGCCAGGCCGAATGGGACGATAAGGGTCACATTGAAGGCGCTGTCTTGATCCCGATCATTGACCTGCCCGCCAACCTGGCTCAATTACCCGCCGACAAGGCTGCACCGGTTGTTGTGCTGTGCGCTTCGGGGCATCGCGGCGCGATGGCGCAAATGTATCTGCAAGCCCTGGGCTACACCAACGTCCGCAACCTGGGCGGCGGTATGAACGCCTGGATCGCTGCCGAACTGCCGGTTGTCAAGTAAAGTAATTCAGATTAACAAGTATTTCAAAACATCCCTTGCCACCGCAGGCAAGGGATGTTTTTTTAGTTGCGGGCAGGTTTTGTGCTATCCCAGAAACGCCAAAATCAATTCCCAATTGACCCACAAATCATAAATCCCGACACCGACCAGCAGCAGCCCGCTGACGATGTTGATGACCCGGCTGTGGCGGGCGAAGAAACGCGTGATCCAGCGCTGGGCCGCGCCCGAGAGCAAGGATAAAACCAGCAGCGGCGCGCCGAACCCGACTCCGAACCAGAAGAAAACGCCCAGTTTGCTGAAGAACTCGGTTGCGGTCAGCGAAAAAGCGAAAATCCCGACCACCAGCGGCCCGGAGCAGGGCAGGGCGATCGGCCCATAGAGCAGCCCATAGACGAAGGCATTCGCAAACGGATGGGAAAGGGCCGGGACTTGCACTTGCGGCAGGGCTTTGAAGGGATTCTTGTCGAGCAGCAGCATGATCCCCAGCCCGATGATAAGCAGATCTGCCAGCGGGATGATGATCGAAAGCGCCTGCCCGACCGAGACTGAGAGCAGGGCAATCAGTCCGCCGAGCGCCAGCATCATCGTC
>JAKLPV010000084.1 GCA_022013685.1 Anaerolineae bacterium
CTTGAGCATCAAAGACGGCAACGGGCATAGTACCTGGTTCACATACGATGCCCTTGGCCGCACAAAAAGTGAACGCGATCCGCTGGATAACACCTGGTACTGGCAATATGACAAGGCAGGCAACCGTACATCTCTACTGGATGCAAACGGCAAAACCACGCTTTATGAGTACAACGATCTGAACCGCCTGGTGCGGATCGATTACCCATCGACAGGTTCGGGGCAGGTCCCATCCGAGGATATTGATGTTACCTTTGTTTATGATACTGCCGGCCGCCGTGTCAGTATGAACGACAATCTGGGAACAACAACCTGGCAATATGATATTCTTGATCGCCCTTTTGCCGTAACCGACCCATTCAACCAGACCGTAACTTATACCTACGATGCGCTTGGCCAGCGCGCGACCCTGACCTACCCGGCTTCAACGGACTTCCCGGATGGCAGGCTGGTTACTTACGAATATGATTCAGCCCAAAGGCTCTCGGCTGCGTTGAATGAGCAATCACCTTTCGCCGCTTACCAACATGATGCCCTCAGCCGCGTAAAAAGCGTGACCCTTGCCAATGGGATTATTTCGACTTATGAGTATGATGATGCAGGCAGGCTGCTGGGTCTTGTCCACAGCAAAGATAGCGAAATTTTGGCTTCCTACAATTATGGGTATGATTCGGCTGGCAATCGCACCCAGGCTATCGAGGATGTGCGCCAACCCGTTCAGGAAGAAACGCCAACCTTAGCCGCAACAACCACACCCACCGAAACTACCACCCCGGAAAATTTTCTTTCTGAAACCCCCAACGGGACACAGACCCCGGTTTTCCTTCCCACTGGAACCCCTTCTCCTGATTTAGCCCAGCAAACACCGGATGGTGTCGCGGGACATGGCCCCGCCGCTTCCGGCGCGGGCAAGACCATCCAGCCTTTAGCGGCAACCAGTACCCGTACGCCAACCCGTACCCGCACCCCGACCCGGACGAGGACGCCCAGTCCCACCATCCCGACGCCGACACCGACTTTCACGGCATCGAACACGTACACGCCAACAGCAACTTTTACGCCGTCTCTGACGCCAACCCCGACCCCGCTCCCAACCCTGATCGCCGATGATTTTAGCTCGGCCCCGCTTAGCCCGAACTGGGAGTGGTATTTGCCGGCAGATGGGCCAAGCTATTCTCTCGAAAATGTATCTGGCTCACTGCAACTGGTTGTGCCTGCCTGGCATGACCATTGGATCGGTCAGGATAGCGCTCCTCAACTCGTTCGTCGCGACATGGGAGAGGGCGATTGGGCGATCGAGAGCTATATCGAGCGGGACGAAAATAGCGCTATCGAGGGTTCTGAGATCAACATGATCGTAGGCTTCGATCGTTATGATCAATTGTGGCTGAATCTGAACCAGTCTGAAGAAACCTTGCGAATTACACGTGTCGGCGAAGGGGACGGGAATATCGTTTCAGCCAGCCTGCCGCTCTATATGCGCATCGAGAAAAATAGTGACCAATACACCTTCAAATACAAACTAACCTCCGAGTCTGCCTGGTTGACTCTGGGAACTTACCAGACCACCCAGCCGGTTTCTTATGTTGGTCTGGCAACACGCACTTTTGATATAGGTTCGGAGGCCATCTTCAACGTTGGCTACTTCAACCTGGAGCGTTTTGGGCCGCCAGCGCCCGAACCTTATACCGAGCTTGTTGAAGACACCTTCGATGATTCCCTCGCCCCTGGCTGGCAGTGGTATGTGCCCAAGAGCGGGCCGACTTATTCGCTTTCGGCCCTGCCCGGCGCTTTTCGGATGAGCCTGCCCGCTTACCAGGATTTTGAACACTGGGGTGATACCGATGAAGCACCGCAATTGCGGCGCAGCGACCTGGGGGATGGCGACTGGGCCATCGAGACGCGTTTGCTGAATACAACCCAATTCTCAGATGCGGGATTCAACACCGGGCTGGAAATCGGCTTCGACCAGTACGACCAGGTCTGGATGGTCATGAACCAGGAAAATTTCCTGGATGTGACCCATATCGGTCAGGACTGGCCCGAGCAGAGAAGTTTGGATGTGTCTTTATATATGCGCGTGGAAAAGCATGGCGAACACTACACTTTCAAATACAAATACAATCCAAATGAGGCCTGGACCGTCATGGCCCCGCGGGAATATTTCGGCGAACCGCTTTATGTGGGCCTGATTGGGCGGGTTTGGTCTGGTGGCAGCCAGCCCCTGAACTTTGATTGGGATTACTTCAAATTGGAACGCTGGCCAAGCAACCCATCCACACCGACATCGACCCCGACGATCACCCATACCCCCACGGTCACTTCGACCCCGACCCCACCGCCGACCCTGATCGCCGATGATTTCAACGCAGCCCCACTCAGCCCGAACTGGGAGTGGTACTTGCCCGCAGAAGGACCGAGCTATTCTCTCGAAAATGTATCTGGCTCACTGCAACTGGTTGTGCCAGCCGGACACGACCACTGGGATACAACAGACAACGCCCCCCAAATCATCCGCCGCGATATGGGGGCGGGAGATTGGGCGATTGAAACCTATGTAGACCTGGATGAAAACGGCGCACAGGAAGGCAACCAGTTCAATTTGCTGGTTGGTTTCGACCGCTATGATCAGATCTGGCTGAACTACAATACCGATGAAGACGGCAGCCTGCGCATTGTGCGCGTTGGCGAGGGCGATTGGAACGTTGTTCCGATCAGCCTGCCGCTCTTCCTGCGCATCGAAAAGTCTGGCTTGTATTACACCTTCAGGTATAAAACAAGCCAGACCGGTTCCTGGGTCAGCCTGGGAAACTATTACAGCGATGCAGTCGTTTCGTATGTCGGTTTGCAGGTACACACTTTCTGGGGAACTCCTGGCGATTCGATTTTCAATGTCGGCTACTTCAACCTGGAGCGTTTTGGGCCGCCAGCGCCCGAGCCATATACCGAGCTTGTTGAAGATAATTTCGATGATTCCCTTGTCCCTGGCTGGCAGTGGTATGTGCCCAAGAGCGGGCCGACTTATTCGCTCTCGGCCCTGCCCGGTGCATTCCGGATGAGCCTGCCGGCCTACCAGGATTTTGAGCATTGGGGTGATACCGATGATGCCCCGCAATTGCGGCGCAGCGATCTGGGCGATGGCAACTGGGCCATCGAGACGCGCTTGCTAAACACAACCCAATTCTCCGACGCAGGATTCAATGTCGGCTTGGAAATTGGGCTTGACGACTATGACCAGATCTGGATGATGATGAATCCGGAAGATATCCTGGAAATTGGGCGTTTTGAGTACGAAGGACCAGAGCAAAGACAGTTGCAGTTGCCTGTCTACTTGCGCGTGGAGAAGGATGGCGAAAACTATACCTTCAAGTACAAATATGATGCCAACGAAGCCTGGACGGCTATGGCACCCAAAAATTATGCTGGCGACCCCCTTTATGTTGGCCTGATTGGGCGGGTTTGGTCTGGCGGCAGCCAGCCCCTGAACTTCGACTGGGATTACTTCAAATTGGAACGCTGGCCAAGCAACCCATCCACCCCAACATTGACCCCAACGATCACCCATACCCCCACTATCACTTCGACCCCAACCCCGCCGCCGACGCTGATCGCCGATGATTTCAACGCAGCTCCGCTCAACCCGAACTGGGAGTGGTACCTGCCGGCAACCGGACCGAGCTATTCGCTTGAAAATGTATCTGGCGCACTGCAACTGGTTGTGCCTGCCTGGCATGATCATTGGATCGACCAGGATAGCGCTCCTCAACTCGTTCGCCGCGACATGGGAGAGGGCGATTGGGCGATCGAGAGTTACATCGAGCGGGACCAAAATAGTGCCATCGAGGGTTCTGAGATCAACATGATCGTAGGCTTCGATCGTTATGATCAATTGTGGCTGAATCTGAACCAGACTGAAGAAACCTTGCGAATTACACGCGTGGGCGAAGGGGATGGGAATATCGTTTCAGCCAGGCTGCCGCTCTATATGCGCATCGAGAAAAATAGTGACCAATACCTCTTCAAATACAAACTGACTCCTGCGTCTTCCTGGTTGACTCTGGGAACTTATCAGACCACCCGGCCGGTTTCTTATCTTGGTCTGGCAGCACGCACTTTTGACATAGGTTCGGAGGCCGTCTTCAACATTGATTACTTCAATTTGGAGCGTTTTGGGCCGCAAACCGAAGTCTATACAGAACTTGTGGTTGATGATTTCGATGATTCTCTTGCCCCTGGCTGGCAGTGGTATGTACCCAAGAGCGGGCCAACTTATTCGCTCTCGGCCTTGCCCGGCGCTTTTCGGATGAGCCTGCCGGCCTACCAGAATTTCGAACACTGGGGTTATACCGATGATGCCCCGCAATTGCGGCGCAGCGACCTGGGAGATGGCGACTGGGCTATTGAGACGCGCTTGCTGAATGCAACCCAATTCTCTGGTGCGGGATTCAACACCGGGCTGGAAATCGGGTTCGACCAGTACGACCAGGTCTGGATGGTCATGAATCAGGCAATTGACTTGGACGTGATGCGTATCGACGTTGGCTCACCGGAACAAAGGGAAATGAGTCTTCCGGTCTACATGCGCATAGAGAAGCGCGGCAACTCTTCAACAGG
This sequence comes from Anaerolineae bacterium, assembly GCA_022013685.1. Taxonomy (GTDB): domain Bacteria; phylum Chloroflexota; class Anaerolineae; order Anaerolineales; family Villigracilaceae; genus UBA8950. The sequence goes on from JAKLPV010000084.1 coordinate 4,615, forward strand.
TCCGGGTGCCGAGTACACTTTCAAATACAAGTATGATGCCAACGAGGCCTGGACGGTCATGGCGCCCAGAAATTATACTGGCGAACCTCTCTATGTTGGCCTGATCGGGCGGGTTTATGTTGGCGGCAGCCAGTCCCTGAACTTCGACTGGGATTACTTCAAATTGGAACGCTGGCCGAACAACCCATCCACCCCGACCCCAACCATTACGCCGACCTTCACCCCGACCGCGACTTTTACACCTACGGCGACTATTACACTGACCGCCACCGCAACCTCGACTGAAACGCCTTCGCCTACCAGCACCGAAACGTTTACCCCAACGCTGACCCCAACGCAAACCTATACTCCTACGCCAACCCATACCCCAACCCATACACCCACGATAACCTATACGCCCAGCCTGACGCCTACCGCCACCCCCACCCGCACACCGATGGCGACTGCCATTCCACTGCCGACCATTCCGGTCTCGACCGGCCCGCTGACGATCGATTACGAGTATGACGGCCTGAACCGCCTGACCAGCGCCAGCTATTCAGACGGGCGCGTTTACGGATACACCTATGACGTAGTCGGCAACCGCCTGAGCCAGGCGATCACTATTGGCGGCCTGACTTCAACCACTTTTTACCTGTATGACGATGCCAACCGCCTGGTCGAAGCAGATGGTCGTGTCTACGAATGGGACGCCAACGGCAACCTGCTTAACGATGGCCTCAACACCTATTCTTACGACGCAGCCAACCGGCTAATTTCAGTAACCAGTAATCAGTCATCAGTGACCAGCTACCGCTATAATGGCCTGGGCGACCGCCTGCAAGAGACAGTCAACGGGCAAACCACCACCTTCAGCATGGATCTGGCTTCAGGTCTGACTCAGGCCTTGAGCGATGGAACGCATGAATACATCTACGGTCACACCCGCCTCGCCCAACTGGACACTGGCACACTGGACACTGAATACTATCTCACTGACGCCCTCGGCTCTGTTCGCCAACTGACCGACTCAACCGGCGCGCTGACCCTGGCAAAGGCCTACGACCCCTACGGGAATGTTGCCACAAGCAGCGGAAGCAGCGCGACCACTTACGGATACACCTCCGAATACCAGAGCGGCGACTCGGTCTACTTGCGCTCCCGCCACTACACGCCTTCAACCGGCCGCTTCCTTTCCCGCGACACTTGGGGCGGAGACGCCAACCGTCCGCTGTCGTTTAATCGCTGGGGGTATGTTGATGGGAATCCGGTCAATAGGACTGATCCATCAGGATTATGCTGGATTATTGAAGATGGGGATGGACACTGGTATCCAGATACAGATTCTCGTTGCATCAATCAATTTTCGAGCAATGTTAAGCCAGCATCATCATATGGTGGCGAAGGTGTAAGTCAATACATTTACCATGTTAGACCAAATGGCGAGAACAAACAGTACCTTAATCTATGTGGGCACATTTCTTCTGAAATTGTGCTTGAGGCTATTTTGGGAGGAGAGTACGATATTGATGATTTGGTAAACAAACTGGATAAATGGGGTTGCGACAAAAATGGCTGTGGTGATAGTGGCACCAGTTACGAAGACCTCGGAAGACTGCTCGCAGGTATCATGAAAGAGCGAGCGAGTGTTTCCACCTATACGGATAAGCAAATTGATACATACGAAACGGACGCCAACGGCACTGTGCGGTTGTTCAACCGTAATATACAAAAATTAAAGACAAGTTGGAAGGTAAATCAATATGGTCAGTCTATCTTGTTAGGGCAAATGAGGGCCATGCTTATGCAGGGTAGTTACTTGATAGTGGGAGGAATCCTGAATACAACCAATGGCCGCATGGAAGACCATGAAGAGCGCATTGACCCCAATGGTCCAGATTGGGTAGGCCACTGGGTTGTTATCAAAAGTATTTATGGGGATACTGTGAATATTATTAATCCCTTCAGGAATACCCGCCAATCTTATAGTTGGTCAAAAGAATTTCAAGGCTCAATGTCTCACGCTGGCTGGCTTATCCGAGTTGACCCCAGGTAGCAGACATTCGTCACTGACTTGTGGATGGAGATTATCATGCCGACAAAAATACCCCGCTTATTCTGCCTCTTGGTTGTTGTGGTTTTGCTCGGGTGTTCTGGCGTAGGCGAAAAAACGCCTCTCGCGACACCTTTCGCCCCAACCAATGTTCGCTTCACTTCCCCAACAACTACCCCGGTGGCGTTATCTACAGTTCCAGCCTTCCCGGCAACGCCAACCATGCCCCAACCAACCCCAACAACTTTGGCGGCGGCTTTGAAGTTTGATAAAAATGCCAAAATTGCGTTTGCCTTTCTTGTCTTAGGCAACACGGGCATTTACACATCAAATCTATCTGAAAAATTGACTTTGGAGCAACCCGTTGGCTGGGATTCTGGTATTAACATCTATGGAAGTCCAACCTGGTCGCCCGACGGTCAGTCCCTGGCATTTGAGTTTTACAATGGGCGCGGCACGAGCATTTATATTGCCAATCAAGATGGGACAAATCGAAGACCGTTAACCAATGAACTTATCGACGCGCTGTACAACCCAAATTGGTCACCCGATAACAACTACATTGCTTTTACCAATGGAGCAGAGTTATATATCATCAAACCGAATGGCGCTGGCCTGAAAAAATTGATATTTCTAAGAGCCCTAACACACCCCACTTGGTCTCCAGACGGGAAGCGGATTGCTTTTTTGGCTGACCAGGAAACAAATTATCCTGAGGCCAAACTATATATCATTGACAAAGATGGTGAAAACCTGCGCGCAGTTACAGGCCCGATTGCAAATAATCATAGTCGGATTTCCTGGTCTCCAGATGGTCAAAGGCTTGTGTTTGGTTCAATGACTGCTGACGGGTGTCGGGACCTTAGCATTCTGGAACTGTCCACTGGGGTAGTTACTCCCTTCATAACATCACCCTGGTTTGAGAAGGACCCGGTTTGGTCTGCTGATGGAAAATACATCGTTTTTTCGGCAACAAATAAAGATACCTGCAGAGAATTTACAGCTGAAAGTCCTTACGGCCCCTATCAATTATTTGTAGCTGACGTGAATACGCAGGCTATCTCATCGGCCATTTCACCTGAAGGAGCAATTGAACCGGCTTTATGGCCGTTGGTCAGCATTCATTTGGGCTGGACATATCAGGTCACTGAACTCGGCAAAAATCTTAATGTTCGTGAGCAACCATCACTTTCTTCCCAAAAATTGGATTCTTTGATGGGTACAGAAACATTTACTGTTTTAGATGGCCCGGTCAATGCAGATGATTATCAATGGTGGAAAATTAAGACAAAAAATGAAATAATTGGCTGGCTTGTTGATATGCCCGGCTGGTATATACTTGATACTGCCCCAACACCAAACCCATAAATCGTATTTCTTGGCCTTTTGTTGACACGAAACATCCCGGAAAATCTCATACCAAGAGTTGCTGCCGCTTTCATCATTCTGCCATCTGAATTGCTCTTTGCGCCACCACCTTCACAATGGAACTGGCATCCAGCCTGACCCAGGCCTTGAGCGATGGCGAACGTGATTATCTTTACGCTTATGGTCGGCCTCGCCCAAATTGATCTGACGCCTGAGGCCAGAACACCTAACCCCCTTGAATACTTCCTGGGCGACGCCCTGGGAAGCGTGCACCAACTGATCGACTCAACCAGCGCGCTGACCCTGGCAAAGACCTTACGACCCCTACGGGAATGTTGCCACAAGCAGCGGAAGCAGCGCAACCACTTATGGATTTACCAATGAATATCAAAGTCAAGGGCTAATTTACCTGAGATCGCGGATGTATTCTCCCGTAAATGGGCGCTTCCTAACCCGCGACACCTGGAGCGGAGACGCCAACCGTCCGTTGTCGTTCAATCGTTGGGGCTATGTCGAGGGGAATCCGGTAAATTTTGTTGATCCGACAGGGCATTCAGCCACTTCTGATGACTACCCACCGATGTTTTTTGATGGCATGGAGGTGTGTTTCCAGTTGGCACATGATGCAACTTGGTTAGCAGTGGATCAAGGATTAAGGACAATACCTGACTTTCGGGGAATGTGTATTGTTGAAAAAGTTATGGTACCTGATCCAAGTGATTATATAAATACCTATGTTGCCGCTGGCGTTGCAATAGAGAGCAATTACTACACTCCTTGGACAGATACTCGCGGCAGCCTCTTTTTTAAGATTAGCTCTTGGTTGAATAGGGGTGGAGTTGGCTTGGGTATTTGTAATATTTCCGATGAACAAATGAACGCTATCTATGGGAAGCCGATAGGCGGTAATCGTAAAAATGGCTTTGGCTTGGGTTTGCCTGGGTTAAATCAAGAAAACCCCGTGATTGCTATTCAAGCAATGCGAAATCGAATTACGCAAGTTATTGATGCTTGTGTAAATTGTAGCTCAACGGACAAATTCATTGCAGCTGCTTTGGCTGAAGGTTCAAACTTGAATAAAGATGGCGTAGCTATCTTGAGAGAGATTTATCAACGGAAACCCAATGATTCAATACAAGGAATCCTTTCCTGGAATAAATATTTACTTGATGATCTAAAGTCTTACAATCACAACCTTCGCCAGATTAGATTATTCCAGTTGGATATTATTGAACTTAGAAAAAGAAGCCTCGATTGGGTGATTCCTTTTGACCTCAACTGGCAATATATTATGAATCTGGGCAATGGGTTCGAGTAGGAGAATTGAGAATGAATATAAAACTAATCAAAATAGCGGTGTTCATTGGATACTCTCTACTGGCGATAATGACTTTTGGTTGCTCTGATGCAGGAAGGGTTAGTGCTTCCGATTATCCAAAAGGTCTTGTAAGCTACAACGATGTACGCTATTACACATTCGACCCACAGACCATTTTATCAATGTTGGAGATGGACAAAATGGAAATTTTCCAACCTTTTGAAGGTGACAATAAATATGTTGGGGTGCCAGTTGATACATTAGGGTGGCAACCAAGTAACTATCTAAAGGTTGCCATCGCTTTAAATCAATTTGCCGTTCAAGATGATTTAAGGCAGTGGAATATATATAAATTGCTTTTTACAGGAAGCTGTGCTAATGCCCCTTCTGGTTTTGAAGATGCGCATATCACCTATTTTAAGATCGATGAAAAGATATATGCTACAAGGGAAATTAAATTGTTCCTTTGGAACAAAAAAGCAGTTTGGGCAGGGGGCGCAGAATTTTCTCGTCCCCCTATCTTTGGTTGGAAAAATATTGATATGGAAACAATTTCAGTTGGCCCAAATGATGCTTTTCAAATAGCCGAGGCAAATGGCGGGAAAACTATTAGACAATCTGTTGAAAATATTTGTTCTATCACTATGTCGATCGCACCCAACGCAGGTTTCCAATATGAAGATTGGCAGGTTGAATATCGTGGTTCACATGAAGAGCCTTTGTTCAAGATAATCATAGATCCTTATAGTGGTTTATACGAGATCACTCCTTGATCTTGATTCTCTGGCGCGCATGAATATATTTATAATCACACATCTCGCAAGCCGGGCACGGGTACACTGGAAACTGAATACTTCCTCGGCGATGCCCTCGGCTCGGTGCGCCAACTGACCGACCAAACGGGAGCCGTGACGTTTGCCCAAACCTATGACCCCTATGGCACAGTCAACACCACCAGCGGAGCCGGCTCCAGCGAATACGGCTTTACCAATGAATATCAAAGTCAAGGGCTAATTTACTTGAGATCGCGGACATATTCTCCCGCCACCGGCCGCTTTCTGACCCGCGACACCTGGAGTGGAAATGCCAACCTTCCGCTGTCGTTTAATCGCTGGGGGTACGTTGAGGGGAATCCGGTGAACTATACCGATCCAACCGGAAATGTCTTATGTGGGCCAGATTGCATACGGCAAGGTGCAGGGCAAATCAATGCGCCAGAAGTGCTCATGTACGATGAAAAGCAGGCACCAGAAGGCATTACATTTGCTGGTTCGCCGCTGACGCCTCCTACAATTCTTTATGACCGTAATTGTATGAGTGAACGTGAAGTTCAGCCTGGAACTGATCAATCTCAATTTATTCCTTCGAGATGTGAACCGACTTGGCCATTGGATCGTGACCGCCAAGGCAACCTGCTAAGTTATCATTCAGGCCTTTGTGGAGAGCTTTCGCTAGCCGCGTTACTAATGGGGCTTATTCCTGGGCTAACTGCAAATGATGTTGTCGATGATTTTATGATGCACAGACCCAATGTTGCTCCAGACTATACGGGGTCGGATGAACTCAGAAAGTTTATAAATACCCATTACAGCAAATACATGTATGCTTGGAGCGCCCAATCCGTTGCCGATTGGGGTGGCTACGAAAGGCTTATAAAGCTGCTTCCTGGTTGGTTAAATAGTGGCTATGTTATAGCCGGGATTCGGGTAAATGGAAATTCTGGACAACTGCGCAATGGTATTGTTGATGCCAGAGCACCTAATCGGCCTTTTGGAACAGAAGGCATAGCAAAACATTGGATCGTTATCACGGGAATATCGAACGAATGGAATATCGGTTCAGCTTGGCAATGGATGAGAATATACAATCCGTTTGATAATCAAACAGAGTATTATTGGTGGGCTGATTTTCAATCTTCTTGGCAAACCGAGACGGGTTCCATGCTCAGAATTACGATGAAAAATCAAAAAGGACCGATTGCGAAATGAGAAAAATATCTCCTGTTTTTACAGTTTTCTTTGTTATCCTGCTGTCGATTTCTTGCACTGCTCAATATACACAAGAAACCCCAACGTTTGTACATGTACAAACGCCCACGTTGGTCGCCGAAGCAATGTCTACGCCTTTGGAAAAGATTACAACGACACCAGTTTTAAAACCAACGAGCGCGTCTGCCGTTCCTACAAGAATATTGGAAGGAATACCGTCTAATCTATACCTCGCCTATCTAAAGGTTGATTATATTAATGTGCCTGAAATAGGAATTATTTCAATAGACGATATGAAGTATAGGGTACTTTTTTCAGGAGACAATGTAAATTCTACCTTTACGGTTGCGCCTAGCCAGGAAAAACTAGCATTCTCAAAGTTTGTTGGAGTTAGTAAGTATGAATTAACGCTTGTTGATTTCGAAACTGATCAAGTCCGAGGCTATAGTATTCCTGGGTGTGTACCTTCATCCGATGTTCCGGCTTGGGCTCCTGATAGTACTGAGATGGCAATTTCATGTGCCAATAATAGGATTGCTGTTGTATCATTCGACAGCGGTAATCTCATTGTCAAATCTTCTTTGATGATAGATGACAAGGATGTTGCGATTCATAATCCTTCTTGGTCTCCAGATGGAAAATATCTTAGTTTTTACATTTCCCGACCATTTGATGCGCGGGATTCGTCGGCGCACGGACCTTATCTTATTGATATGGACTGCTATAAGAATAGCCGGGATTGTAAAATAAAACCTGTCGCATTGGGAATGGAAGGTATATCTCGTTGGACGCCAGATGGTTTTATCTCGGTTGCTAGCGATGCTACAATCTTTTTATTTGACCCGACATCTCTGAAAGTCAAGAAATCTTTTGTAATTCCACTAAAAGATACGCGTATTATGTCTTTTGCTTGGGCTCCTGATAATCAGTGGATTGCTTTTTCAGCCCCTGGATACGATGGGGAACCAGGAACCAATGCTGTCTATATTATGAGCCTGTTGGGTAATAGCCAGCCCATTCTTGTAGATGGACAGGATGGCGGGCAAGTATTATTTTGGTTATTCATTCATGAGTAACACTTTGTCTTTTGTAAGGTTCTCTATACGGAAAATTTAAGACCACAAAAACCTGTCTCTTTGACGCCCTCGGAAACGTCCGCCAACTGACCGACTCAACTGGCGCGCTGACCCTGGCAAAAACCTACGACCCCTATGGCACAGTCAAGACCACCAGCGGAGCCGGCTCCAGCGGATACGGTTTCACCAATGAATATCAAAGTCAAGGGCTAATCTACCTGAGATCGCGGACATATTCGCCTACCACTGGACGGTTTTTAACCCGCGATACCTGGCAGGGCGAGTATAACCGACCAGGCTCGCTCAATCGGTGGAATTACGTAGAAGGGAATCCTGTAAATCTCCTGGACCCATGGGGGTTATGCGCGAATTGCTATGTTTTCTTCTTCCCAGGTGCGGGGAATCATGGGAACGAGTCATTGGGAGATGTTGTAGAAAGACCAGAGCTGGGTGAGAACGCTTTGGATAACGATCTGAGTGCTTTAGAAAAAGCGTTCACGAGGAAACTAAGAGATAAAGGGGTCATTACTACCGTTGTATATCCATATGGCTATGGAGATGGCGGTTATAGTGTTGCAAAAGGGAAAAATAATGTTCTTGAAACTTTGGCTGCTGCAAACCAAATCAGTTTTGTGCCAATCGTAAAAGCCTATGAAATTTTAGCAACCATGCTTTATACCTATGACCTTGGATGTATCAATGATGACCAACTGAATGTCATGTTTATTGGCTATAGTGGTGGTGGTCAAATGGCTTATTCGACTGCTCAATCGCTTTCAGGAAGGATATTCGTCAATAATGTAGTGACTTTTGGTTCCCCTATAAGAACTCACAGTGGGATTGGGAATATTGGGCATTTGTGGTCATTTTTCAGCGATGATGATCCAGTGAGAGCCTTTGAATGGGATTGGGGGCTTGGAGAAGGCGTTCGGAATGCAATGGGAGAAAATCTGCCGCCTTCTGATAGATTTACTTCCTGTCTTTTAGAAAGCCCTGGCGAATCTGTTTCAAATCGTGGAGGAGCATGGGGCGATCATCATTACTATTTTGACTCCGAGAAAAAGTCTAGGTTCGCGGGAGCAATCTGTAGTGGTACTCTTACTAAAATAAAACTGGATACAGATATTACCCGCCTTGAAGCAATGTTAAATTTGACAATTAGAATCCTAGAAAGGGGTGTTGAAAAATGAAAAACACAGACTGGAATATTAGCCACATCCCTTCTTTTGCTCGAATATTACTTATTCTAGTAGCGATAGGTGGCGTTTTGCAGCTAGGATTTTGGGCTGGAATTAGAAAGCCGTATGATGATTTTAAGCAAGCAGAACAAAAAATTATTCATCAACTTGACATGCTTAATCATTATGTGGAACAGGAAATTTTATTAACTTTTTCATCGGAAATATTGTTTTCTTCGCGTACTATTAGCGGCAGTGTGGGCCGTTCTACTTCGCATGGCCGTTGGCTGTATATAAATGCAAGAACTAGCCTATCGCCAAATCAGGTCCAAGATCACTTTAAACAATTTTTATTCAGAAATGGATGGGAAGTTAATCCAAAATATGATAATTCATATTTCCGGGGAACAAGTTGTATCGTAATTTGGCTACCTGAATCTCCATCTCAACTTCTTACTATCGAGGTATGGCATGATTTTAAACAACAATCATTTACTCCGAAGGAACCAAATGTAGTTTCCATGTCTTTTTATGAGTATGGAGAAACTGTTTTTGCTAAGTGCCCATGAGTGATTAGTATAGTAGATTAGGCCGAAAACAAAACATCACTCTTGCCAAATAGCACTTCCCCCATAGAAAAGACGAACCGACTGGATTGCGCCAGAGCGGCTCGTCTCTCGAATTGGGGGGCAAATTCATGATAGCACGCGCCGGGTCACGTTACAAGCACCTTGACAAACCAATATTTTCACACCGTTTCATCCATTTTGATGAAACGGTGCTTGACTGCGGGTGTAGAATTTAAGTGAGCGGCAAGCCCGAAAAACCCCTTCGCGGGTCTCCTGTGCGGAGTTCACACGGTTACGTGTTTGGGATGCCGCTCACTGCTTTTCTGCGCTGCCGCCAGCTTTTCGCTCTCCGCTGGGGCTTCGGTAGGCCCTGTAGCTGGAATTTTGTAAATCGTTGAGCAGTAGGTAATCTTTTCGAGATGTATACCCATTCTGTGAAGCTGCTTTCCGGCAAACTCGATGCGCTTCATGCCCAACGAGGTCGCTAACCGGTTTTTGGAACCCCAAATCCACAAACTGCGGCCCACCACTTCCAGATCGGCCTTACGATCCACTTCATGGTGGCTGAGAACGTTCCAGACCACCACGAGCAGCTTTCGAGCAATGGCAGTCGCTGCTTTTTGGTGGTTCATCCGGCCAGCCAGTTGTTCGTACTTCTGCTTCCAGAAAGAACTGTTGTCGATGGCGTTCCAGGCGGCTTCAATCATCGCATAACGCAACTCACTGCGTCCCTGTTTGGTAATGCCACCGCTTTTGCTGGTTTCGCCCGAAGCATGAATCCGGACTCCCAGCCCCGCGTAACCGACCAGTTTTTTGGAGGTTGGAAAACGGCCAACCTCACCTACGGCGGCCAGAATAGTCATGGCGGTGAGATACCCAATGCCCGGCAATTGCACCAGGTAGGGAACATCCTTGTCCCAAGGTTCCTGGGCGCTCAATTGCGAGATCAGCGTTTCGGTTTCTTGAAGTTGTTTGCTGAGCGATTGGATGTCATCACTGGTATGGCGAATGCGCAGTTTTTCTACTGGCGGTAAATCAAGCTTGTCCCAATACTCTGGTGTGAAAGCATCCCGGCCCTCTGGTTCTACAATCCGATACTGCTGATAAATCCCGCGCAATCGGCATTTGGCAGAAGCCCGCTGGTGTACCAGGTTCGATCGGTGATAGATGAGAGAGCGCAATTCACGCACCGGCTTTGGCGGTATCCAGACTTCGGGCAGGATGTTTGCGGCCAGCAAACGGGCCAGCGCAATCGCATCGCGTTTGTCGGTTTTGACGAATGAGGCGGCGATTAGCTTGACGTGATTAGGGTGGGCAACCACCACCCGTGAAGCATGTTGGGCCAAAAGATCATAAACGACCCACGAGCAACTCATTGCTTCGATGACAACTTCATCGTTTTTGGTGAGGTGTTTTGGAACCCAAGCTTCCAAATCGACTGAACTGATTTTTTGTGGTCTGACGATCACTTCTTGATGGGTGTTTACCGCGGCGGCGACAATGAAATTCTTGTGAACGTCGAAACCGAAGAAACGTTTGCTCATATTTACTCCTTTCGCGTTTTTCTGCTCGATGGGAGTGTTATTTTTTGGGTGAGTGCGTTCCATACACCAATTCGAGCTTGACCTCAATGGGCCTTCTCATGCAAGCCAGATTCGGGCGGGTCTCTCAAACACCGGCACGGACTTGGCGATATAGCTGCCATTCCATAAGCCATACCGAGAGCACCCAACGCCGCACATCCCTTCGGCATTCCCGCCCAGCCAGCAAAGCTGATTCAAGGATACCACCGGGACCCGCGCCCTTCAAAAAGGGCTTATTACATCCTAACACATCCGAGTACCAGTCCGGCGACTCGGTCTACCTGCGCGCTAGGCACTATACGCCTTCGACAGGCCGATTCCTTTCCCGCGACACCTGGGGTGGGGATGAAAACCAACCCATGTCGTACAATCTGTGGCTGTATGTCTACGCAAATCCAATAAACGATATAGATCCAACTGGTTTACATGCGGCTAAAGATTGGGGTTGCAGTAAGGATGATCCCGGATTGAACGCCGATATCGTTATATCCCATGTCACTCTCCCAGGTCTCTCGAAAACAGACGAGATAAATACTTATGCTGCAATGGGTCTTGCGCTTCAATGTTGGGCTACGTCGTGGGATTGGAGGCAGGTATTTAATGATCCAAACGACAGCTGGGGTCCCGCTCAAGTATCCGATAAGCAAACTGAGAATCCCTACGGCAGCGGTAGCGATGATCCAAAGAACCTCAATGCGGGTGACAATCTGCGGTGTTACGTTGATAACTTTACTGGAGATGTGAAGTGTTTCACGCCAATAGATGACGTTGATTGCGAAAAATACTCGTTAGAGACCCCACTCGATCAAGACACTTGGAATAACGCTTTTATCCTCATGCGAAGACGAATTCAACATGCCATAGATACATGTTCAGCCTGTCGAGATACTGATAAGTACATCATTGCAGCCATGGCTCAAAACGGGCCGGGCTACACAGGTGTATTCAAAGGCGAAAAATACAGCGTAGGGAAACTTAAACCAAAAGATCAAACTCCAGGTCATATTTATGACTGGAAGAAGTATTATCAAGACGGCCTAGACGAGCATTCGATGCCGTGGGATTTCTATGCACGAGCAAGGACGTTTACAAACACTGTTGAGCAATTGCAGAGATTTACAAAAGCTAAACGGGCATTTACACATAGAGGTTGGTATATTCCCGATCTTGATACCGACTATATAAATAAATTAATGAGCATACAATAGCCAGCGTTAGTTGAAAAAGCTCATAAACCACACAAGGAGATGATAAATATGAGCAAGCGAATGGTAAAAGGTGTTGTCGTTGTTGCTTCTTTGATGGCTTTGCTTGCCTTGGCCTACGGATACTACGAAAGCCATAAGTCATCCATAGGGCTCTTGTTCTACGAGTTCTTTCTCCGTGATTCGAAGCCCGAGCCGAGTCCAGGTTCCCTGAGTGGTTATCCTGACGACAGATGGGGATATTACCAGTTCAACTCGCAAACCATCCTTGCCTCCCTGGATCAGGGCAAAACGGATGCATTTACACCGTTGGCAATGGCTCCCGATGATGTGGATGTCTATTATGACAACATCGCGTGGACACAATCCGACTTCTTGCGCGTTGCCAGTGCGCTAAGTCAAAAGGTATGGAATGAGCCTTTAGACCTGGATAACTGGTCTATCCGTAGGTTAGATTTTATTGGTGATTGCAGTGACAACTTTGACGGATTTAATGATTTTGAGATTGTCTATTACAAGACGATCAAAACAGGTTGGGAAACAGTTTATTCTGCACGCTACTTGACATTGACCCCATGGAGAGGAACAGCACAATGGGCCGGGGACGGTGAGTTTTCTAACATATTCATCTTCCGTTGGGAGAATATTGAACTGACGAAATTTAAAACGACGGCTGAACAGGCTGTTCAAATCGCAAACATAAACGGGGGGAAAGTAAATCAGGATAGGTGTAGGATATTTGCTGATGTGAGTGAAGGTGACTGGCGCATTGAATATGAAACAGATACAGCACTAGTAGATATATTCATCAATCCGTTCAGCGGGAAAGTTGAGTCAAAAAAATAATCGTGTTTTGGTAACCTGACAACGTTCTTACGCAATTTGTTAATCTGGGCCTTTGCCGAAAAAAAAGATTTTGTCTGGCGACCAATCCAGCAGAATAACTAAAAAGGCTAACCATTTTCGACACAGCTTTTTAGCCTTGTCTGGAACCAGCGAAGCCTTCATCGTAATGGTTGATAATGTCCCGTTGGTAACTGTCAATATTTGCCTGCAAGAGATCGCAAATGCGTCACCACCACCTTCAGCATGGATCTGGCCTCCGGCTTGACCCAGGCCTTGAGCGATGGCGAAAGTGATTATCTTTACGCTTATGGCCGCATTGCTCAATACCCTTCGGGCACGATGTCACCAATCACGCAATCACCAAATCACCAAATGGAATACTTTTTAGGCGACGCCCTCGGCTCCGTGCGCCAACTGACCGACTCAACCGGCGCGCTGACCCTGGCAAAGGCCTACGACCCCTACGGGAATGTTGCCACAAGCAACGGAAGCAGCGCAACCACTTACGGATTTACGTCCGAGTACCAGTCCGGCGACTCGGTCTACTTGCGCGCTAGGCACTATACTCCTTATCTTAATCGCTTTCTGCCTCGCGATGTCTGGGGCGGCGACTCCAATCGTCTGCTGTCGCTAAATGGCTGGGTTTATGCCGAGATGAATCCGGTTAATTTGGCGGATCAAAGTGGAAAATGTGTAAGATTGTGACATAAGTGGACATAAGTCTCGACTTTTCCAAAGTCGCCCAAAAACCATTTGACATGCAAAGCAAGTCGTTATAAAATCTCATTGTCGTTGGGTACAAGACGCCTAGTTGACGACATAAAACTAAGTTCATCGAAAACCACTTTAGCAGTTACGCTCTGCGGGTTCGTTTCCCGTCGGGGCCGGATCGAAGTAAATCCGGCAGGACAGAACTCCCGAGAGAACTTAATTCTCTCGGGAGTTCTGTTTTTTATGTAGGTTTTGTGAGATTTTTTGGTGATTTTGAGCCGAAAAGTGCCCAGCGACGGGCGCTTTTTTGTTTTCAGCGCCATGTTTACCTTTACTTAATGCCGGGAAAACAGATCGCTGTTTCGATGGTTTGTGTGTTTCTGATGGCCCGCGATGCGGCGGGGTACAGAACCAAGTTTGCATATTTTTGATAAGAATAACCACTGATTTTTGGATTGTGATTCGAGTTCGTGTGTGCTTTATTTATCGTCACCCGGTCTCGTCTTTTCCCAAAAAGAATCACAATGTCGCCAACAGCCGAGACTTGAAATTACGCTTTGTGACATGATTTTTGAAATTCATGCTTGACAACAATCAGAAACGCGCTAAAATAATGACAGATAATGATTGAAAGTGAGCGAATATGAGCGAATACCTTTCTTCCGAAGAACGTCAAAATAATATTGTTACCCTTTTATCGCGCCAGGGACGTTTGAGCGTGGCAGATATTGTTGGACAGTTTGGAGTAAGTGAAGCCACTGCCCGCCGCGATCTCGAAACTCTGGCCGAACAGGGCAAGCTCCATCGAGTGCATGGTGGAGCGCTCTCGATGAAACAGGCGCCTCCCGAACTGCCCATTTTGCAGCGTGAGCAGGAACAATTCTTTGAGAAACAAAGTATTGGTCAGACTGCTGCTGCCCTGGTGCGCGACGGAGAAACCATCTTCCTGGGTTCCGGGACAACTGTTTTGGAAGTAGCACGTAATTTGCGCTCGCGCCAGAATCTGACGGTCATTACCAATTCCCTGCCGGTGATGAACACTCTTTCAGGGCTGCCTGGCATTAATTTGATCGCGCTGGGGGGCATGTTGCGCCCCAGTGAAATGTCATTTATCGGCCATATTACCGAACAGGCGTTGGCCGAAGTCCGCGCGGATAAGGTTTTTATTGGCGTCCATGCCATCAGCCTCGAGAACGGTCTGACTAACGATTATCTCCCGGAAACCATGACCGATCGCGCTATTCTCAAAGCAGGGCGGCAGGTGATTGTGGTTGCAGATCATACAAAAATTAACGCGGTTGCAACGGCTTTCCTGGCTCCGATTGAGAGTATCAACACCTTTGTAACCGATGAAAATTCTCCGGCCGATTTTCTGGACAGCCTGCAGCAAATTGGCATAAGCATTCACGTTGCTTGATATAGGATCTGACCCATGCTCCTTGAAAATTTCCGCCCCAAATCTAGGCTTGTTACCAAAACCACCAAGGTTGATCGACCGCGCTTTCCAGTTATTGATGCGCATAACCACTTAGGCGAGTCTTTTGGAGGCGGCTGGGATACAAAACCGCTTTCCGAACTGCTTGACCTGCTCGATGAGGCTGGTGTGCGTATATACGTTGACCTCGATGGCGGCTGGGGCGAGGAGATTCTGACGGCCCATCTTGATCATTTCAAAGCCCCGGCGCCCGAACGTTTCCGTATCTTTGGTGGTGTCGATTGGAGCAAGTGGCCTGAACTTGGCAACAAATTTCCTGAGTGGGCTGCTGGGCGGCTTAAAATTCAAAAAGAGCGCGGCGCGGATGGCCTCAAAATTTGGAAGCCGTTTGGCCTGCACGTTCTCGACCATAAGGGCGAGCTCGCCAAGGTCGATGACCCGCGCCTTGACCCGATCTGGCAGGCTGCGGGCGAACTGAAACTGCCCGTCCTGGCCCATGTCGCGGACCCGGTTGCTTTTTTTGACCCGATTGACGAAAAAAACGAGCGTTGGGAAGAGATTGGCGCCAATCCTGATTGGGCCTTTACCAGCCCGCCCTTCCCACCTTTTATCAGCATTCTTGAAGGTTTCAAAAACCTCGTCAGCCGCCACGAAAACACTACCTTTATCGGCGCTCACGTTGGTTGCTATGGCGAAAACCTGGGCTGGGTTGGGCAGATGCTCGAAGATTGTCCCAACTATTACATTGACATCTCTGCCCGTATCGGCGAACTTGGTCGCCAGCCTTATACCGCCCGCCGCTTTTTCCTCCAATATCAAGATCGCATTCTTTTCGGTTCCGACCTGAGCCCAGATCTGGATGCCTATCGCCTGGCCTACCGTTTTCTCGAAACCGATGATGAATATTTCAACTACAACACCGGCGAAATCCCTGGTCAGGGGCGCTGGCATGTTTGCGGCCTCTACCTGTCCGACGAGGTGCTCAAAAAAGTCTATTACAACAACGCCGCCAAACTCTTTGGAATCCCAACCCTATGATCAAACTTGATGCGCAACTCCGCATTCAAATTGACGATCTCGCCTGTGCGCAGATAGGGCTTTACGCGGACGGTCAGAACCTGCTCAATGACAGGCTGACGCAGGTGGAAGTGGGAGATTGGTCGGCGGCTGGAACTTATTCGTTGCCCTCTGGCGCGATCCTACGCCTGCATCTGGTTTTGAAATTAATTTCCCCGCAAGCTGTTGCCGTCAAAACAACATTGACCAACGCCGGAAATGTTCCACTCAGCTTCGACCGTTTCGACGCCCCACGCATCGATCTTGCTCCAGAATTTACCCGCCAACCCTTATGGACGATGCAGGGTGCTGCTGTCCATTGGGGCCAGGATTTTGCTTTTGAATTGCCGCATGACTTTGCGCGTGAAAATTTCCTCGGCCACCTGCAGGATGGCGAGGGCGGCGGCATTCCGCTTGTCTATTTTTGGAGCAAGACGCAAGGGATTGCCCTGATGCACATCGAGCCGAAGCCCAAAGACTGGCACATGCCGGTTGCGTCTGGCAAGGAAGGCGTTACTGCTACCTTGCAACTGCGACAGCCAGTCACACTCCAGCCTGGCGAAAGCTTCAACGGTTTGGAAGTGGTCATTTCCCTGCACACTGGCGACTTTTTTGCGCCGCTCGCGCTCTATCGTGAGCGGCTCGCTGCTCAGGGTGTCAAGGCGCCCGAACCGCTCCCTGCTAATTATGAACCGGCCTGGTGCTCATGGGGCTACGAATTCGATGTCAAACCCGCTGAAATGACAGGCGTTTTGCCGGTGTTGAAGGAACTCGGCATCCAATGGCTGACTCTCGATGACCGCTGGTTCGACGCCTATGCTGATTGGAACCCGCGCGCCGAAACCTTCCCCAATGGCGCAGACGATATGCGCCGGATGAATGCCGAAATCCATGCGGCGGGCGCCTTTTCGCAAATTTGGTGGTACCCGCTTTGTGCAGAGGATGGACATGGCGAATGGGAAAGCCACAAGTACGGCATCAGTCAGGTGCTCCGGCAGCACCCTGAGTGGGTAATTCTCAATGCTGATGGCTCCGTGGCGCGCAATAATCGTCACCTGGCCATGCTTTGCCCGGCCCTGCCCGAAGTGCAGGCGCACACCGCTGAAGTCACTCGCCGTTTCATTGCGGAATGGGGTTTCGACGGCCACAAGCTCGATAACATCTACACCATTCCGGCCTGTCACAACCCTGCCCACCAGCATGACTACCCCGAACAATCCACTGAGGCGATGGGTGCTGCCTACAAGTTGATTTTTGACATCACCCGCCAGCTTCGCCCAGATTCGGTGACGCAAATCTGTCCGTGTGGCACCCCACTCAGCCTGCAACTCATCCCGTGTACCGACCAAACTGTCACCGCCGACCCGACCTCCAGCGAACAGATCCGCCAGCGGATTAAGTTTTACAAGGCGCTTATGGGGCCAACTGCGGCGGTCTTTGCCGACCATGTTGAACTCTCGGATGGCGGCATCGACTTTGCCAGCGAACTTGGAACGGGCGGTGTACCATCCACAAAATTCATCTGGCCGGATGATGAATCAGTGAAAACGCGGCTTAACGAAGTCTGGAGCCTGCCTGGCGAGAAAAAAGCTGAGTGGCGGAAGTGGTTTGGGATTTATAACGTGCATCGTCTGGCCGAGGGTGAATATCTCAACCTGTACGATATGGCGTTCGATCTGCCCGAAACCCATGTTATTCGCAAAGATGGAACGCTTTATTACGCCTTCTACTCTCAAGGCCTGGAACAAAGCTTTTCGGGCCGTGTCCAGTTGCGGGGTTTGGATCGAGCGAAAATGTACCGGGCCTGGGATTATGTGACGGGCCAGGAAGTTGCCCGTTTTGACGGCTCAAATCCTGGCTTTTCGGTATCTTTCAAAGGATCATTGCTTGTGAAAGTTGAGGTGATCTAACTATGGCAGAAAAGCTTTCGTTTTCGATCATTGGCGATATAACGTTAGAACTGCGTCAGTTGCTAAATGAATTTGAGCAAATTCGCCATGTTGAGATCGATGTTATCCACATGGCTTGGGAAAATGCCTGGGCACAATTGCTGACATACGCGCTTCAGGGCAAGGGGCCAGATATTTCGCATGTTGGTTCAACCTGGGTCAGTTCACTGGTGACAATGAACTCAGTTCGCGAATTTTCACAGCGTGAAGTGGACACGTTAGGCGGCGCGCAAGTCTTTACCGCCCCAGCCTGGCAAAGCGCAACCCTGCAAGGCGATCCGCGCGTCTGGGCAATTCCGTGGTCATCGTTTACGTTTCTGGTTCACTACCGGCGCGATCATCTGGAAACGGCAAAAATTGATGCGCAGGAAGCTTTTGACACGCCCGAAGCGATACTGGAAACGATCCGCAAGTTGCGTGAAAGCGGTTTTCATTCACCCATTGTGCTGCCTTCAGGCAAACCTTACCTTGACCGGGTACATCTCGCCTCCAGTTGGGTTTGGGGCGCTGGCGGAAATTTTCTCAATGAGGATGGCAGACAGGTGCTGCTTACCAGCGCTGATACACGCCAGGGCTTGAGATCCTTCTTTGAATTGTATCGTTTGATGTCGCCTGACGATTTTGGCTTGAGTTATGAAGAAACCCTGGATCGCTTCAGAAAAGGCGAGATATCGGTGGTGCTTGCCGATTGCGGTTTTCCGGCTGTACTTGCCCAGGAAAGTCCTGAACTTGTGGCTATTACCGGAGTTCATCCGTTGCCGGGAGTTCCCTTTGTCAGTGGCGATAACCTTGTCATCTGGCAAGCGACCCGCCAATATCCGGCAAGGGAACATCTTGCGCTCGAACTGGTTTCTTTTCTGGTCAGCCGCTCAGCGCAAAGCCGCTTTTGCCAGTCAATGGAGCAATTTCCTGTGCGGCACGATGCCCTCGATGGGCTTCGCTGCGAAAATGAGCAGCTTGTTCCGGTGCTCAGGGAAACGTTTGAGACTGGGCGCGCGCACAAATCTGTGCAGCTATGGACACGTTTCGAGCAGCAGCTTGGACAAGCATTTGATGAGATCACCGCGAATGTAATTTCTGAAAACAACCTTCCGGTTGATTCCATTTTGGAAATTCATCTTTCGCAATTGCAACATCGTTTTTCATTGTTGATTGGGTAGGAGAGGTTATGACAGATTTAGCGAAATTTAC
>JAKLPV010000085.1 GCA_022013685.1 Anaerolineae bacterium
AAAAACGCATTGTGCGTGATTTGCTCAACATACCGGGGCTGGTTGTCTGGCACGAAAATGGGTTACAAATTGACTTGCTAAGCCAAAAGCAATTTTCAGCGGAACTGGCTTTGTGCTTGGAAAGGTACTGTTTTGGCTTCGTAGAGCGATTAGAAACCGCTTCTGTTTGCACTAAAAAATAGAAATACCGTCTGTTTGCGCAAAAATAAGGTGTAAGAAAAAACCAATTCGCTTATTGCATTCGAGAATCATTCGTGCCAAAGGAGGAGGCCGGTTGGAAGAACCAGAAAGATGCACAGAAAGAACACATTCGCCAAA
Organism: Anaerolineae bacterium; assembly: GCA_022013685.1. Lineage (GTDB taxonomy): Bacteria > Chloroflexota > Anaerolineae > Anaerolineales > Villigracilaceae > UBA8950. The sequence continues at coordinate 319 of JAKLPV010000085.1, forward strand.
CAATAAATATATAATTGAGTCGCCAACGAAACATTTCAATAACCGCAAATTCGATTTCAATTCAGGAGGTTTTGGCCATGCCCCAGTCGCGTGCAACATCCTTTAACTATGCAGTTGGCATGTTTGGCACATCTATCCCAATCAACATGCTCAAAACGTTTGCGTTTACTTACTACGTACTTGGCATGGGGGTGACAACCCAGCAATGGGCGGCCATGTTGCTAATTTACACAATTATCGATGCTCTTGACAATCCCATTTACGGTTTCCTTTCTGATCGGACGCGCTCACGCTGGGGGCGCCGACGCCCCTGGTTGGCGATTGGTACTCCACTCCTGATCCTTAGTTTTATTGCCTTTTACAACGCGCCCGATTTTCTTGCAGGCAATTCCATCTTTGCCTATGGTATGCTTTTCTACATCCTGGCCGGGACGCTCGATTCAGTGATTAATGCCAATTACGGCGCATTATTCCCCGAACTGTTCCGCGAAGATTCCAGCCGGGCAAAGACCAACGCTATGCGCCAGGCTTTTCAACTGGTGGCAATGATCATCAGCATTGCCCTTACCCCGATGGTAACCGAAGCGCTGGGCTATGGCCTGACGTCCATCATCTACGGCATCCTGGGTGGGGTGGTTATCCTGTATATGACCTTTACCTGTCGGGAAAAGGAACCTGAACCCGATGAAGCTAAACCGGGCCTATTAAAGGCGCTTAAGGATCTCTTGACCAATAAGAAATTTTGGATAGCCGGGCTTGCCAATGCTTTTTACAGTGCTGCCATGTCGCTGGTGCTTGCTTCGGTAGCATTCTACGTTCAATATGCCCTTGGTCTTTCCAGCGGGCAATCCACATTCCTGCTGGCGGCAGTGCTGTTAGTTGCAATTGCAGGTGTAAGTCTCTGGGCCTGGCTGATCAGGAAATTTTCGCTGCTACCCATCTGGCGGCTTTCCCTGGCGATTCTGACCGTTACGTTCATCCCGCTGTATTTTGCTTCGAACCTTGTGATGGCTGTCGCTTTTTCAGCTTTTATCGGCCTAGGCTTCGCGGGCGTCATTACTACCATGGATTTGATTGGCGCCAAGATCATGGACGAGGATACGCGCAAACACGGCTTGCGGCGGGAGGGGATTATCTCCAGTGCGCTGGGGTTCATGAACCGCCTGAACGGTCTTTTCACCAGCGTAGCCTATCTCCTGGTTTTTCAGATTTACGGATTCGAGAGCGGCGATAATCCCGGCGCGAACCCGGATGAGGCCGCCCGCTTCCTGATGACGATTGTCCCGCCGGTACTAATGATGATTAGTTTTGCCATCTCATGGTTCATCAACTTCAATGAAAAACCTGCCGAATCGTCGACACAGGCAGAAGCGGTTATAGAATAGGCAGGTGCGCGATGGCACTCCTCCGTCTGGATCACGTCCCCGAGACCGTCAAGGTCACCCATCCCTTATACATTATCATCCCCGACCCCGGGAAAATAAGCGCCACACCTGTTGCCAGGCGGAAAGTCTTGTACCTGCTGCACGGCCTGAGCGACGACGCCAGCGCCTGGCAACGATACACTTCCATTGAGACTCTCGCCGCCGCTTACGGCTTGGTGGTGGTCATGCCTTCAGCCGGTCGCAGTTTCTACACCGACCAGCCCAACGGTCAAAACTATTTTTCTTACCTGACCGATGAACTGCCGCGTTACCTGGGCGATGTGCTTGGGCTGTCCCCACGCCGGGAAGATACTTTCATCGCCGGGAATTCGATGGGCGGTTACGGCGCATTTAAAGCGGCTTTGCTCCACCCGGAACGTTATGCCGCGGCGGCCAGTTTTTCGGGTGTGCTGTCTCTCGAAATTCTAAAATTCGCCGATAACCTGCGTCAGCGCGAATTTTCTCTGTTGTTCGGTGACCTGAATAAGCTCTCCGGGAGCGAGAACGATCCGGCAATCTGGCTGCAAAATGCTGCCCAAAACCCGTCTGCGCTGCCGCATCTTTTCATCAGCGTTGGCCGCCAGGAAGATATTTACGCGCTCAGCGGCCACTTTCACGTCGCTTGCCAGTCGTTGGGGGTGCGCTCTGAATACCACGAAGAAGATGGCCAACACAACTGGTTCCTGTGGGACAAACATATCCGCCTGTTTCTGAGTTCCATTCTCGGGCCAATCCCCGCTGATTAGGAGAGCCATGGACAACCCGCTGCGCATCCAGTATTTTGTCGGTTCCCAACAGGAAGGCCAGTACCTGACCATTCCTTTCGATATGCCGCCCGAAGTTGAGTCATTTTCTCTCTCTTACCATTATGAACGCCATCATGGGGACGAAACCGGCGTTGCACATGGCAGTTTTACCGCGCGGCAGGAGAGAAACATTATCGATCTGGGATTGATTGCCCCTGACGGCACACAGGTCGGCGCTTCTGGTTCGGACAAGAGTAGTTTCCAGATCAGCGAGACGTACGCCACACCCGGCTACCGAGCCTGCCGCTTGCTTCCTGGCGAATGGCGAATTTTGCTCGGCGCCTACAAAGTCGCACCGGAAGGAGTCACTGTCACCTACGAGTTGAACTTTGCCCCCAAGCGCTTACGTCTGCTCAAAGGCGATTTGCACACTCATACCCTGGCTTCGGATGGCGTCCTGACCCTCAACGAATTGGGGCATCAGGCCCTGCGCCACGGCCTGGATTTCCTGGTCATCACCGACCATAACCAGACGATTTCAGCCGACGCCCTACCGTGCATCCCCGGGCTGACACTCATCCCCGGAGTTGAGTGGACGCATTACAAGGGCCACGCCAATTTCAGCGGTGTGGATCGGCCTTACGACGGCTCGTTCATGGCAAACACACCCGAAGAAGTGCAGGCGCATTTCACCTGCGCGCATGAGCGTGGCGCGCTCATTACCGTCAATCACCCGTTCGATGAGGGCTGTCCGTTCTTGTTCGATATGAATTCCTTACCCTATGATTGCCTTGAAATCTGGAACGGGCCGATGCGCATGTCCAATATCCAGGCCCTTGGGTTCTGGCACAGCCTTCTCGTTGCCGGTCAAAAAGTCCCTATCTGTGGCGGGAGCGATTATCATCGCAGTCAACTCTTCCTGTTTCTTGGCGGCCCGACCACCTGCGTCTATTCTCAATCTGCAGGCCCATCCGATATTCTTTCCGCATTGCGGCAAGGACACGCCTACATCGTCTACGCGCCGGACGGTCCAACGCTGGAATTGACTGCCGGGGACGCCATCCTGGGTCACAGCGTTCGCTTCTCTCAATCCAGGGAAATGCAGATCATGGTCGGCAATTTGCGCGCCGGCGATATTCTGCAGATTGTTACAGCACAGGGCGGCACCCCGCTTCTGAAAGCTGAAACAAACGGAAATTTTCAGGGACATTTCACACTGGATGCTCCCGGATTTGCTCGCGTCGAAGTTCTGCGCGAGTTTGTTCCCGGCGTGCCTATGCTTCCGGCGCTGATCTCCAACCCAATTTATTTTGATGCAGATTGAAGAAATGTAGAGACACAATGCAAAAACACATCGAACTGACCCGCCAAAGAGCTCAAAATTTTTCCACAAAACTTACAACCCTTTTCTATCCTGTGCGTGAGCCGGTGTCGATTGCGGTTCACCATGCCCCCGGACGGATTCCCTACCGGGATGCCATGCAGGGCGACTACCGCCCGACAAATACAGGCGAAAAATTTGGCCCGCTCTGGTCCACCCACTGGTTCCGGGTCAATCTTGAAATCCCATCGGGCTGGCAGGGGCGGGAAGTGCACCTGTTGTGGGACTCATCCTCCGAGGCCTGCATCTGGCAGGATGGCGTTCCACTACAAGGCCTGACCGGTTCTTTTAACGGTTGGCTGCCTGAGCCCGTCCGCAAAGAACTCTGCATTACGAAAGAAGCGCACGGAGGCGAATCATTTGAATTTTATGTTGAAGTAGCCTGTAACGGCTTGTTCGGGTTGGATAACCAGGCCCACAATTTCCATATCGGCGAATTGGTTCAGGCTGAAATTGCTGTATTTGACCGCGACGTCTGGAACCTTTATTGGGATTTGAAAGTCATCGCCGATATGGCCCTGCACCTGCCTGCCAATACCCCGCGTTGCGGTCAGGCGCTTGCTGCGGCCAATGAAATGGTCAATACCATCCTGCTGAATGACAAATCCACCTGGCCAGCGGCCCACGCAATCGCCGCCCGTTTCTTCTCGGCGCACAATGGCGGCGGCCAGCATAATTTATCTGCCATTGGGCAAGCCCATATCGACACAGCTTGGCTGTGGCCCATTGCCGAGACAAAACGCAAATGCGTGCGCACCTTTGCCAGCGCCACGCGCTACATGAATGAGTATCCCGAATACCGCTTTGCCTGTTCGCAAGCCCAACAACTTGAATGGATGAAAGAACAATACCCTGAGCTGTACGCAGGTATCGTTGAGAAAGCGCATGCCGGGCAGTTCATCCCGGTCGGCGGCACCTGGGTCGAACCAGATTGCAACATCCCCTCCGGCGAATCGCTGGTGCGCCAGTTCCTGTATGGGCAGCGCTTCTTCGAAGCCGAGTTTGGCCTGCGCTGCCAGGAGTTCTGGAACCCGGATGTTTTCGGTTACAGCGGCGCGCTGCCCCAAATCATGAAATTGGCCGGCATCGACTATTTTCTGACTCAAAAACTATCCTGGAACCAGTTCAACAAGCCTGCCAGCCACACCTTCCTGTGGGAAGGCATTGATGGCTCACGCATCCTGACCCACTTCCCCCCGGCCGACACCTATAACTCGCTGGCCAATGTCGAGGAAGTGCTGTACAGCGTCAGTAACTTCAAAGACCACGAGCGCGCCAACGAAAGCTACCTGCTCTTCGGCTACGGTGACGGCGGTGGCGGCCCCACACCGGCCATGCTTGAACAATTGCGCCGCATGGCCGATGTAGACGGCCTGCCGCGCACCCAGATCCGTTCACCACACGAGTTTTTTGCCCGCTGCGCGGCTGACCTGAAAGACTCGCTGGTCATGGTCGGTGAGTTGTATTTCGAGCTGCATCGCGGCACCTACACTTCGCAGGCGCGGAATAAGAAATTTAACCGCCAATCCGAGCTTTTATTGCGGGATGTGGAGATGCTCTCTGCGCTGGCACTGGTCACGCGCGGACTCGCCTACCCGGCAAATGCCTTGCAAAAACTATGGAAACTGGTGCTGACCAACCAGTTCCACGACATCATCCCCGGCTCGTCGATTGGCGAAGTCTATGCGGACTCGACCAAAGACTACGCAGTTGTTTTGGAGCAGGCCGCGGCCCTCCACGAAAAAGCCCTCCAGGCCCTGACACCTGGTACCTCAGCACCTGAAACTGACAAGATTTTTGTTTTCAACACCCTGGGTTTTCCGCGGACCGAAGTGGTGGACTTGGGCGGCCGCCTGGGGTTGGTTTCCGCACCCTCGCTTGGTTATGCCATCCAGACTCCGGCGACAACGACTGAAACCGTTTCCGTGACCGAGACGGAACCCGGCTTTATTCTCGAAAATACTCTCTTGAAGGCCGTCTTTAACCGCCAGGGCGGGCTGACCAGCCTGCTCGACAAATCCGCCCAGCGCGAAAGCATCGAACCCGGCCAGGCGGGCAACACCTTTGTGCTCTACGAGGATCTGCCTAATGCCTGGGAAGCCTGGGATGTGGATGCCTTTCATTTGGAGAAAAAGCTGGTCATGGGCGGCGCAAGCTCGGTCAACATTGTCGAATCCGGCCCTCTGCGCGCAGCCATCGCATTTGAATACGTGCTTTCCCCGCACAGCACGATCCGGCAGGTTGTTTCGCTGGATGCGCTTTCAGCGCGGCTTGATTTTGCCTGTCAGGTGGATTGGCGCGAAAAGCAAAAATTTCTAAAGGTGGAATTCCCGCTCAACCTGCGCGCATCCTATGCCACCTATGAAATCCAGTTTGGGCATGTGCAGCGGCCGACACATTTCAACACATCCTACGATATGGCCCGTTTTGAAGTTCCTGCCCACAAATGGGCGGATCTTTCCGAACCGGATTTTGGCGTGGCGCTGCTGAACGATTGCAAGTACGGTTACGCTGCGCACGGCAACATTCTGCGGCTGTCACTCTTGCGCGCGCCCACCTACCCCGACCCGCAGGCCGATCAGGGCCGGCACCAATTCCGTTTCGCCCTCTGCCCGCACGCGGGGAATCCGCAGTCTGCCGGTATAACGGAAGCCGCCTGCTGCTTCAACGTGCCCCTTTTGACGGCAAAATCCGGCGGACAGGACATCCAACAAGCCTTTTTCTCGCTCAATCAGCCCGCCGTCCTGCTCGATACCATCAAGAAGGCCGAGGACAGCGAGGCCCTGATCCTGCGCCTGTACGAGGCGCGCGGAACACGGGGCAAGCTGCGCTTGACGAGTCCGTTGCCTGTCCAGTCGGCCGCGCTGGTAAATTTACTCGAAGACGAGATTTCCCATCTCGACTGGCAGGATGGCGGCGTGGAACTCTCTTTCAAGCCTTTTGAAATTATTAGCATGCGTTTGACGCTTTAAGAATGAAAATAGATTTTGTTCTCGAATCAAGAACGCCATGCGTTGAACTTAATCCCAAAGCCTTTAGGGGTCATGGATGGGCTGTATGCTTTTTTTAGCTTGTAATTGGCAGGGTCCATTGTAAATTCGGTATAGCGCAGCATGGTCGCCACCACCAGCATTATCTGCACTTCTGCAAGCCCTGCGCCCAGACAGGTATGCGGCCCAGCGCCAAATGGGGCAAAAGCGCCGCGTTTCTTGTGCTCGTTGCGCGGCTCGCGATAACGGTCAATATCGAATTTGTACGGGTCTTTGTAAAATTCGGGCGAAAAATGCGGAGCGGCATTGGCAATCATGAAATGTTCATCTTTTTTGATGACATATCCGCCGTATTCCAGGTCACGGAGCGCCTTGCGCGGCAGCACGCCAGCAATTGGATACAGGCGCAGTGTTTCCTGGGCTACCACATGCAAAGTGTGCATGCTGCGGAAAGATTCTGGCGTGGGAACGCCTTCCGCAAAGACCCGATCGGCTTCGGCGCGGGCCTCCGCCAGAATATCGGGATGTTGCAGCAATTCGTAGAGCATAAAGGAGGAGACATTCGCAACTGTATCCAGCCCGGCAAAATATCCCGCCAGGGTCAGGAACAGCGCCTCATCATGGCTCAAAAAATCGGGGTCCTGGCTGCTGGTGTCGGCCAGATTATCCAGCAAATTATCTTCATCTATTTCAGGCCGATTTTTCTTGCGCTCTTCAAAAACCAGGCTGGCAAATTCCTTGGCGCGCTGATGGGCATGCTGATACCTGGCCGACTGGAGCGTGCTGGCCGGCTTGAGATGGCTGACATGTACTTCCAAAAGCATCGTCCACCAGGTCACAATATCGTCAAAATATTCGCCCGGCACCCGGTCGTTGCTCAATACACCCAGAATATTGGCCGTGATTTGTTGCATAAAACGGGCTGCCGGAATGCGCTGGCCCAACTCCTGCTGCTGGATGAGTTCGGTGATCAAGGCAACCACCTGGGGCACGTTCGAGACCAGCGCTTCGCGCGAGAAACTCTTACGCATCAACCGGCGCATGCGGGCATGCTCGGGGCCATCGAGCATGGTGATGGTTTTCTTGCCGCCAAAATCTTGCACCACAGGTTCCCAGGTGTCCCAGGCGCTAAAGGCGTCGGGTTGGGTTCCCATCAGCATATTGATCTCCGGCCCGGCCAGCACTTTAAACTCGTTGCCCAAAGCCCGTACTCGGAAAACCGGCCCGAGTTTGCGATACTGGGTATAGAAAAAATCCTGGGCATCATTGGATAGCGCCAGGATGGAACCAACAAAGGGCAAGCCCGGGGCCAGCGGGGGTGTATTGGCGGAGGGGGTCGTTGACATGGATGCACCTCAATCTATTATTAATCAGAGTATTTGGGTGATTATAAGATAGTATTATTGGAGAATGATAAGAAGATTTGTATCAAAGTCAAGGAAGCGCGCATAGAAAATCTCTCTATGGGCTGCCCAGAGGCGCATCCTGCCAATATTGGGTACAATCAAATCAATGACCCGCCCAGAAGTAATCTTGTCCACATTGGAGAATCACATGCCCCACCTTTTTGACCCGATCACAATCAAAGGAATCACCCTGCGCAACCGGATCGGCGTTTCGCCGATGTGCATGTACAGCTACACCGATGGCTTTTCGAACGACTGGCAGATCATCCATCTGGGCGCCCGCGCGGCAGGCGGCGCGGGACTGGTGATTGCCGAAGCAACCGCGGTGGAAGCGCGCGGCCGCATCACGCCGCATGACCTTGGCATCTGGTCTGACGAGCATATCGAAGCGCTGGCCCGCATGACCCGCATGGTCAGGGAAAACGGCGCAATTGCGGGGATTCAGATCGCCCATGCCGGCAGAAAAGCCAGCACCCAGCGCCCCTGGGATGGCGGAAAGCTGATCCCGCCCGACGCGCCGCTTGGCTGGCAGGTTGTTGGCCCGAGCCCGGTTGCTTACAATGAAGGATACGGCCTTCCCCACGAACTGAACCTCAGCGAGATCCGCGCGGTGCAAGAATCTTTCAAGGCTGCCGCCCGGCGCGCGCTGGCTGCCGGGTTTGAATGGCTCGAACTGCATGCCGCGCATGGCTACCTGATCCACAGTTTCTATTCACCCATCTCGAACCAGCGCACGGATGAATATGGAGGCAGCTTTGAAAACCGCATCCGCTTTATGCTGGAAACCGTTCGCGCTGTGCGATCTGTCTGGCCCGAACGCCTGCCGCTGACCGCGCGCATTTCCGGCACCGACTGGGTGGAGGGCGGCTGGACCGTTGACGAGTCGATCGAGCTGGCGTGCCGCTTGAAAGTGGAAGGCCTCGATCTGATCGACTGCTCTTCCGGCGGCGGCGTTGCCCACGCCACAGTTCCGGTTGGCGCGGGCTATCAAGTTCCCATCTCCGAAGCCGTCCGCCGGGGCGCAGAGATTGCAACCGCCGCCGTCGGGTTAATCCCCAGCGCGGCCCAGGCCGACGAGATCATTCGCAATGGCCGGGCAGATGTTGTATTATTAGGCAGGGAGATGCTGCGCGATCCCTATTGGGCGTTGCACGCTGCCCAGGCGCTTAAACAACCGGCGCCGATCCCCGCGCAATACCTGCGGGCGTTTTAATAGAACTCTTGCGTAAATGCTATAACAAGTCCTGAGCGGAGCGTCCTTCGACTGCGGGCTACGCAAAATACGCTTCGCCCTCCGCTCAGGACAGCGTCAACTTAAGCAAAAAAGCGTAGTCGAAGGACGGTTGCAAGTGAAATACGATTTATACAAGATGTCTATTGTATGCTGGAGGAATAAACCATGAAACTTACCGGTAAAACCATCGCCATTCTCGTTGCCCAGGATGTTGAAGACCTGGAATATTACGTGCCCCTGATGCGTCTGCAGGAAGAAGGCGCAACCGTGCTCAGCGCCGGGCTGGATCTGAAGCCCGTCAAAGGCAAAAACGGGCTGCCCATCACCCCCGATACCACCATCGAATCCCTGAAAGCAGAGGCCTTGTTCGCACTGATCATCCCTGGCGGTTGGGCGCCCGACAAACTGCGCCGTTACCCCGTTGTCACCAACCTTGTGCGCCAGATGGACGCCGCCAACAAACCGCTTGGCATCATCTGCCACGGCGGGTTGATCGCCATTTCGGCCGGGATTGTTAAAGGCCATCGCGCCACCGGTTCGCTTGGCATTAAGGATGACCTGGTCAACGCAGGCGCGACCTGGGTCGACCAACCCGCCTTTCGTGATGGCAACCAGGTCTGGGGCCGGGTTGTGGCGGATATCCCTGATTTTTGCAGGGAGCTCGTGGCGCTTTTGGCCTCATAAAAAAAATCGGCAAGCTGCAAAACAAGAAAAAAAAGAGCGCCGGGGGATTTTCCCTGGCGCTCTCGGCATTTAGCCGATCTCCAACTTCAGGATTCGCCCCCAGCGGGCGGGCACCGTTTCGATGCGCAGGCTGCCGGCCTGGACCGGGAAACGCTGATGGTCGTTGAGCACATCCACGGCCTGGGTGAAGTGACCAGGGACGCAGACTTCCACCGAAACGGGAGAGTCTGAAGCGTTGAGCAAAACCGCCACGTAGTCGCTCTCGGTGTGGCGGGCAAAGGCGAACTGTTCGGGGGTCACAAAAAGCTGGGTATAGGCGCCATGCCGCAGGGCCGGGAGCGCCTGACGGGCAGCGGCCAGCCGCGAGATGTCGCCCACAAGCCGCGGGTGGGCTGATCCGCGCTGGAGCAGGCCCAGGTCAAGATCGGGCCGAAGCGCGGAATCACTCTCAGGCGTGCGCTTCCCTTCCAATCCCCATTCACTGCCGTAATAGATCGATGGCACGCCCGGCATGCTGAAGAGCAGCAGGTAGAGCGGGTAGAGATGGGAGGTGTTGGTGAGCAGGCTGGCGACCCGGTCGACATCGTGGTTGTCGGCAAAGTTGTAGAGCGGGACGCCGGGGTAAAGGCCATCCGGGGCAAACTGGCGGTTGAGGGCGTAGGCGATTTCAAAGTAGTTTTTATCAACCAGACTCGAGTAAAGCCCCTTGTAGCACTCATAGTTGGTGACCGAATGCAGGGTTTGCGGGTTGGCCCACAGATTGTAATCGCCATGCACGACTTCGCCCATCAGCCAGAAATCGGGGCGGAGCTGGGCGGTGAAATCGCGCAAGGCGCGCATGAAATCGAAATCGAGACAGTCGGCCACGTCGAGCCGCAGCCCATCGATGTTGAACTCGTTGACCCACATGCGGACGGCCTCGAACAGGTGGGCGCGCACATCCGGGTGCTTGAGATTCAGGCGCACCAGGCTGTAGTGGCCGCTCCAGGGCTGGTAGCTGAACGGGTCGCCGTAGGGGCTTCGGGCGTCGAAACGCAGTCCGTCAAACCAGTCTTTGTAAGCGGAGGCTTCGCCGTGCTGTTGAACATCGCGAAAAGCCCAGAAGTCGCGCCCGACATGGTTAAAAACACCGTCCAGAATGAGCCGGATGTTGTTGCGGTGCAGCTCCGCCGAAAGCTCCGCCAGCGTCTGACGGTTCCCGAGACGCCGGTCGATCTCGTAGTAGTTGGCGGTGTCGTAGCCGTGAGCCGTGGACTCGAAGACAGGCCCCAGGTAGAGGGCGTTGACCCCCAGTTTGCGCAGGTGGGGAATCCAGGTGCGGATCTTGTCGAGGCGGCTGACCGGCGCGCCGGAAAAATCGTTGCGGGCCGGCGCACCGCAAAAGCCAAGCGGGTAGATGTGATAAAAAATGGCGTCGTGCGCCCAGTGCGGGGAGTGATTCATGATCCTGGCTCCGTTTTAAGAATGATATACATACCGGTAGGTATATAAAATGTGCAAAAAAATATCTTACGAGAAAATTCCATGCATGAACTGATGCACCAGCTTATAAACCAGTTCATCGTTGAATTCGGCATAGCCGTTCAGAGAGAGCATCACATAGGTATTGATCATGCCCAGGAAAGAGGCCGCGTAGGTGCGCTGGCGTCCTTTCATATTGCCATGGTCTTGGGCCGCGTTGGCAAACAGGGTTTCGATGAGCTGCTGCTGGCGCTCGTTGAGCGTAAGCGAGGCCTTGAAGGCGTCGCTGTCTGCCGGGGCGAACCACATCGACAGGTAGAAACGGTATAAACGCGGGTTCTGGCCGGCAAAGTTGAAATACGCCCCAGCCACATCGCGCAGGGACATTGTGACATCACCTTTATAACCGGCCACAGCCTGGAGCGTTTCAAAGAACGGGTCGAAATGCTCGGTCAGCAGAGTGCTCAACAGTCCGCTTTTACTGCCGAAGTAGTGATAAAGCGTGGGCTTTGTGATGCCCGCCGCCTCGACGATCTCCTGCACACCGACAGCATCGTAGCCGCGCAGGACGAACATTTCGAGGGCATGATTGAGCAGGTTTTCGCGGTTATTCATGGCAGGCAGTAGTATACCAATCGGTATACTGGAAGTCAAGTGAGCCAAAGCCCTACCTGGGTAACAAAACTGCTTGCTTTATAATGTACTGAATTTAAAGGTGTGACCGGGACGTTGCCTGGCGGTGACGGGGGTTAGTGGTGTGCTCCTTTTCGTACAGTGCTAACAACTGTCCAAACTCTTGCGCAACAAGGGCTAAATAGCCATCAGCCTGCCAGATGGTTGTTCTTCAAGTTTTACTTCTGGGCATTTTATTGGGCCGGTATTGCAACGCATCCTTTTTTCACGCGCGGGCCTAATTCTGTCTTGTGCATTCTGAAATCAGCCTTGCCTTTGCGCCAGTCCAGGCCAATCCTTGCATCCGACGGACTCTCATATTTTGGTATTTCACCATAGGTTTCAATATGATAAAAAAATAAAAACCTCTTACTAGGTTTGGTAATCTTGGCGATTTTAATCGTTCTACTTGTATTAGGACTTCACGGAAAGGCTGTCTATGTGGACAACCCAGCATCGCCATTAATCCCGATCTTGCTGACAGATTCCGATTTTAAGGATGAGTTGATGCTTTATCGCTTGCTTATTTATTAATCGATATAACGCTGGCCCTTGCCCAAATTTTTAAAATAAGGAAAATCATATGGATGTCATGGCAGTACTTTTGGGTTTTTTATTTCTGGCGTACAGCGCAAAACTTCTCTATTCTTGGTGGTTGAAACCTAAGGATTCTGCCAATCTTGCTAGAAAAAAGCGAAAAGAATACCGGGAGGATTTGTTTTTTATGCCACAAACATTGATGTTTGGTTTTTATGATAAGAACCCTAGCTTTGAAATATGGATAAATAGGCTTGCATCTTTGTTTTTTCTGTTTATATCCATAATGGTGATTTATGTAGGTTTTTTCGGGCCGTTCCATGCAAAATAGTTTGATGTTTTTTCTTATAGCAGGCTTCTTGTATAAGTCCTGCCTGCGCCAGTGCCGCCGGAACAGGTGAGCGGAGCATCCTTCGGCAGGCTCAGGAACCATCCTTCGACTGCGGGCAGCGCAACCCTTCGATAAACTCAGGGCGCTCCGCCTCCGCTCAGGATGGGCACTTTATCTAAAAAAGTGCAGCGGTGTCCTGAGCAGTTGGTCGAGTTTATCGAGACCTGTCGAAGGGTCGAAGGATATTTACAAGCCGACCCTTCACAACTTTTGCAAGATGTCTAATGCCTAGAACTTCGGAGCCGGGCAAAGTCTGTCTGGTTTTCGTTCAAAACTGGATCGCCAACTTTAAGAACAAATAAAGTACAAAGCCAAGAAGAAAATCAATTCCCGCCAGCGCCTGCTTGTGGTAAAACCTTGTTATCGGGCAAAAAATGCCCAATTTAAACCGGAGGAATCCATGCCCAAAATCAACAGCATCAACCATGTCGCCATCGTTGTCGACGATATGGAAAAATCCCTGCATTTCTGGCGCGATGCGCTCGGGATCGAACTGCACGAACTGCGCGATGTGCCTGCCGAGGCCAGCCAGGTGGCTTTCCTGCCCGTGGCGGGAGCGGAAATTGAACTTGTCCACCCGACGACCGAGGATTCTGGCCTGGCCAAGTACCTCGCCAAGCGCGGGCCGGGGATGCACCACGTCTGCCTCGAGGTGGATGACATCGATGGCATGATGACCCAACTGCGCGAAAAAGGCATCCGTCTGATCAACGAGCAGCCGCGGACGGCTGCGGATGGCAAGCGCTACGCCTTCATCCACCCGGAGAGCACCAGCGGCGTACTGGTCGAACTGTACGAAATATAAAATTCGGGGCGGAAATCCTTTCCGCCCCGAATTTTATGACTATTCTCTATTCTCCACTCCCTATTCCCTAATTTCGAATACACTCCCGCTGCTTGTGCCCTGCACTTCGGGGAAGTAGGTCATCCAGGCGTGGGCGGGCAGGGCGCGATACTGGCCCGGCAGGCTGGGGATGAGCGTGTAGGTCAGGACATACGTTCCGGCGGGCAGGTAATCCGAGGTCCACTGGACGTGGTCGCTGTAGATGCGCGGGCTGTCGAAATACCACCAGCCCCAACCGCTTGCGTAGGGGTCATCGGGCGAGAAGTATTCCACTTCCAGTGCATCCTGCCCCTGTTCGGCGGTTTTCAGCACCGGGTTGACGATTTCCGCACCAGCCGGGGCAAAATCTTCCACATTGAGATAATACATATCGTGCGGCAGGCTGATTGTTACGCGCACCGTGATCTTGCCGACTGTATCCGGCATCATCTGCCAAGCCTGCACTGGCTGGCAGGGTTCGGTACTGCAATTGTAGTAGGCGCGGCTGATGGCAATCCCCTGGTTGATGGCCGGGGCGCTTTCTACCGGGCGCAGCACGTTCAGGATGGCGCGGTAATATAGTTTGCCGTTGCCATTTTCACGCAAGATTTTTAACTCATTCGGGTTTTGCGGATGCAGGCCGCTCAAAGGCGTGACGTTTGTGACGGTGGTCAGCGCCTGCGGGCTGGCGGCTTGCCCGCGCGCGATCTCGAGGCTGTTGAGCGTTGCGCTGAACGGGAAGGAAGCGGCGAACTCACCCGTACCGACCAACGCGCTGGATAAAGCCTTCAGCACCCAGGCATTTTGCATCGCGCCGCCCCAAGCACGGGTCGCAGACCGGCTGGCCGCCAGGTAGCGGATGGCATCTGTCAGCAGCGGCGAAGCCGGGTCGACCCGTCCCAGGGCATGGACGATGACCGCTGTTGTGTAAACCGGGCTGCCCGGCTGCTGCCATCCGGCTTCCTGATTTTCCCAGAACGCGCCGCTGGCTGAACGATTGGCCGTTGTCGCCAGGTTGTCGAGCAGGGTGCGGGCAGGCTGGGCAGAATCCATACCCAGATAGGCCAACGCCAGGTAGGCCTGCCCGAGCGGGCTGAGACGTTCACGAAGTTCAAAGAGCTCATCAATGGGGAGTGGTTGAGGGGCTGAATCCAGACTGGCTGTTTCAAGGCTGCCCATTGCCTGGCCTGTTGGTGTGCCGTAGTAAGCCAACAGGATGAAGGCTTGTTCATCCAGCTCAACATCTGGTGTTGTGAAGTCGAATACCATTTGGCTGGCGAGGTATTCCTTGGCGCGCTGGATGGAAAATTCCAGACCAGACGGGCTGTTTTGTTCAACCAGGCCGAGGGCGTAGGTGACATATGCGCTGATGAACGGGTCGCTGGGATTTTCTCCCCACATGCCGCGCTTGTACCAGTTCCAGCCGCCGTCGCTGTTCTGTTGGGCGGCCAGTTTGCCGGCCCAATCGATGATGGATCGCTGGCGCTGGGCCAGCTCGGTTGCAGGCGTCCCCGCTTCGCGCAGGGCCGGGATGACGGACAGGTTTGCCATCAAGTACGAGGCAATCGCCTCGTTGCTCGAAAAAGCATCCGGCTCGGGCAGGCTCTTGGTGGCATCAAGCAGGTAAGTGCCCAGCGAGGGGGAAAGTTCAATGGTCAGGTCGCCGCCCAGGGGCATAAAGCTGCGAGGCAGGCTGACGATTTCGGTCTGCATCCCGGCTGCGGGGAGAATGCCTGCGGTGACAAAGGCCTGCGGCGATGTATAACGCAAAATCGGAATCGAACCATCGGTTGGGCGGGTGGCATCCGTCAAATTTCCGGCCTTGACCGAGAAAACGAAATCAGCAGATTGGGCGTCTCCGGCGCTGACCCACCACGAGAGTAGCGCGCGGCCATTGGCAGGCAGATCCACTTTTTGGGTGGCGGTCTTGGCATCCTCGAGATTCGCGCCGGTTGCCTTCAAGGTGACTTCAGCCTTGAGCGCATTGGCTGTGTTGTTGTTGACGTAGGTCGAGACCCGCGCGCGGTCGCCGACGACAAGATAGCGTGGGGTGATCGGGCGCAGCAGCAGTTCCTTGCTGGTGACCAGGTTCAGGCGCGCCTGACCGACTCGTGTCTCATGATCGAGGCCGCGTGTCTCCACCTGCCAGGTGGTCAGGCTGTCGGGCAGGGTCAGGTCGATTTTGGCAGTACCATCCGCGCCGGTGACGAAGGTTGCCCACAGGGCGGTATCGGGGAATTCCTCGCGGATGACCGGGGCCATATCGCCGCCTCCGCCGCCCATGCCGCCCTGCATTGGCATAATTCTCTCGGTGTAAACAGCATTGGTCAGGCCGGTGCGCACGGCCAGCGGCTGAATATCGTAAAAAGCCGGGACGATGTCGGGCGCGTTCGGGTTGGCCAGCGCCAGGGCGGCCAGATCCACCACCGCCAGCGAGAACTCTCCCTGCACCGGCTGGTCTTTCGAATCTGTCACACGCAGGTCAAACTGGACGTTTTCGCCCGGTCTGGCTTTTTCGGGTGTGGCTTTCAATTCCACATTCAGGACGAAATTGAGCGGGTCTACTTCCAGGTTGATGTAACCCTGGCGGAACTGCATTTCCGGCCCGATCAGGGTGACGGAGATATAGGTATTGGGGGCGTTCTCGTCGCTGAGCCAGAAATCCATATTTAAACCATCTGCCGGAACATCCACACGTTGCGCAGAAAGGATGGACCCGCGCTCGGTCGTGACCAGCGCTGGGGCTGGCTTGTTGAATGGGTTGGGAATGAAAATGCTGGCGGTTTGCCCCGGTTGATATTGGGTTTGGCCCGCCGTCAATTGCAGCCGGTCGTAAGGGGTCGCCGGCCAGATGGCCTGTCCTTCTCCGCCGACCCAGACCAGGGCCTCGCTTACGTTGCCGTCCACTTCGGCGCGCAGCAAGTATGTGCCAGGGTCAGGCGGGGTGAAGGCGACTCTTACCAGCCCGTCTGCGGCGGTGGTTGCCTGGCCGTTTTCGACCGTTTCGACCTGGCGCTCATAGCGTGGGGAATAGGATGTTTCATCGCCGGGACGCATGGTCCAGGTCACTTTTTGCAGATCCAATTTCAGGGTCTTGTTTGCCACGGGAGTTTTGTCGATCCCCACCGTCGTCAGAGTCATTTCGAGCGGTTCCCCGGCGCGGCCAACCCATTGCGCCAGGCGGATTCCGGGGTAGGTGGCTGCGGGATGAATCACCACCGATTCGCGGGCGCTGAGCGGGAATCCGCCGCTTTCGAGAGCCGTTACTTCAAGGGTGAAGCGCGAGGTATTGTCCGGTTCGAGTTCGCCCAGATCGAGGTTGAAAGCGCCGTCCGGGCCGGTGCGGGCTTGCCCGCTTGCAATTTCGATTCCATAGCTGCTTTGCCACTCACCCAGCCAGTAGGCGGTATACGTTCCGCTCTGGAAACCGGGAATGTCGAAATATTCCCTCTCGCGGTACAGCCGCCAGGTGAAGGGCAGATCGCCTGTGGGTGCACCGAAGAAGTAATCGGCACGGACGGTGGCCTGCACCGCCTGACCCGCCAGCGCATCCTGTGGGGTCATTGCCACCGAAAGATTGATCTCCGGTTTGCGGTAATCGGCCACATCGAAATAGATGGCATGGGTCTGGTTGCCCCATTTGCCGGGGTTGCCTTTGACTTCGATGCGCCAGCCTCCCGGCGTGGCTGCGTCGGGCAGGCTTAATTGCCCGCTAAATGTTCCATATTCTGAAAAATTGACCGGTGCGCTTTCGACTTCCCGTCCTTGCACATCGTACAGGCTGACCGTCCAGGGGATGGATTGGGCGATATCGCTGTAACGCCCGTTGAACGCATGCCGGGCGACCCCGCGAAACGAAACCACGTCTCCGGGGCGGTAGATCGGCCGGTCCGTATAGAGGTAGACTTTCTCATTCTCGGCATCATAGTATTGGGTTGGAATATCGAAATCCCAGGGCGAAATGCCGTTGTTGAAGTCAGTTGCTGTGAGGCTGAAATGCTGGCTGGCCGGTTCCCTGAGCATGGCATAGTAAGTCTCGCTGATATCCAGGTCAAGATTGGCTCTCGAACGCCAAAGGCCGTTGACATCGGTCTTTCCGCTGTCGATCACCTGGCCTGTACCATCGTAAACTGCAACCTCATAAAATTGCTTTGGTTCCCCAGTCATTGAATCTGCCGCCCAGACCAGGGCGCTATCGGCAGCCACCTTCAGGGTCAGGTTGACATTGCTGGACAAGATAAACAAGGGCTGGTTGCTGGTATTGAGCTGGCCTGAAGTGATACGCACAAAATACAGACCCGGCCTCAGTGCTGAATTCTTTTCGGTTAGTGGCACAGCATATGCGCTCGTCCCGGTGCCGGCAGCGACTGTTTCGCGCCAGGTAGAAACCTCGGCCGGCTGGAAAACCTCGCGAGCCTGGTAATCATTATTTAATCTGAAGAAATCTTCGAGCGAGATTTCGCCGATACTGACATCCAGATACGTCAGGTTCGTTACCTGAGCTGACAGGCGCGGGTCTTCAGAGTGCACCATGACCACTGGCTGGTAAGGCAGCATCAGGGCGGGCGCGGGCGGATTGCTGCGCAGTTGGAGTGTGTAATCAGCACCCAAACGGCTGCCCCAACGGTCTTGCAGATCGCCTGAAATCGTTACTGTGTAAAGAAATTCAGGGTCAAAAATGCCATATAGATATAAAACTTCATCGCTGGCTGAAATCCAAAAATTGCTGACCGGCGGGCTGACCGTCACCAGTTTTTCAAGTTCGTTTGACAAATAGTTCCCGAGCGGGGCGGTCATATGAACGACAACATTCTCATCGTATTTTTTTACGCCGCCCTCATAAGGTTCGCTGAAAGACACGCCAAATTCAGGATAGGTGATGTAATTGCGCTGGATGCCTGCCTGCAGGCCTTGTCCGCCGCGCGCAAGGGATGCGGACGATAGGCCCAGTCTGTACGACGTTGCGCGCAGCAGGCGACCCTCGGGCTTGAATACCATTTCGGTGGCGTTTTCGTTCCACTCAAAGTTTCCGTTAATCTTGCCGCCCGGGCCTTCGAATTGCAGATCAGCCTCGACGCTGGCCTTATCCATCGGCTGGTTGAAGGTGATCGCAATTTCCGGCTCCCGGCCGAGCGGAAAATTGTCGTAAGGGATCGCATCTACTACGCGCGGCAGGGAGGTGCGGAAGGACCAATCTGCGGAGGTTTCAAGCCGCAAACCGGCCAGGCTTTGCAATGCCGGGTTGACCCGCACCGTGTAAGCTGCGCCGCCCTGCAAGGCAGGGTCGGGATGGAAGATGTAGGTGCTGGTGTTGAGCCATTCGCCGCGTCCGCCTGTTGCCGGTTCGAGGCTGAACCCGGCGGGTAGGTCAGTTTGGTCTGCGCCAAGCGCCACGACTGGCTGGTTAAAGGCCACCACCACCGCCGAATCGGTGCGGATATCTTCGGCTTCGGCCGCAGGCAAGGTTTGGGTCACGCTCAAGGCCGGAGTAGTGTTAAATGTTATCGACCAGGGTTCGAGCCGGGCCAGGCCGTTCGCCGCTGTCGCGCCGGGGGCCAGGGTAAAGGTAACGGCTGAGTCCGCTGGGAGCGGCTGGAGTGGGGTAAAGGTCAGGGTCGAGTCATCGATCCAGGTGTAGATGCCATCCCCCTTATCCATTTTTAACGCCGCTTCGACCGATGCGCGCTGCATCGGCTGGTTGAAGAAGAAGGCGATACCTTGCTGGACGCCGATCTGACTTCCGGGGGGCGGGTCGGTTTCGACAATGGCGGGCGGCAGGCTCAGCGGAGTGGCCGTTGGCGTGACGATGAAAGGAATATTTGTCGGCAGGCTGAAAGTGCACGCCAGCGAGACAACGATGAATAAGGCAATAAAAACAGAAAAAACGCGGCGATTGCGAGACATGCTGTTCCTCCTGAACGTAGAACTGATTTGATTATACTGCTGTAGTCTGTTGGCTTGTACTACAGCAGTATAGGGTCTCCAGGATTTTCCGTGAAGAGTGCCCAAAGAGCCGCAGTATAATCAGGCAAACCTTTGTGGAGAAGATGATGAGAATTTTGGTAACCAACGATGATGGTGTGCAGGCTCCCGGTTTGCTGGCGCTGGCGCAAGAAATGCGCAAGCTGGGCGATGTCACCGTGCTGGCTCCCGACCGTAATTGGAGCGCCAGCGGGCACGTCAAGACCATGGAGCGCCCGCTGCGGGTGCGTGAAACACATCTGGCCGACGGATCTGACGCTTATACCAGTGACGGCGCGCCATCCGATTGCGTGGCGCTGGCTGTCCTGGGGATTCTGGATGAGAAGTATGACCTGGTGGTATCGGGTATTAACCCGAATGCCAATATCGGCCACGATGTGACCTATTCAGGCACGGTGACGGCGGCGATGGAAGCTGTTATTTCTGGCATTCCGGGTATTGCGGTTTCGCTCAATTCTCCACCCGAACATGGCGAGCGCGATTATGGCCCAGCGGCGCGCGCTGCCTTGCGGGTGGCTGAGAAAATCGTTAGCCAGCCCTTGCCTGAAGGTGTTTTGCTCAATGTTAACGTGCCATACCTGTATGATGATGAGTTCAAAGGCTTCATGGTCACTCGTCAGGGATTGCGCGTTTATAGGGATGCCCTGGTGCGACGCCAGGACCCGCGCGGCAGGCCCTACTACTGGATCGGCGGCGACTTCCCGACTGGCATTCCCGAAGACGGCACCGATGTCGGTGCGCTGGCGGCGGGCTACGTCTCGCTGACGCCCCTGCAACTGGATTTGACTGCCCGCGCTGCGCTCGACCCGCTTCGACAGATTGATTGGTAGGAGGTACCCATGCCCGGATTTTCTTCCCCGCCCAACCCATCAGTTTTTAATGCCCGCGTCTGGGAAATTGTGCGCCGAATTCCGGCTGGAAAGGTCTTGGCCTACGGACAAGTCGGCGCGCTCGTTCCTGTTCCAGATGGGATGAGCCTGAAAGATTACGATGCCTTCCGTGCCCGCTGGGTGGGCGGTGCCATGGCAGCCTGCCCAGATGAAGTTCCCTGGTGGCGAGTGGTCAATGCGCAAGGCAAAATCAGCCCGCGCCCGGGGGCCGAAGAACAGCGTGCCCTGCTTGAAGCCGAGGGCGTTACTTTCGATGAAAAAAGCCGCATTGATATGGCGCGTTTTGGCTGGAATCCTTGAGCCTCAATAAAATATATACAAAAGACTAACAATATTTTAAGGTTAAAAGTATTGCATTTAAAAAATGGCTGTAGTATTATATAGAAGACAAACGTCAGGGTGCCCCCCTCACCCTGGCGTTTGTCATTTAAGTTGTGTGGCAAGGGGTTATTGCCAGAAAATCATTCGCTTGTTAAAATGAAAAGCGGAGATAAGAATTATGACCACTGAATATAAATCCCCGCGTTGGAATTCCACCACCAAATTGTTGGCCGGCTTCACCCTGGTTGCCATTGTTGCTTTTGCGCTGGCAAAATTCCAGGGGATTTTGCCGCCGTTGATCATGACTTTCCTGATGGTCTACCTGCTTTATCCGGTGGCTAATTTTTTAAAGAAAAAATTACATATCAAATGGGGGTTGGCCGTAGCGCTGGTTTATATCAGCCTTATATTGTTATTCTTGGCGCTGGCGACCATCAGTGGGTTCGAGCTGGTTTCACAGGTGCAAAGCCTGATCAAGATAGTTGAATCGAGCCTGACTGAATTGCCAGATTTGATCGAACAAATTTCTCACAATACTATTGCCCTTGGGCCGCTGGTTTTTGAAATGAGTGCCTTGGACTTGAATAGCCTGAGCGGACAATTGATCGATGGGGCGCGGACAATGCTGGGCCGCACCGGCGAACTGCTCGGAACAGTAGCCGGCACGGCGCTCAATTCGTTGGCCTGGACAGCCTTTGTATTGTTGATGTCTTTTTTCATCCTTGCTGAGAGCGGTGGATTGCCCGGAGGCATTTTGCGCGTTGATGCTTTTGAATACACCGCTGATCTCAACCGGATGAAAAAAGAGCTGACAAACGTGTGGAATGCTTTCCTGCGCGGGCAAATTATTCTGGTCAGCACAGCGATCATTCTTTATACGGTGGTTCTAAGCATTTTGGGTGTCCGTTACGCCCTTGGGCTGGCTCTGCTGACCGGTGCGGCGCGTTTTCTCCCTTATGTCGGCCCGGCGATTGCCTGGACGGTAATGGCGCTGGTGGCTTTTTTTCAGGCTTATAAACCGTTTGGCTTGTCTGACGTGGCTTACACCTTGATCGTTTTGGCTGTGGCCTGGGTGATTGATTCCATCTTTGACAATTTGGTCTCCCCGCGCATCATGGCTGATGCGATTAAGGTACACCCGGCGGAGGTGTTGGTGGCTGCGATCATTGCCCTCGATTTGCTCGGGGTGCTGGGTGTTGTAATTGCCGCGCCGATGCTGGCTACCCTGCAACT
Source organism: Anaerolineae bacterium (assembly GCA_022013685.1). Classification (GTDB taxonomy): domain Bacteria; phylum Chloroflexota; class Anaerolineae; order Anaerolineales; family Villigracilaceae; genus UBA8950. The sequence continues at coordinate 22,494 of JAKLPV010000085.1, forward strand.
ACTTGCCCGCTATGTCATACGCAAACTATTTGATATTGACCCCTGGGATGGCCTGCTGGACGCGCCGCAGCCCCAACCTTTGCGCGAACAAATCAGCAATTGGTGGAATAACTTGCGCACAATATGGCAAAAATTAAGGGAAAAGATTCGTAAATAAGTGGTAGACTATTCCATAATAATCAACAATTTGAAAGGAGCGAAATCATGACCAAGAATACCGAGCCTATGACCGAAACCCTGGCCGAGACCGAGAACTATCTGGTCTGGAAAGCCGATGAACCCGATGGTGAAACCACCTATCATGTCGAACTGGGCAACATGACCATCCATTTCTTCAAAGAAGAGTGGGAAGAGTTCCTCGAACTGGCCCGCGCCCTGCAGGCCTAAACCTGCCAGCGCAAAAAAACGCGTCTCCTGCATTTTGAGGAGACGCGTTTTTTATTTTACAACAGGCCGTTTTTAGCGTTTATCGTCTTTGAAGAAGGTTGTCAGGATGACGCTGACGATGCTCACGATCAACCCGCCCAGGAATGCAGGCCAGAAGCCATCGACGGTGAAACCTGCGCCAAAATTCAACCCGATCAGGCCGGTCAGCCAGAAGAGGGCGGTATTTATGACCAGCGTGAACAACCCAAGGGTCAGGATGATCAATGGGCAGGTCAGGAACTTCAGGATGGGGCGCACCAGGGCGTTGAGCAGGCCAAAGATGAAGGCCAGGCCAAGATAAGAAACCCAGTTTGTGCCGGGCACAGCCTGAATGCCATCCACAAACGAAACAGCGGCGTACAGCGCTACAGCGTTAATCAATAAGCGAATCAAAAATTTGTTCATTTTTCTCTCCTTAATCCTTGCAAAGGCAGCAAGTTGACTATTTTGTTATACGGATGGGAATCAATTTGGTTGCTGGCCGGGAGTTTCCATCCAAAGCAGGGTGCGCTGGGAGGTAAACCCTGCCGCGCGAATGGCATCGTCGGCGGGGCCGGCCGGGTATTCGAGGCGCAGCCCGCCCAGGTGCGAAAACCTGCGCCGGGCGTACAGCAATAATTCAGACAAGCTTTCGCTATCGGGGCGCGGCGGACAGGCCAGCCAGGTATGCGGCGTTTGCCCGCCCTGGTAGCGGCAACTGGCCACCCCGCGCAACTGACCGTCGGCTTCGATTGCCCACTGTGAAACCTCTATATCGGCCAGCAGACGATAAAACCCGTCCCACAGGTAAGGGCCAAAGGAAGACCAGGTTTGTTGTTGGGTATACCAATCCATATCGCTCGGATAGGTGCGTTCCAGCCAGTTACGCTGTGAGTCCCAATCGCGAAGCGCGCGCGGGCGGATCTTGAAGGTTGTTTCCGGATTGTTTTTTTGCAAATTGCCTGCGGGTGCGTGCCATTCGGTGCGGCGCATACGCTCTCTGAAACCGAGGTCACGGTACATGCTGATAGCGCCGGGGTTATCGTCGCGTACGTGCAGCCAAAGAGCGTTGGCGTCTTTTTCGCGGGCGCGCCGCATTGCCATCTCGGTAAGAATCCGCCCAATACCGCGGCGACGATAGTCCGGGTGGGTGGCGACGTTGGCGATCAGGTAAATGCGCCTCCCCTGGCGATGAAACGGAACCAGGCTGACGTTGCCGACCACTTTCCCATGATCTTCCCAAACAAAACCCGAAAGCGGCAGGGAGATGATGTCCACGACATGCGGGGCCCAGTTGAGGAAAACATTATCGTGGGCGCGGCGGCGCATCTCGTTCAGGTTTGAGCGCCCACTCGAATCGAGTGTTTCTTTGAAACACAGCTCGATCAGGTCTGCCACAGCGGGCAAATCGCGTAGTATGTTGAGCGGGCGCATTTGGCCGGGAATTCCCGGCGAGGCGGTCAATGTCAGGTCCATTATGATAATTATAATGCTGGGCCAGAATCAAGTGTAGAATATACTCATATAGATTTCTTACGCTGTTCTGTGGGTTCGTCAACAGCCCTTTGCTATAATTTGATCCTAAGGCAATTAATTGTTTTGTTCCGAAAATAGAGAAGGAAAACTGTTTATGATGCGATTTGACCGCTTTACCGAACGCGCCCAGGAAGCCGCCCAGCGCGCGGCGGAAATTATCCAACGTTACGGCCATAATCAGATCGATACCGAGCACATCCTGCTGGCCCTGATTGAACAACCAGGCGGCGTTATTCCGCAAATCCTTGAAACCTTGAACGTCAACGCCCAGGCGCTGGCCGACCGTCTGGATGCGACCTTGCGCGCCAGCCCAAAGGCTAATATTTTTGGCGGCGGAGCCGGGCAAATTTTCATTACTCCGCGTGTCAAACGGATCATTGACCTGGCTAACGAGGAAGCCAACCGCCTCAAAGATGAGTACATTTCGACAGAGCACATCTTCCTGGCGATTTTAACCGAGCGTAACACGCCTGCAGCCCGCATCTTGGAAACAACGGGAATTACCCGTGAGCGGGTTTATGAGGCTATTCAGCAGATGCGCGGCGGACAGCGTGTAACTGACCCACAGGCCGAGACGCGCTACCGCACCCTCGAGAAATACTCGCGTGACCTGACCCAGATGGCGCGCGAAGGCAAGCTCGACCCGGTTATTGGCCGCGACAAAGAGATTTTGCGCCTGATCCAAATCCTTTCACGGCGCACGAAGAATAACCCGGTACTGATTGGCGAGGCCGGGGTGGGAAAGACCGCCATTGTCGAAGGCCTGGCGCAGAAAATCGAAAGCAACGATGTCCCTGAGATTCTTTCCGGCAAGAAAGTGGTTGCGCTCGATCTAGGCGCAATGATCGCCGGGTCGCGTTTTCGCGGCGAATTCGAAGAACGCCTGAAGGCGGTCATCGAAGAAGTGCAACGTTCTGAAGGCGACATCATCATGATGATCGATGAGTTGCACACGGTGGTTGGAGCGGGCGCAGCCCAGGGTGCGATGGATGCCTCGAATATGCTCAAACCGGCACTGGCGCGCGGAGAATTGCAGTGTATTGGCGCGACCACGCTGGATGAGTTCCACAAGCACATCGAAAAAGACCCTGCCCTGGAACGGCGTTTTGCGCCAATCTATGTAGATGAGCCGAACGTTGAAGACACGATCAAAATGTTGATGGGTCTGCGTGATCGCTATGAAGCCCATCACAAAGTCCGCTTTTCGGACGATGCCCTGAAAGCGGCGGCCCAACTGGCGGACCGCTACGTGACTGACCGTCACCTGCCTGATAAAGCCATAGACCTGATAGATGAGGCCGCCGCCAAATTGCGCGTGGCGCTCTATTCCATGCCGCCCGAACTGAAAAGTCTTAAGAATGACATCGACCGCCTGGCGGCAGAGGAAGAACAGGCTGGCCTGGCACGCGAATATGAACGGGCCGCCCAAAAGAAATCGGAACGCCTGCGCATAGAGGGCGAATACAAATCCCTGCGCGATCAGTGGGAACGCGAACACCACATCGATGAGGTGGTGGATGTGCAGGATATTGCCGAGGTCGTCAATCAATGGACGGGAATCCCGGTAACCCAGATGATGGAAACCGAATCGGCCAAACTCCTGCAAATGGAAGAGCGCCTGCACGAGCGCATTATTGGCCAGGAAGAAGCCATCCATGCAATTAGCGACGCCATCCGTCGGGCGCGCTCCGGGTTGAAAGACCCGTCCCGTCCAATTGGCTCGTTTATCTTCATCGGCCCTTCAGGCGTTGGCAAGACCGAGCTGGCCAAGGCCCTGGCCTGGTTCATGTTCGATGACGAAGACGCAATGGTACGTATCGACATGAGCGAATATCGTGAGCAGCATACGGCCAGCCGCCTGTTTGGCGCGCCTCCCGGCTATGTTGGTTACGAGGAAGGCGGACAACTGACTGAGGCCGTGCGCCGCCGCCCCTATCGGGTGGTACTCTTCGACGAGGTGGAAAAAGCCCACCCCGAAGTGTGGAACTCCTTGCTGCAAATCCTGGATGATGGCCGCCTGACCGATGGGCAAGGCAATGTGGTTGATTTCCGCAACACGGTCATTATCATGACATCCAACCTCGGCACGGAATTTGTTCGCAAGAGCGGCGCGCTGGGTTTCCTGCAGCGCACTGACAATGATGATGTGCGCGAATCGCACGAAAAGATCGAGCGCGCCCTGAAAGGCACCTTCCGGCCCGAATTCCTGAACCGTATCGATGAAATCATCATGTTCTCGCCGCTGACGGTCGAACAGATGGAGTACATCGTCGACTTGCAGATGAATGAAGTCCAGAGTCGGCTGGACGAGTACAAAATCACGGTTACACTCAGCCCAGAAGCGCGCACATGGCTGGCCAAGGAGGGTTACGACCCGGCCTTTGGTGCACGCCCGCTGCGCAGGGCCATCCAGAAATTTGTTGAAAGTCCGCTTTCGATGGAGCTTCTGGCGGGCAAGTTTACCCAGGGTGGTTCGGTCAAGGTGGATGTGGCCGATGACAAACTTTTGTTTGGGTAAAACACCAGCGGGTATGTAACACGAGTGCTGCTGTAAATAGAAAGTGTGCAAGAGAAAATCTCCTGCACACTTTTTTGTTCACTTAACGGTTGCTACTCGGAATTCACCTTCCACCAGGTAGCCGCCATACCGACAACGGTCAGCACCGCCTAGGCCAGGGCCGATTCTGTCCAACTGAATTCGAGCCAGAAGCCCATCACAAAATAAACAGGAAGATGAACAATCCGATCAGAAGGGTGACATTCATGCCAACGGCTCCCTGAAATCATAGATTCCATCGCGGAAAGCCCAGCGGCGGCCACAGCCGGGGCAATCAAGGTGGTCGCCCCGGTCAGTGAGTGGGTGGGTGGTACATTCGGGGCATTGGAAACATTCGATGATGTTGTGGCGCAAGATATTATCTTGTGCTACTTGCGCTACGATGGCTTTCACAAACACGCTGGGAGTCAGTTGCCAGAGTGAACCAGTCGGTTGGACCAGGCCGTCCATGGCGGCCAGCAGGCTGGCAGGCAGGATGCGTTTCAACAGTCCCATCCGAAAGTGTGAAACGGTCAATGTTTTTTCGATGCTGAAGCCAAGCTTAACCAGCCACTGGCGGATGGCCCTGGGATGGAAATCGAAGTTGAGCGCAACAAACTCGACCGGTTCAAGCGTGAACGGACTCCAGGTCTGTTTTCTGAGCCAGTAGCGCAGGATGGCTTTCAGATTGAGTTTGTTGGCAAACTCCAGAATGAAATTTGCGCCGGGGGCAAGCACGCGCCGCACCTGGGCCAGGGCTTTGGGGGCGTCAGCCATGTGGTGCAGGGCGCGGATCATGGTCGCTCCGTCGAACAGGCTGTCCACAAAGGGTATTTTGTAAATATCGGCGGCAACGTAAATATAGCGGGCAGAATCGCCCAATCGCGCGCGGGCCTGGGCCAGTTGGGTGCGCGAATAGTCGAGCAGGACGATTTGCTCGTAGCCCGCATAGCGAGGCGTATTTCGTCCCGCGCCAGCGCCAAGTTCAAGTAGAAGATGCCCGGAGTCGGGCAGAATCCGCCGCAAGGCGATTGCCTCAGCCTGGTCTTCGTAGGCGCGTCCGCCCTGATCCCAGAACGTGGTTTGGTAGTCGGAGCCTTCGTAATCGCAAACCGGAGGGGATTTAGTCATTACCTTCCAATCGCCCGATACTTGAAACCCATCGCCCGCACGGTTGCCGGATCGTAGATATTGCGAGCATCCATGATAACCGGGGTCTTGAGCAGGCCCTTGACCTTTTCGAGGTCAAGTTGTTTGAACTCGTTCCATTCGGTGACAACGATCAGCGCATCGCAGTCCTTCGCCATTTCGTATGGGTTCTTGAACATTTGCACGGCGGGCAGGAGCAGTGCGGCCACATCCATGGCTACCGGGTCATAACCGCGCACGGTGGCCCCGGCGTTGCTTAGTTCCTGGGCAATATCCATGGAGGGCGCATCGCGCATATCATCGGTATTGGGTTTGAAGGCCAGGCCGAGCAACCCGATGGTCTTGCCCTTGAGCGCGCCATCCAGCAACTCTTCAGTCCAGCGCACAATAGCCTTACGGCGGTCGTAGTTGACATCGGTGACCACGTTCAAGATACGCGGATCGAGGCCTTTTTCTTCGGCCATGTAAGCCAGGGCCAGCACATCTTTCGGGAAACAGGAACCGCCCCAACCCAGGCCCGCATCGAGGAAGTGGCGGCCAATGCGGGCGTCGTAGCCCATGCCGGCGGCAACTTCTTTGACATCTGCGCCATACGCTTCACAGATCTCGGCGATTTCGTTGATGAACGAGATTTTGGTTGCCAGAAAAGCATTCGATGCGTACTTGATCATTTCAGCGGTGCGCAGGTCGGTGATGACGATGGGCGCGCGCAAGGGCAGGTGCAGTTGGGCTACCTTATTGGCGGCCTCGCGGTCGAAGGAACCGATCACGTTGCGGTGCGGTTGCATAAAATCACCAATAGCCGAGCCTTCGCGCAAGAATTCGGGGCAGGAGACAACCGCGAAATCGATCGGTCTGGGCTGTTCGCGCTTGATGATGTCCGCCACCCAATCGCCGGTACCGATCGGCACGGTCGATTTGTTGATGATGATCAGCGGGGACTTCATGTTCTCGGCGATGGATTTGGCCGCTGCGGCGACATACTGCAAATCGGCTTCGCCATTGACTCCGGATGGGGTCCCGACAGCGATAAAGACAAACTCGCTGTTTTTTAGCGCTTCGGCATAATCGGTCGTAAACGAGAGCCGTCCGGCGTTGACGTTGCGCCGCACCAGTTCTTCCAGCCCCGGTTCGTAAATGGGCATGATGCCCTTTTTGAGATTTTCGACACGTTCGGGGTTGACATCCAGCGCAACAACCCGGTTGCCCAGGTCTGAAAAGCACGCGCCCGTCACCAGGCCGACGTATCCGACACCAACAACGCAAATTTGCTTCATAATTTTCCTCTGTTAAATTTAGTATGGAAATGCCAAAAAGGCCCTATTCTAATGCCAGGGTTGAGTAAGTTTTATTGTCGCAAAGTTAGAAGATTCCGAAGAAACCCATCCCCAGTGCGGTCAATGTGCCAAAAATGAACAAAACAATAGCCAGCGCTGTCACGGTCTGCACACTGCCATGCTCATCTTGCAGGCTCAGGAGCGGGTAAAGCCCTTCCACGACCAGTTTGGGGCCGCCAAACCAGGTGAAGATCAGGCCGCCGAGCAGGCCGCCAAGATGGCCCCAATTGTCGATGCCGGGTTGCAAGCCAATGACAAAGTTGATGCCCGCGATGACGAGCACATTTTGCAAAGCTGCGCGCGCCTGGTTGCCAAACAGTTCGCGATGGCGGTACAAGAAAACTGCCTGCGCGCCAAGCAAGCCAAAGACAGCAGTGGAAGCTCCCAGCGAGGGATTGGGTGAGATCAGAAAAGAAAGCACATTCCCAGCGAAAGCGCCCGCCAGGTAGAGCAACAGATAACGCCCGTGGCCGAAGAAACGCTCCAGGCCGCTGCCAATCACCACCAGAGCATACATATTAAAACCAATATGCATGATCGAACCGTGCAGCAGCGCCGGAGTGAAGAGCCGCCACAACTGGCCCTCAACGATAAGCTCGTTGATTTTCATGCCCAGGACAGCAGGAACATCTGTCCCCAACAGCGCTTCGCTCAACATTTGGGCCAGATAGATCAGAATGGTCAGTCCCAGAATGGTGTAAGTTACATACGGGACACCCTGCGGCATTGCAAGGCGCGCGGACTGTTGAGGCGGATACCCTTCAGGGGGTTGTTGTTCGTACATTAAAGGCTCACATTTCTTTGGCTAACACGGTGATGCTCGGCGGAGATGATTGCGCGAATGGTATCCACTGTGTCATCAAGAAAAAACTCGTGGTTGATAACCACATAATCGAACTCATCCACCCGCTTTAGTTCCTGGCGGGCAGTGGCAATGCGCAGGCTGAGGCTCTCAGCAGTTTCGCTTTTGCGGGTTTCCAGACGATGCACCAATTCGTTTGCGTTTTCAGTGGTCAGGAAAACCAGGATGGCATCTGGCGCAAGTTTGCGAATGGTGGCTGCGCCCTGCACATCGATACGCATGATGACATCCTTGCCGCTGGACAGGGCCTCGCGCACCTGCTGTTTGGGAATGCCCTTATAGTCGTTGTAAACGATGGCATATTCCAGTAATTCGTCTTCATCGATCATGCGGGCAAATTCTTCTTTTAAAAGAAAGAAATAATCCTGCCCGTGTACTTCATTGGCGCGGCGCGGACGGGTGGTGGCTGTGACCACAAAGTGGAAAGGCAGTTCACGCTCTTTCATGCGCTGCAAGACAGTATCCTTGCCGACACCCGAAGGGCCAGAGACAACAATCAATAACGGTTGGGGATGGAGGACATCGAATTCGTCAGTCATCCTGCTATTTTACCGCCAAACTGGCTCTCCTTGCCCCGTAAAATAAGACGGACTCCCCCGAGCCTGCCTGCGGCGATTCTCAAGCGGTTTCCCGCCTGGTAGTGTTTTTTCGCCAGACCGAAATTGCCAGCGCCAGGAATGCGATTCCCAGGGCAAAGCCGCCGAAATCTGAAAGGAAATCGCTCACCAGTTCCCATTGACTGCCAAACAGGTAACCAAGGCCGCCATAAAGGAATATCCAGGTGGTCTCCCCAAAGAACATATAAATAAAAAATTGCTTGAACGAATAGCCGCTTCCGCCTGCGATCAGGTTGACCGGAACCGCTAGGGCGGTAAACAGGAATCTTGAAAGGTAAATTGCTCCCGCAGCCCGATTATTGAAGGTTTCACGAGCCACTCCCCATTGCGGAGATTTTTCCAGCCTTTTGCTTAGTCTGCCGCCCGCAACGAAACGCCCCATGCCAAAGCCCAGGCTATCTCCCAGCACAACGCCGGCCAGGCCCAGGCTGGCGGTGATACGCCAGTCCATAAATTCCTGACGCGCAAATGCGCCTGCCGCGACCAACAGCAGGGACGCAGGCACGGGCAACCCTGCTGCGCCAATTAACAGCAAAAAGGCCAGGGCGGGCGCGCCATACGTAAGGAGCAAAGACAAACCCAGGTCGGTTAGCGACTCGGTCATGGCGGCGAGGGCGCGTTGGGTGGCTGGGACGGTTTTTTGGGCGCATTTTCCAGGTATTCGGCCACAGCCTGGCGCACTTGCTCCAAAACATATCCATCGCGGTCGGGGTAATAGCGCCGGTTCAACTCGACAAGGCTGAGTCTTTCATTTTCATCTATTTTTTTTATTCTCAACCATTCATATAAGTAGTATGGCGGCAGGTGGTAGGCTTTTGAAATATAGGAGAGGGTCATCCAGCCGCGTATGTCTTGCGCGTCGGTGCGTTCTGGCCGAAATTCTACCTGGCGCATATGTATGAAGGCCCGTGAAACACGCAGGCCAAAAAAGATGACCAGCGTGATTCCCAGGCCGAGCATCAAAAACCGCCCCCAATTTCTTGGCAAAGACCATTTATTCATAGAGTCAGTATACTGCGGAATTCAGGCCTTTTTCCCTTCGGCCTCGAAGCCGGGAATTTTGACGCGCACCTCGGCCCATTTCAGGAAAGCATCCAGTAGGTAGACAATCGCAAGGTAGATAATTGCCACGGTCACATAGGCCCCAATCGGGTTATAAGTGCGGGCAGCGATGGTCTTGCCCTGGGCCATTAACTCAGGGACAGCGATCAAAAAGACGACCGCGGTCGATTTGAGCAGGGAGACCGGCTCATTGGCCCAGGCCGGGATGGCCAGCCGCAGGGCCTGGGGCAGGATGATCTCCCAAATTGTCTGCCATTTCGACATGCCGATGGCGCGTCCGGCCATCATCTGGCTGTTGCCGATTGCCAGGATCGAGCCGCGCAGGTATTCGGCCTGGTAGGCCCCGGAGTTCAATCCCAGTGCCAGGAAGGCTGACCACTCGCGCGAAAGGGTAATGCCCAGGCCTGGCAACCCGTAATAGATGAGAAATAATTGCACCAACAAGGGCGTGCCACGAAACAACTCGACATAGCCAACCGCCAGCCCGCGCCAGAAGCGGTTGCCATAGACGCGCGCCAGGGCGGTCAGCAGTCCCAGCAGTAGCCCGGCGGCCAGGCCCTGAACGGTCAGCAACAGGGTAATGCCCGCGCCTTGCAGGAGATTTGGCCAAAAGCGGATGAAAAACTCGAGCACGTCGCCCATTATTTTTCTTCCTTTTTGCCGTACAGTTCCGTGATTTTCCACAAGAATTCACGGGTGCGCTCATGCTTGGGATGGTAGAACAACTCATCGGGTGCGCCCTGCTCTACGATACTGCCTTTTTCCATGAAGACGATGCGATTGGCGACTTCGCGGGCAAAGCCCATCTCGTGAGTCACGACCATCATCGTCATGTGTTCGCGGGCCAGGATTTCCATCACGCCCAACACCTCGCCGATCAGTTCCGGGTCGAGGGCCGAAGTTGGCTCGTCGAAAAGCATCACGCTCGGATCCATCGCCAGTGCCCTGGCAATGCCGACACGCTGCTGCTGCCCGCCCGACAATTGACCGGGATAGTGGTCGGCGCGGTCGCTCAGGCCGACCCGGTTCAATTCGTAGAGCGCCTTTTCGCGCGCCTGGGCTTTGGGCAGTTTTTTGACCTTGCTCAGCCCAACCATAACATTATCGAGCGCGGTCAGGTGGTTAAAGAGCAGGAAGTTTTGGAAGACCATGCCAATCTGCTGGCGGACTTTGTCCTCGTTGGCATCAGTCGCGGTGATTTCTTTGCCGTTCAGAAAAATTTGGCCGCTATTGACCGGGGTCAGCAGGTTGATGCAGCGCAGCAGCGTGCTTTTACCTGTTCCCGATGGGCCGATAATGACGATGGTTTCGCCGCGGTTGACATCCAGCGAAATATCCTGGAAGATGATGTTTTGTCCGTAAATTTTGGTCAGGTTTTTGGCTTGTAGGATGGGAGAGTCCATGTGTCGCTCCAATGTTTTCGTGGTCAGGCCGCCTGGGTGGGCAGTTTGGTTTTTTCGGCCAGGGCGTCCAGGCCGCGATTGACGAGAAAGACCAGCACGAAGTAGATCAACGCTGCTGCGCCAAAGGCCAGCATTGGCTGCTGGGTGGTGGCGCTCAACTGTTGGGCGCGGCGCAAAATTTCGGGTACGCCCAGGGCATAAACCAGCGAAGAGTCTTTCAAAACAATCGAGGCTTCATTCGACCAGGGTGGGATGGCAATCCGCAGGGCCTGGGGCAGGATGATGTGCCGAATGGCCTGCAACCGGCTCATCCCAACGGCGCGCGCGGCAGTCATCTGTCCGCCGCTGATGGAGAGCAAAGCCCCGCGCAAAATTTCCATCTGGTAGGCAGAACTGATGATCCCCAGTGAGATCGAACCGGCCCAAAAAGGGGTCAGGTTGACCACATTCCCGGAAAGAATAAAATACAGGATAAAGAGCAGGACAATTGGCGGCACACCGCGCATCAACAGGCTGTATGCGGCAGAGAGGCGTTTAAGCCAGGGGCCGCCATAGGTGTTGACCAGCGCCAGGCCCAATCCCAAGACCAGACCGGCGGGCAGGGCCACCAGTGTGACCGCTATCGTAATGGAAACTCCCTGCACGATGTAAGAGAAGAAACTGGTAAGAAGCATGGGCCTCCCAAAAGAAAAGGCCTGGCAGGCTAACATAACCTGCCAGGCCGCTCTTGATTACTGACCGAAGTGTTTCAGGGCCAGGGCCTCGATGAAGCCATCATCTTGCAATTGTTTGATGACCTCGTTGATGGCCTGGGTCAATTCAGCATCGCCTTCAGGCAGGACGATATTGATCGGGCCGCTCGAAACGACACCTTCATAGATGATCTTCAACCCACCCAATTGCTGGGCCAGGGCTTTCATCGGAATGGCGTCTGCCATCATGACCTCGATGCGGCCATTTTTCAGGTCGAGCGCGGCCTGATCGGCGCGATCATAGCGGAAGAGGTTACCTTCGGGCAAGAGACCTTCATCGACCAAGCCTGTTAGCCAGCCATCCTGCGTGGTTCCGGTTTGGACGCCCACTTTGTAAGCGGCGGCATCTTCGGGGTTCTGAATGCTCCCGGCAAAACCTTCGGCAACGGCAAAGGCATCTTCACCATCGTAATAGGCATCGCTGAAGTCTACGACCTGGTCGCGTTCCTCCGTGAAATTGAAAGCCGAAATGGAGGCGTCAATTTTGCCTTCCTGTACACCGGCGATCAGGCTGTCGAAGGGCATATCGACCCACTCAACCTTGACGCCCAGGCGTTTGGCGATCTCTTCCATCAGATCGATATCGAACCCGGCTTTGTTGCCGCTTTCATCCACATATTCGAAAGGCGGATAATCTGCACTTGTGCCAACTTTGATCACACCGGCTTTCTTGATGTTATCAAGATGACTACCCCCTGTTGCGCCAGCGCAAGCGGCGAGGACAAGGCTCAACACTGCAATCAGGGCAAACCAAATATACAGGCGTTTCATACTTCAATCCTTTCTAGGTTGGGGAATCGTTCTGAGAACACAGAACTTTTTTACAATAGCATACCTGGCAGGGCTTTCACAAGTGTAAAATGTCACACACTGCACGGGTATTTATCAGGATTGGAGAATCAAAAGGGACAGGCAGCTACTTGCCCATCCCTTTGCTCTCATACCGGAAAGTTTCGGCGCCAGTTTGCGCTGGCGCAAAGCATATTTTGAAAAATCGTTTTTAATAGGATAACCCCGAAATCAACAGGAAAATTTTTATTCCCACTTACCAGCTTTTTCTCAGCATCAGCAGCGGCACAAGGATGATCAGGAAGATCAGAATCCCGAGAAAAGTAATCCCATCGCTTTTCGCTGCCTGGGCGATCGTGCTGGCCATATCCTCATCATCCGCGGCCAGGTCAGGCTCGGGTGTTGGGGTGTCGATTTGAAAAAATGGGGCAGCAGCCTGGAAAGCCATCCCGCTCAAGGCCAATGCAGTCAATATCAATAAAATGAAAGTGATTTGGAGTTTTTGGGTCATCGTTACAGATTTCACCAATTCGGGTGATGAAGTTTCACCCTAGTATAACATGTGATAAAGGAGACCTTTCTTATCAATTATTAACTTTGAAAGTATAATTTTCATTAGAGGGTTCATCCACATAAGATGAGAGAGGTGAGTGATGCGCAAGACAATGCGTTTTTTTGTTCTTATGCTTACGGTTGTTGTTTTTATGCTGGGCGTGGCAGCAGTTTCGGCGGCTAACCTTCCACAATCTGATGATGATATCAGCGCTGGAGCGCAACTGTACGATAAGTGGTATGCGCGCCTAAGCGTCAGCGCACCTGAAGGCAACCATCCCCTCTGGGAACGCCAGACCAGCAATACCCGATCCGGTGCGGAAACATGGCGTTGCGCCGAGTGCCACGGTTGGGACTACCAGGGCGCAGCAGGCGCATATGGCTCTGGCTCACACTACACTGGCTTCCCCAGCTTGTTTGTTCTGGCAGGCCGCCTGAGCGAACAGGAAATCATCGACCACCTGAACGGCAAGATCGACCCATTACATGATTTTTCGGGCCTGATGGATGATAACAGCCTGCGCCAACTGGCTGTTTTCTTAAAAGAAGGGCTGGTTGATGACAGTGAGATCATCGACCCCGTTTCTTTGAAGGTTCGCAGCGGAAACGTTGAAAACGGCAAGAACCGTTTTGAAACTGTTTGCGCTGCCTGTCATGGCGTGGACGGCAAGACCCAGGCCTTACACTCTGACGCTCTTGAGCAAAGCCTGGGCGATGTTGCCAGCCGTGACCCGTACCGCTTCTTGCATCGCTCACGCTTCGGCGTGGCCGGGGTCGTTATGCCGATTGGCCGCGACCTGGGTTGGAGTACGGATGACAGCCGGGATGTGCTGGCTTATGTTCAGACCCTGCCGACCACAACGGATAAACCCGTCCCGGCTGGCGCGGGCGCGGATTCTGAGCCGGCCCCCCAGGTCGGTGGCCCGGCTCCCGGTATCTTTGGTGGCATTGTGACAGGTCTGGGCGTCTTCTTTGGCATGTTTGGGATGAGCATCCTGTTTATCCTCGGTTTCGTTGCATTCCTGGGCGCAATCGTCTTTATTTTGAGCAAGCGCAAGTAGATTTTCAAGGCCCTGAGCGGAGTGCTGAGCGATAGCGAAGCGCGAAGTCGAAGGGCGGTTTGGGCGGAAAATATCCTTCGACTCCGCTCAGGACAAGTGATTTTGTAACCCCCTCTTTAGGAGAGCGCATGGAGCGAATTTTTGAAGTTTTGAAAAAGCCCGCCGTCTACTATTCACTGCTGATTGCAGTGTTGGCAGTGGTGGGTGGCGCGGCCTGGGCCGTTTATCAAACCCAGATACCGCCTGAACAGCCAATCAACTTTCCCCATAATATTCATGTTGGCCTGCAAATGCAATGTCTGTATTGTCACCCCGGCGCATGGCGGCAGGCCTCGGCAGGGCTGCCCACCCAGGATAAATGCTGGGCCTGCCATCAGCAGTTGAAGAAATACTCCGACCCGGCAGCCATTGTCCCGTTGGAAGAATGGCCGGTTGAACTGCAAAAGCTGGCGGGTTATGTTGAAAGGAACGAGCCTATTCCCTGGGTTCCGGTGGCGATTGTGCCTGACCATGTCCACTTCAACCATCGCCCTCACATTGCGGCCGAACTGGCCTGCCAGGATTGTCACGGCGATATGAGCAAGGTAACCGTGGCTGAAAATCCGCAGACCATGAACATGGGCTGGTGCATCACCTGTCACCAGAAAAAAACAGTTGATGACCCCGAGAAGCGCGAAAAACTGATTTCGTGTGAGACCTGTCACTACTAGGCCTGGCCGAAAGGATGAATAAATAACCATGAGTGAGAATATTTCCCGGCGCGACTTTATCAAGCTGGCAGGCATCACAGGCGCAACCACAGCGGTTCTAACCGGGTGCGGCCCGGCTTCGCGTTACGTCGTCCGCGAACCGTACACCAAAATGCCGGAATACAACTACAACGGCCAGAGTACCCACTACGCTACCACCTGCCGCGAATGTTCGGCGGGCTGTGGGCTGGTTGTGCGCACCATGCAAGGCCGCGCCCTCAAAGTCGAGGGCAACAAGTACCACCCGGCCAACCTGGGCAAAACCTGCGCCCGCGGTCAGGCCGGCTTGCATGGCCTGTATAACCCTGATCGCATCCAAAAACCGGTGGATAAAAGCGGGACAAATATGGACTGGGAGGCCGCCATCGGCGTGGTGGCCGATACCCTGGGCAAATACCAGCCCGATCAGATTGCCTTCCTGACCGGTCTCGCCCCCGACCATCTGTTTGACCTTTTCGGGGAAGTTGCCAAAGCCTTTGGCATCCCCGCTCCGCTGCGTTATGGCGCGCTCGGGATGTTCGAGGCCCGCGCCACCCTGGGCGAGGCCGCTCGCGCGCTCTTCGGCCAGCCCAACAACCTGTTCTTCGACCTGGCTGAAGCGGATGTGACTTTTTCCTTCGGCGCGAATTTCCTCGAAACATGGATATCCCCGGTTGCTTACACGCGCGGATTTGCCAAAATGCGCCAGGGAACAGCCGGAAAACGCGGCTACCTGGTCCATTTTGAGCCGCGCCTTTCGCAGACTGCCGTCAAAGCCGACGAATGGTTTACGATCAAGCCGGGCAGTGAGGGCTTGCTGGCGCTGGCGCTGGGCAAATTGATCGCCGAACAACAGGGTAAGGTCATTGCCGCCTATGAAAGCGTGGATGTAGTTGCTGCCGCCGAAGCCGCCGGCCTCGAGCTTGAAACGCTCGAACGTCTGGCGCGCATCTATGGCAACGCCAAACGCGCTCTGGCCATCCCTGGCGGCGCGCCGCTGGCCCAGAGCAACGGCCTGGACGCGGCCAAAGCCATCCTGTCGTTGAATGCCCTGGCGGGCAACCTGGGTCAGCCCGGCGGCGTCTTCCTGACCCCGGCGGCCCCGGTCAACGATGCTTACCACCGTCCGGCCAATGCCAAGGAACTGGCAGTGCTGGTCGAGAAAATGGTCTCCGGCCAGATCAAGGCCCTGTTCGTGCATGGCGTCAACCCGGTCTTTGAAATCCCGGCCGCGTTGGGCTTTTCTGCCGCGCTCGACAAAGTCGAAACGGTCATTTCTTTTGCTTCCTTCCCCGATGAAACCGCAGCCAAAGCCGATTACATCTTCCCCGACCACACTGCCCTCGAATCGTGGGGCTACCAGCGCCTGCCGGGCGGAGCGGGAGAATCGACGCTTTCCGGCTCGCAGCCGGTGGTCGCACCGTTCTACGACACCCGCGCCACGGCCGATGTCTTGCTGGCTGCCGCCGAACAGGCTGGCAAAGCCCTGCCTTATAAAGATGAAGTTGCTTTTATCCAGGCCAAGATCGAAAAATTGGTGACTACCGAAGGCGGCTTCCACGCAGCCTCTGAGATCAACACCTTTTGGGCGCAGTTCCAGCAGTTTGGCGGTTGGTGGACCAACGATGCCAAATTCGGCAGCCCGACCTCGTCGGTACTGGAGAAGGCCCTCAGCGTGCGCGAAGCTGAATATGAAGGCGAGGGCGAGTTCCACCTTTTCACCTACGTCTCACCGATTCTGGGCGAAGCCGGCGCGAACAAACCCTGGCTGCAAGAAGTCCCTGACCCTGTTACCACCGTAATGTGGAATTCATGGGTCGAGATTAATCCCTATACGGCCAAACAACTCGGCCTGCACGATGATGACGTGGTGCGGATTGTCTCGCCCTTCGGTGCGGTCGAAGTTTCCGTATATCTGTACCCGGCCATCCGTCCGGATGTGATCGCGATGCCCTTCGGGCAGGGTCACACTGCTTATGGCCGCTACGCTGAAGGGCGCGGCGTTAATCCCGCCGATTTATTCGGTACAAAGACCAACGATGCGGGCGATCTGGCTTATGCCGGAATCAAGGTCAAAATTGAGAAAACCGGCAAAACGCGCCCGCTCTCGCGCCTCGAAAGCCGGATCGGCGTTTATGGGTTTGAGGAGCACTAAATCATGGCGAAGAATCATAATATTCCCGAATTTAAGGCCGAGTGGAAAGAAGGCGAGGAAGGCAAGTGGGGTATGGCCATCGATATGGACATCTGCACCGGCTGTAACGCCTGTGTGGCGGCCTGCGCGATGGAAAATAATATCCCGTTTGTGGGTGAGGAAGATGCCGGTTACGGGCGTGGAATGCACTGGATCCGCATCGAGCGTCTGTGGGAAGGCGAATATCCTGAAATTAAGACCGAGTTCCAGCCGGTAATGTGCCAGCAGTGCGGCAGCGCGCCCTGTGAACCGGTTTGCCCGGTCTTTGCTTCGGTGCATAGCCAGGCCGAAAAACTGAACGTGCAGGTCTACAACCGCTGCATCGGAACCCGTTACTGCGCCAACAACTGCCCGTATGTCGCGCGCACCTTCAACTCGCGCGATTATGACCGGCCCGAGCCGCTCAACAATCAACTTAATCCGGATGTGACCGTCCGTCGCCGGGGTGTGATGGAAAAATGCACCTTCTGCATCCAGCGCATTCACAAAGGGCAAGACCAGGCCAAATCGGAAGGGCGCGATGTCCATGATGGCGAAGTCCAACCGGCTTGCGCCCAGGCCTGCCCGGCAGATGCGATTGTCTTTGGCCGCATCGACGATCCTGAAAGCCGCGTCAGCAAACTTGCCAAACAGGGCCGCGGCTATAAAATGTTGGAAGATCTGAACACCCTGCCGTCGGTCACTTATCTCAAGGGAGGCTCGCATGTCCGTAATGGCTAAACCGCTTGCGCATGCGCACGGCCACGACAGCGAAGCGCACGACCACGAGGCCGAACTGCGCAAGGAACACCTGTTGCTCGACCCCAAACCGCGCGGCGAAATGAACGCGATGGTAATGGATATGATGGGCGGCACATCCTGGAAGTTCTGGGTGGTGGCAGCCATCATGGGCATGCTCGTTTTGTGGGGACTGGTTTACTCGTGGGGCATGATGATTGCCAACGGCCTCGGGCTGGCAGGTGTCAACCAGCCGGTTTACTGGGGCTTGTTCCTGGTGCACACCGTTTTCTGGATCGGTATCAGTCACGCCGGGACCTTCGTTTCAGCCCTGCTGCGGGTCTTCAAGGCCGAATTTCGGCGTCCGTTTACCCGCGCCGCTGAATTGATGACGACTTTTTCGCTGGCGCAGGCTGCGGTCATGATTTTTGCTCACATGGGCCGCGTTTGGCTGGCCTATTGGATGTTTCCCCTGCCGAACCAGCGTCAGATCTGGCCCAATTTCCACTCCCCGTTGATGTGGGACTTCCTGGCGATCAACACCTACCTGCTGTCCTCGACCATGTACTTGTTCCTGCCGCTGATCCCCGACCTGGCGATGGCGCGTGACCGCTCGACCGGCTGGCGCAAGAAGTTGTACAGCATCCTGGCCCTGGGTTGGCGCGGCACTGAAGGCGAGTGGACTCACCTGCGCACGGCGCTCAATATCTTTGCCTTTGCGATCCTGCCGATCATGTTCTCGGTCCATACCATCGTTTCGTGGGACTTTGCGGTCGCGATGCGCCCGGGTTGGTCTTCTACCATCTTTGGCCCATACTTCGTGGTCGGCGCGATCCACTCTGGTGTCGCGGCGGTTGGCATGGTGCTGGTGGTTATTCGTCAGTTCATGAAGAACATGACCTACTTCATCCGCCCCGAGCACTTTGATGCGCTCGGCAAATTGATGCTGATCATCTCGATGGCCTGGGCCTACTTCTTCTTCAATGATTTCATGGTGCAGTGGTACGGCGGCGACAAGTGGACCGATGAACTGCTGCACTTCCACGAGGCCGGAAAATGGGGTTGGATCTGGTTCATGATGTTGATCTGCAACATTGCTGTGCCCTGGTTGACCCTGTGGAGCAAGACCATTCGCCGCACGCCCTGGGCAATGTTTATCATCGGCCTGCTGATCAATGTCGGCATGTGGGCTGAGCGCTTCATCATTATCCCGGTTTCGCTCTCGATTAACCGCATGCCCTTCCGCTGGGGCGATTACGAACCGGGTGTCGAAGTTCCCATTTTCATTGGCTCGGTGGCTTTCTTTATCCTGCTTTACATGCTGGCTTCGCGCATTATTCCGCTCGTGCCGGTCTGGGAAGTGCAGGAAGGCCAGATGGCCCATTCCATTCGCAAATACGGTAAAGAACCTGTCGTTACCGTCAGCGATTTGGAGTAACGGAGGCCCATGATGACAGAAAAAAATATGCTTTTGGCCCTTTTTGAAGAAGTAAACCGCACGGCCCTGGCCGTCGATAAGTTGCGCGCGCTGGGCATTGACAACGAACATGTCAATGTGATCTCCGGCACGCCGATCACCGAGGCCATGCTCGGACGGCCTCACCAGTGGACCAACGTTCCGCGCCTGGCCATGGGTGGCGCGTTGGGTGGAATGCTGATCGGCATTCTGCTTGCCTTCGCCACGCCGGCCCTGTACCCGGTCTACGTCGGCGGACAGCCGCTCTTCCCTGTACCGCCGAGCATCGTGGTGCTGTTCGAAATGACCATGCTCGGCATTATGTTGAGTACTTTTTTGGGCGTTTTCCTCGATTCGCGCTTTCCATCCTACAGCCCGAAGGTTTATGTGCCCGAGATCAGTGATGGTTATATTGCCCTGCTGATCGATTGCCCGGCTGAGATGGAAGATGAAGTGAAAAAAGCCATGACCGAGGTTGGCGCTGAATCGGTTAAATATGCGGAGGTTCAACCGCTATGAGCCTGATGACTCGTTTAATTCTTGTGATACTCGTTGTTGCAACTCTGCTTGGCGGTGTGATGTTGTTTACCTACGACATCATTAAACTGGAATGGGTTTCCTTCATGGAAATCCAACCATCCTACCGCGCCATGGACAATCCCCTGGCCGTTGCCGCCAATTCGATTCCCTTCGAGGGCGCGGCCTATATTCCGGGCCAGGGCGCGCCGGTCAACCCGATCGAAGCCGATGAAGTTTCGGTCGAGCGCGGACGGGTGCTGTTCAGCGTCAACTGCGTCATGTGCCACGGCGCAACCGGCGAAGGCAACGGAATCGTCGGTGGGGCGCTGGTCAACCCGCCTGCCAATCTGACCGGCGATGTGACCCAGTCTAAATCGGACGGCACGCTCTTCCTGACCATCTCGACTGGCGTTGCTGGCCGCATGCCCGCCCTCAACGAAAACCTGACTGTGCGCGACCGCTGGGACCTGGTCAACTACATTCGCACGCTTGAGCCTTCCCAGCCTTAGGAGACGCAATGAAAGACCAAACCAAGACGATTATTTTTATCACGATGTTTGGCTTGCCGGTCCTCGTGCTTGCCTTTATTTTCGGGATGTACGCCTTTGGCTGCGCTACGACCGATTCTTGCACCGGGATCGAAAAATCGGCTGTCACGCCCATCCCGACCCTGATCGCCGCCACCATGCCCGCCCCCAAAGTGGGGGCCGAGGCCGGGCCGCTGGTGGTCAAGTGCCAGGTGACCGCTGTCGATTTGATCGGGGCCTGGGTCACGGCTGGCTCGCCGGAAACGGACGCCTTCCAGTTCACCGATCTTAAGGAACAAACCTGCACCGCCACCTTCAAGGCTGATGTCCAAAAACTATTTACCGAAGCCAACTTATGGTACAGCGGCGCAGCCGCCTGCACCACCTGTCATTATGCGGACATCGAAAAAGCGACCATGAACCTCGACATGAGCAGTTACGCGGGTATTATCGCCGGTTCGCAGCGCAAGGACGGCGCACCGAAGGGTAACGACATTCTGGGCGGCGGCGACTGGGAAACTTCCCTGCTCTACCAGATGGTCTATGCCCCGGATGGGGTCTCCACCATCGGACGCCAGGTCATGCCGCTTGCCCGCCCGGCCAGCGTCCCGGCGGAAGGGCCGACCATCTTTGCCGGAACCCCGGTCGAGTTGAGCAGCGAGTAGAGCAGGAAACAACATAAAACAAGAGTTCCCCGGCCAAAACCGGGGAACTCTTGTTTTAATTACTCAGCAACTTTTTACTCGTCCACTCGTTCGCTTGTGGTTTTTTCATCGTTCTTCTTCGCCCCGCGCTCATGGGTCAGCACATAGATCAGGATCAGCGCCAGGCCGAAGAACATCGGGATCATGCCGACGATCATCCAGGGGCCGAAGCCGAGTGGGAAGCCGGTGTTGCCGATGAAACCGAGCGGCCACATGCCGATCGTCAGGGCCAGGCCGACAGCCGTGATCAGAATGCCCCAGATCAGCGAGCCTTTCCCGTTGCCATTCCCGTTGGACTGCTGCGGCTTGACCAGTCCCTTTTCAGCCAGGGCCAGGGTTTCCTTGTAGCTCAGAAAGCGCATGAAGGCAAAGAAGCCAAAGACGATCAGAAAGAAGGTGATGCCGCCTGCGCAAATGATGAAGATTTCCATTAGATTCTCCTTTTATTTCAAAATGTTGAGTTCGATATTGCCGTTATTGGTGCTGACGGTCAGCTCCGCGCCGCCGCCATTGATTTTGCCTTGCCAGTGACTTTCCTCGATCTGACCCTTAACCGTCATCTCGAATTCTGATGTGATGGTACCGAATTCGGTTTGCAGATCGAAATC
Source organism: Anaerolineae bacterium (assembly GCA_022013685.1). Lineage (GTDB taxonomy): Bacteria > Chloroflexota > Anaerolineae > Anaerolineales > Villigracilaceae > UBA8950. Next base: position 44,008 of record JAKLPV010000085.1, read on the forward strand.
CAGGGTTGATTCTTCTGGCAGCGTCAGGTTGATGCTGCCGTATTCGCTGTCGAAAACATGCGGGCCATCGCCCAGCGAACCCTCGAAGGTGATGCCGCCGTTCACGGCGTTCATGGTGGCGGTCACGCCTTCTGCGTTCAATACCTCGATTTCGCCGAACTGCGAATTGATCGCCACTGCGCCGCGGGCACCATCCACGAATATTTTGCCGTTCTGCGATTCGAGGGTATAGGCTTCAGCCTCTACATTGTTCAGAGAAATATCGCCGAATTGGCTGGTGACTTTGACTTCGCCGCGCACGCGCAGCCCCTCGATGGTGATCGATCCATTGTTCGAGTCAACCGTCATCGGGCCGGTTTGCCCGCCGGTCAGTTTGATCGTGCCAAATTGGCTTTCGAGGGCCAGACCTTTAGAAGCCTGGATGTCCTGGAGCGTCATTTGTCCGCTTTGGGCGGAGATCGAAACCTGGCCGCCTTTCAACCCGCGCACATTGATCTCGCCAAACTCAGAGTGCAGGCTGGCGGCCTCCGCCCCGGCATCAAGATTTTCGGCATCGATGCCCCCACTGCTGCTCTCCGCATTCAGCGGGCCGGTCACATTTTTGACCGTAACCGATCCAAAGCTGGATGTCAGTTTGGTTTCGCCGGTTGTTCCTTGCAGGCCGACATCACCGCTGATGGCGGTTAGATCTACGCTGGTCTCGAGCGGCACTTCGATTGTGAAGTTGACACTGCCGCTGCCCGGCCCAATGCTGAAGGCCTGCATCTCAGCCGGTTGGAACATGGATACAGTGATCTTGTCGCCGTTCTGCTCGATGGTCACCTTCATCTCGGCCAGGGCTGCTTCCGCGTCTTCCTGGCTTCCGCCCCAGGCGGTTTTATCTGCCGTGATGCGCACCGCGCTGCCTTCGACCGCTTTGACCGTTACAAAGCCAAAATCATTCGTCACCGTTAACGAAGCCGGCCCCTCGACCTGAAGCGTTTTCTCTTCAGTCGCCTCTGCCGAGACGGTGCGGTTCTCGAACAGGCGCATCCGCACGCCGCTCTCCTCGATCATCTGCCACCCCTGCATCAGCGCGAAAACGCTTGCGACGCAGATGCAAATCAGGGCTAAAATCAAAATACCTGCAACAATGTTTTTCATTTCTGTTCCTCCAAAAATAGGGTTCTATAAGGTTTGACAGGCCTGCCGCGAAAAAGTTTCAAATGAAACTTTTTCCCTTTTCGACCTGTCTAAAGATTGAAGGATGAATTTCTGTGGAATTAAGAGAGCGCGAATGGCTAAAACGGGCCAAAAAAGGAGATGCAGACGCATTCGGCATGCTGGTCACCCTGCATGAACGATTCGTCTATAATCTCGCCTTTCGCACCCTCGGCAACACGGAAGACGCCCAGGATGTTGTTCAGGATGGTTTCGTGCGCGCCTGGGTGGCCCTGCCGGGTTTTCGCGAAGATTCTGAATTTCGCACCTGGCTCTACCGGATTGTGCTGAACCTGTGCTTGAACCGTTTCCCTCGTTTGCGGCGTGACCTGGCCGCTCTGTCGGATGAAGAGCTGGCGGACTCCCCCGAGCCTGCCGCCCACGCCACAGATGTTTTATCCATGCTCGAAGCGGACGAGGCCCGCAGGTCCTTGCAGCGTGAGATCTCCCGTTTACCCGAGAGTCAACGCCTGTTGGTCACCCTGCGCTATCAGGACGAACTCTCTTACGAAGAGATCGCCAGCCTGGTTAACCTGCCGCTCGGGACGGTCAAGACCGGCCTGTTCCGCGCCAGGGAACGCCTGCGCCAGGCTTTATCGGTTTATCAGGAGCAACAAATATGAAAATTGACGAACTCGAACCCATCGAAGATGCCTTGCGCGACCAGCCGCTGGCTGAACTGCCTGCCGGGCTGCACCGGCGCGTCATGTCGCAGGTTCGCCTAACCCGCCAGCCGCTGCGCTTTCAAATCAGTTGGATCGACCTGGCGGTCAGCCTTTTCTTTGGCCTGATCCCCGTGCTAGTGGCCTTTGGCTGGAAATCCCTGCCGCGCGAGGCGGGCCTGTACCTGAATTACTACTGGATGGTATTCCAATCGATGAACCTCGAACCGCTTTTGTGGGTGGGAATCCTGACCGGGCTGCTAAGCCTGGCCCTGATGTTTGCCGCTGTCCTGCGCCTGCTGCTCCAGCCGCCCATGCGGACGCAGTGATAACGAGTAAAATGGGGGCATGTCTAAAACGAAATTTTACGTTGTTTGGAAAGGCCGCAAAACCGGAGTCTTTGGCACCTGGGACGAATGCTCAGCCCAGGTAGCGGGATTCCCCGGCGCGGAGTATAAATCCTTCGCCACCCGCCCAGCCGCCGAGGCCGCTTTCCGCGCCCGCTATGACGATTTCAAAGGCAAGCCGTTTTCGTCGCAGGGTTGGTTGTTTGCCCCCTCCAAGCCGACTCTGCCCTCCCTGAGTGTGGACGCGGCTTGCAGCGGCGCACCCGGCCCGGTCGAGTATCGTGGCGTCGAAACGGAAACAGGCCGCGAACTTTTCCGGCTTGGGCCGTATCTCGACGGCACCAACAATGTCGGCGAGTTCCTGGCCCTGGTGCATGCTCTGGCCTGGTTGGAGAAGAACGCCCAATCCATGCCAATCTACTCGGACAGTGAAACCGCCCTCTCGTGGCTGCGCGCCAAAAAGTGCCGCACCAAACTGGAACGGACCTCCAAAAACAAAGAGATCTTCAGCCTGATCGAGCGCGCCGAAGCCTGGCTTGCGGAGCACGGTGTTCAGCACAGCCTGCTCAAATGGGACACGAACGCCTGGGGCGAGATCCCGGCCGATTTTGGGAGGAAATAGTTGAAGAAATTCCTGCCGCTGGCCTTTTTGGCTTTCATGGTTCTGGTGATTGTCTGGGCCGATACCAACACCATGCCGACCTTCGTGCGCCGCATTTACGTTTTCCCGTTTGGCGATAAGATCGGCCACTTCATGATTTATGGCATCTTTGCCTACCTGCTGACCTGGGCCATGCCCTTCCGGCGTGTCTCGTTTGGGCGCTTCTCCCTGCCGTTGGGGATTGTGATCGCGGTGGCTTTTGCCACGCTCGAGGAAGCCAGCCAGTTGTTCGTCGCCCGCCGCACCCCCGATTTTCTCGACCTGTTCAGCGGCTACATCGGCATCTATGCTTCAACCTGGATCCCATGTGCGAAAGAGAATTGTGAAACATAGACGAACAGGTTCCTTTACCCAACCCAATATCATGAGAACCAAAATATCATTCGTGTCTTTCATTCTCTCAATAGCTCTAATTGCTTGCACGTCAGAGATAACAGTTGTACCGACAAAAACGGCTGTGCAAGAGACTCTGCTCCCGACCCCTTTAGTCACAGTCGATCAGATACCATTTTCTACGATTACACAACAATTCGATTCTTCTTTTGATTGTACTTTCCCTAAAAACAGTCAAAGCATACCTACTTTTTTAAACGGCACGCTCTTGACCATGAACGGCTCCAATAATATAGAGTTATACAACCTCAGCACCAATAAAACGATTACTTTAGGCCAAGTGGTAATTGGAACGGGAGTTATTTCCAACCGTCAAAAAGTCGCCTACATTGATGGGGACGAGAATCAAGTAAGCGTAGTTTCTTCCAATGGCGAAATTCTTGCTTCGGTTCCTGCCCCAGAAAATTGGGTAGAAATCATTGACTGGCCCGATAGTGATCATTTAATTATCGGTAATATGCCATATCGCTCTGATGGAGGCTGGTACCCGCCGTCATCCACAATAATTCTCAACATAAAAAACGGGCAAAGTATCGAAATATTGCCAGAATATCCTGATATTTATAAATACATTTCAGGCCCGCCCCGTATGGGTAATTATTCATATTCATTAACAGCATACGATCCCACCCTTAATCGCGTTATTTATCCGGCAGGAACTTCTAAAATTGAATATATGGTGTTATGGGATGTTCAAAAAATGCAAGAGATAACCCGTTTTTATACTTACTATCCTTATGGCGAAATAGCGTGGAATACAGATGGAACCCATTTTGTTATCAGTCTCCCGCCTTACTACGAAACTTATTCTGGAGAAACTTACAGGAATGTATCAGACAATCTGCCATATGTCGGTGGAAATGAAATTTTTCTTGCAAGTCAAGACGGAAAAAGTAAACGCCTAACATTTTGGACAACCAGAAAACAAACAACCATACATTCTTTTTCCTGGTCTCCGAATAACCAGTATGTCGCATTTTGGTTAGAAACTGGCGATGAAAAACCTGAATGGCAATTGTCAATATTGGAAATTTCTACTGGCGAAATAACAAGCTATTGCATCGAAGATGAAGGTTCATTACAGATTATCTGGAATTCAGATAGTAGCAGCCTGATTAGTACCATTTCAAAAGACGATTCCATGAACCACGAATCTATATTTATTAACCTTCAAAGCAATGCAGCCATGATATGGTCATTTGAAAATCGGATGGTAGTCGGGTGGTTTGAACCCAATCAATGAAACTAATCTTGCTTGTAGCGAATCGCTATCCACCAAATGTCAGATTACATAAGGACTCATTATGAACACAGCCTTGCTCCTGATCGACATCCAAAAAGATTACTTTCCCGGCGGCAAAATGGAATTGGTCGAGCCGCTGGCGGCTGCCAAAAAGGCTTATGCCCTGCTGCAATGCTTCCGTGAGCATGGCGGGCATCACATCCATATCCAGCATATCTCGAAGAACCCCAAAGCCACCTTTTTCATCTCCGGTGATCGCGGCACGGATATTCACGACAGCGTCGCCCACTTCGAAGGTGAACCGATCGTTTACAAGCACCATCCGAACTCTTTCCGTGAGACGACCCTGCTCGAAACGCTGCGCGAGTGGCGGGTGGAGCGCGTTGTGATCTGCGGCATGGTGACTCACATGTGCGTCGATGCCACCGTCCGCGCCGCCGCCGACCTGGGGTTTGAAGTCATCCTGGTTTCAGACGCCTGCGCCACCCGCGATCTGGAGTTTGAGGGTGTGCAGGTTCCCGCCGCGCAGGTCCAGGCGGCTTTCCTGGCTGCGCTCAAATCGTATGCCAGCGTATTGACCATCGAACAGGCCATCTCGCGCCTGGGTGGGGAGCAAACTTTTTGATGGAAGGAATTTTCAGCGCATGAGCGATTCGTTTGGCTATCTTTCTCCCAGGCTGGAGGTCAGGGCCGCGCCTGAAAAGGGCGGTTTTGCCGTTTTTGCGCGCGAAACGCTCGCAAAGGATGAGATCCTCTGCGTCTGGACCGGCTGGGTGGCGACTTACGAGCAGATGATGGCGCTTTCGCCTGCTGAAAAGAGTCACACCGTTCAGATCGACGAAGGCCTTTACCTGGCTTCCTTTAGCCCGGACGAGGAACCCGCCGACTACATCAACCACTCCTGCAACCCGAATGCCGGCATCCGCGGCCAGATTTCACTGGTCGCCATGCGCGCCATCGCTGCTGGCGAAGAGATCACCTTCGACTACGCCATGGCCGACAGCACCCCCTACGACGAGTTCCCCTGCGCCTGCGGCGCGCCCACCTGCCGCGGACGGGTCAGCGGCGACGACTGGCAGCGGCCCGAGTTGTGGCAGCGCTATCAGGGTTATTTTTCGGCCTATTTAGAGAAGAGAATTGACTTGGCTCGAAACGCCTGAAGCAGGCAAAGAACCATACTCTGGAGAATCCAATGAACACTTTTCCGCGTGCCAGTAAAACTGCTTTGTTGCGCAAAATTACCAGCCTGGCGCTGATCGTTTTGTTTGTCTCTGTTTCCATTTCCATTTGGAAGATGATCCTGGCAAACGGTATGTTGCTGCTCCTGGTATCGGGCACGTTTTTTGCCGTGCTTGCCAGGAACCTTGACCCCCTTTTCGGGAAACCGGTTTTAAAGCTGGATGAATTTGGTATTTCCCAGGGCGGTTACCTGTGGCCGATGGACAACTGGAAACTTGAATGGAGCGCCATCACCAAAGCGCGCTTGTTTGGCGGCGCGAATCCCACCCTGATCGTGCTGGATACTCCCCTGGCCACGCGCATGGTGACAGATTTCGAATCTTTCGAGCAGATCGTCCAACTGGTTTGCACAGAACTCGAAAAACGCGGCTGTCCGATTGAAAAAAATTCATAGGAATGCCCGGAACTTCTTGCCGTGAAAAAACGTGAAGTATGAAACGTAAAACACCCTTCACTCATCACGTTTCATTTTTTACCCGTACTTTCCGTTTGCGCTGATTTTGACCTTGCCGGTGAGCAGATTTTTGAACCCCTGTTGAAACAAAGTTGGAAAGGCTCAATAACATGACAAATGCCCGTATTGACCAATTGGTGCAAGTTCTGAATCAAAAAACATGGCCCAAAACCAATACCATCACTCCCCAGGCGCGCGAAATGTTCCTGGCCGGCCTGGATGCGGCCAACACCTACAGCGGAAATTTCGACGATCTGCTTGACCCGGTCCAGGGCTTCTTTCAAATTGGCGTGCTTTCCTATGCCCTGGCCGGCTCCGCCCGCATTCTGAGCCTGGCGGCTTTTATCGGCAACGACCGGTTCGACCCGGATGGCCTGCAAAAAGCCCAGGATTTGATCCGCACCGCAAACCGATTCTCCCCCGGTCAACCCGAAATCGAGCTGGTCGAGGCCGGGCTGTGGATCAACCTGAAGCAGTATCCAAATGCCCGCCAGGTCCTTGACCGTATCTCGAAGGCCGATTTTATGAACATCCACCTTTGCCTGGCCGAGATGAGCTACTGGAGCAATTTTGACATCGCCCAGAGCGAAGCCTGGTTCCGCCGCGCAAACAGCCTCAACGTTTCAGGCGCGCAGCGCGCTATTTTGTTCAATCGCATGGCGCGTCAATATCTGGTGAGTGAGCGCTACGACCAGGCCATTGACCTTTACTGGAAAACCGCCGAAATGACCCCACAAGATCCCTGGGTCTGGCACAACATGAGCGTCATCTATCTGCGCCAGAACAAACTGGTCGATTCGTTTTATGCCAATCAAAAAGCGCTCCATCTTATGGATTTTGCCGCCGCCCGCGAAATCCACGATTACCTGCGCCCTCACTTTGGGCTGATTAAACAGCTTGAAGACGCCCAGGAGAGTTTGCGGCGCGACCCGCGCCAGGCGGGCCTGTATTTGCGAACAATCGCCGAAATCTATTTTTCGCTTGGGCAAACTCCGCAAGCCTTGAAAGCGCTCAACGAACTGCTTAAACCCAAGCCCAAAGATGCCGAAATGTATAACCTGCGCGGGCGCTTGTTCAACCGCCTGCAACAGTTCGATGATGCCATCGCAGATTTTAGCCAGGCGATTAAAATCCAACCCAAAAACCCCGATTATCCTTATAACCGGGGCAACAGCTATTATGCCAAACAGGATTTTCGCCGCGCCGCCGAAAATTATGGCGAAGCCATCAAATTAAAACCGGATTATGTCGAAGCCTACACCAACCGCGCCGCCTGTTACCGGATGCTCAAAAATTTTGACAAAGCCCTGGCCGATTACAACAAAGCCATCAGTTTGCGTCCCAACGACCCGGTCAGCTACATCGACCGCAGCCAGGTCTATCAGCTTTTGAACAAAATCCCCCAGGCGCGCAAAGACCTCGAATTTGCCCTGACCCTGCCTGCCCCGAACCGTCAAATTCAGGATGAAATTCACCAGGCGCTCGGCAGGCTATAATCTTGTCCAAAGAATTGTTTGGATATTCGGAGACCCATGTCAAAAATATTTACCCGTACTTTTCGTGTGCGCTGGTCTGAGTTGGACGCCAGCGGGACCGTCGCCCCGGCGGCTTATCTGCGTTACCTGGTCGAAACTGCCTACGATTGGGGGGACGCGCTTGGTTTGGGAGCCAAAAACGACCGGCTGCTCGGCCTGTTCTGGCTGATCCGCGAGACCGAGATCCGCTTTTTGCGCCCACTGCGTCACAACGACGTTTTCGACTTCACCATCTGGATGGTCAACTGGCAGCGGGTGCGCGGCACGCGCTGTTTCGAGCTGACCCTCAAAGACAGCGGCGAAGTCATCGCCCAGGGCAGCCAGCACATCGTCGCCATGGACGCCCAAACCGGCCGCCCGGCCAGCCCGCCCGAAGAGAGCATCGACAACTTCCGTCTCGACCAGCCGCGCATCTTCCCGTTCGAACGCTTCCCCAAAGTTGCCGCGCCTGAAAAGCAGTTCGTCATGCAGCGCCAGGTGGAATGGGGAGATTTGGACGCGCTCGAGCATGTCAACAACGCGATCTACGTCACCTACGCTGAAGAAGCCGCCGCACAGGACCTCGCCACCCGCGGCTGGACTCCCGTCAAACTGGCCGAATCCAACTTGACGGTTGCCACGCGCCGCGTCCACATCCAATACCTGTCTCCGGCGGTCTGGGGCGAAACTCTCGCGATTTCGACCCACTCGCTCTCCGCCAGCGACACCGGCGGGACTCGCTACGTCGGCATGGCCCGCGCCGATGGCTTTCCCGTCTGTGAATGCATCCTGGACTGGGAACTGGTCGAAAGAAAAAAATGACCCTAAAAAAAATCGTCGCCATCCTCGGCGGCGGCCCGGCCGGCCTGATGGCCGCCGAAACGCTGGCCGGGCGCTCAGAGATCGAAATCCATATTTACGAGGCCATGCCTTCGCTTGGACGAAAATTCCTGCGGGCCGGGGTTGGCGGGCTGAACCTGACCCACTCCGAACCGCAGGATGCGTTCCTTGCCCGCTACAGCCAGCCCGAGCGCCTCGCGCCGATGCTGCGCGCCTTTGGTCAGGAACAAATGATCGCCTGGGCCAAAGAGCTCGGCTTTGAAACCTTTACCGGCAGCTCCGGGCGGGTTTTCCCGGTTGGCATGAAAGCCTCGCCCATCCTGCGCGAGTGGCTGAAACGATTGACAGATTTGGGGGTGGTTTTTCACACAAATCACAAATGGATTGGCTTTGCGGACTCGAAAGTCTCCCGACTTTCGACACTCCAACATCAGGAAACGTTGGAGTCCATCGTATTTGATACCCCTGATGGCCCGCAAACCGTCCCGGCAGACGCCGCGCTGCTGGCCCTCGGCGGAGGGAGCTGGCCGAAGCTGGGCTCGACCGGCGGCTGGATTCCGATTCTCGAAGCCCGGGGCATCCCGGTCGCGCCGCTCAAACCCGCCAACTGCGGCTTCGACGTGGCCTGGACCGAAGTTTTCAAAACCAAATTCGACGGCGCGCCGCTTAAATCGGTGACACTCACCTTTGGCGAGATTTGCAAACAGGGCGAGTTTATCGTCACAAAAGATGGGGTCGAAGGCAGCCTGATCTACGCCCTGTCCGCGCTCCTCCGCGACGAGATCGAGCAAAACGGACAGGCGGTCATCCACCTCGACCTGGCTCCCGATTGGACTCAGGAAAAGCTGATTAACCGGCTGTCCCTGCCGCGCGGCTCACGCTCGATGGGCAGTCACCTCGAAAAAACGGTCGCCATCAAAGGGGTTAAAGCCGGGCTGCTCTGGGAATTTGTCCCGCGTGAAGACTTCCAATCCCCCGCGAAGTTGGCCGCGGCCATCAAAAACCTGCCCATCCCGCTGACCCGCCCGCGCCCGCTGGCGGAAGCCATCAGCAGCGCGGGCGGAGTCCGTTTCGAGGCGCTCGATGAGCACCTGATGCTTAAATCCCTGCCGGGTGTCTTTTGCGCCGGGGAAATGCTCGACTGGGAAGCGCCGACCGGTGGCTATCTGTTGACCGCTTGCATGTCGACTGCCGTCTGGGCCGCAAGGGGAATACAAACGTACTTGCAGTAATCTGAAAACTGATATTTCTATAACGCGATCAAGCAGATCGCGGCCAGCGCCACCAAAATTCCGGCCATCTGCAAGCGGTTGACGCGCTCTTTGAGCAGCAAACCGGCCAGCAAGACGGTCATGCCGGGGTAGAGCGAACCCAGCACAGCGGCCACGTCCAGCCGCCCGGTTTGGCTGGCCAGGATGTACAGGCCGTTGGCGGTCACGTCCAGCACGGCGTTGACTGGCACGATCGACCAGACCGGCCTCGCCAGCCGCAGGGACGGGCGCTTGATCAGGGCATAGACCAACAGCATTAGCATCCCGCCCAGGCGCGAGCCGACCAGCGGCCACAGGTTGGATTCCTGTCCGGCGCGGTGGATCAGGATAAAGTACAGCCCGAAACCAAACCCCGCCAGGAAGGGCATTCGCAATTCCTTCCAGCCTTGGATGGTCGGGCGCAGGCTGCCGCTTTCTCCGGCTGAAATGGCCCAGACCGCCGCCAGCGCCAGGAGGAAGCCGAACAGGGTCAGCCAGTCGGGGAATCCTTCGCTGAAACTGCCAAACGCGACCGGCAGGCTGGCCGCCAGCAGGGCCGAAACGGGCGCGGCGATGCTCATCTGGCCTTCGGCCATGGCTTTGTAGAGCACGATCAGGCCGATTGTGCCGATCGCCCCGGCCAGCATGGCAAAGCCCCAGCCGGTCAGGCTCATCGACGGTTGGCCGGAGAGCGTGGCAACGGCAAAAACGCCGAGCATGCCGATCCATTCGGCGTGGAAGACGACCGCCAGGGCATTGGCGGAACGGCGCGAGGCCAATCCGCCGGCAAAATCGGCGGCGCCCCACGAGATTGCCGCGCCGAGACCGTACAGGATGGGAAGCAGGGAGGTTAGATTCATGGCGGTTAAAGTAACGTGAGATACTCTCTCGCGTTACGAACGGGCTGATTGTACTTGAAATTGCCAGGCGGTCAGGGTTAAAACAAAACGCCAGGGTTAAAAAATCTTGGCGTTAAAAATTTACTTCGGCAGCACTAGCGGCGTGCCATTGAAGGGATGTTTGACCACCTGCACCGGCCAGCCGTAGACCCGCGAGAGCGTTTCTTCGGTCAGAATCTCGGCGGGTGTGCCGATAAAGCGCAATTCCCCGTTTTCGAGCAGGGCGATGCGCTCGGCATAGCGCGCGGCCAGGTTCAGGTCGTGCAGGGCGATCAGTACCGTCAGCTCACACTCGCGGGCCAGTTTGTAGACCAGCTCCATCAGGGTCATTTGGTGCTGCAGATCGAGGTGACTGGTCGGTTCGTCGAGCAGCAGGATCGGGGTGCACTGCGCCAGGGCGCGCGCCAGCAAGACGCGCTGCTGTTCGCCGCCGGAAAGTTCTCCGACGCGGCGCTCGGCCAGGGACAGGGCATCGACCCGTTCGAGCGAGTCGCGGGCGATGCGTTCATCGTCCGCGGAGAGCTGACCGAGAAAGTTCAGGTAGGGGGTGCGGCCAAAGAGAACCGTCTCCAGCGCGGTATAGGCCGGGGGAAGCTGAATGCCCTGCGGGACGACGGCAATTTGACGGGCGCGCCCGGCGGGGCCGAATCCGCTCATTAAACGGCCAGACAGGCGAATCGTCCCGCTCGAGACGGGCAGGACCCCGCTCAGGGCGCGGATCAAGGTCGATTTGCCGGAGCCGTTCGGCCCGACCAGCGCGAGAATCTCCCCTTTTTGCATCCCGAAACTGATATTTTTCAGCACAGGCCGCCCATGATAGGCGACGGTCAGGTTTTCAGCTTGAATCATTACCAGGCGCCTCCCAGTTTTGCGCGGCGCAAAATCCACAGGAAGAAAGGCGCGCCGGCCAGGGCCGTGACGATGCCGAGCGGAAGTTCCTGCGGGGCGATCACAACCCGCGCCAGCACGTCGGCCAGCAGCAGGGCGGCCGCGCCGCCGATAACGCTGAGCGGCAGGATGCGCCGATAGTCTGCGCCCCACCAGAAGCGCATGATGTGCGGAATGATCAGGCCGACAAAGCCGATGATCCCGGCAAAGGCGACCGCGGCGGCAGTGGTCAGGGAGGCGGCGACGATGATAATCAGTTTGGCGCGGCGCGTATCCAGGCCGAGTTGGGCGGCCTGCTCATCGCCGAACTGGAGCAGGTTCAGGGAATGCCCGCTCAGGACCAGGGCCGTCAGGCCAATCGCCAGGAAGGGGATCAGGGCCAGGACGGCGTCCCAGCCGCCGAGAGTGACCCCGCCCAACAGCCAGCCGAGGGCGCGACGCAGCTCTCCACTTGAGCGCAGCATCAGGAAGGAGGTCAGCGAGGTGGCAAAGGAGGAGATGGCGACCCCGGCCAGGATCAGGCTGGTGGTCGGGACGCTGCCGCCGACGCGGGCGAAGCTGTAAACCAGCAGGACGGTCAACAGGCCAGCGGCGAAGGCCGCCAACGGGACTGCCATCAACCCGAGCACGCCATACGGCCACTGGATGGACATTGCCAGGACTGCGCCCAGCCCCGCGCCGGAAGCGACACCGATTAAGTAAGGGTCGGCCAGCGGGTTGCGGAACAATCCCTGGTAGGCTGCGCCGCTGCCGGAGAGCGCCGCCCCGACCAGCACGATCAGGGCCGTGCGCGGCAGGCGGATGTCCCACAGGATGGTATTAAATGTGCCGTTCGCGCCCGAACCGGTCAGCGCCGCCCAAAGTTCGGCGGGCGGGATGAATACCGAACCGATGGCGATGCTCAGGAGCAAGGCCACGGCGAGGGTGAGGAGGGTCAGCAGGTAAGGGCGCATGGCAAGATGGTAAATGGTGGATGGTAATTGGTAATTGGGTGTGGGCGAAAACAAATCCCAATTACCAATTACTAATCGCCAATTACTCAAATAACCCCGGCCTGAGCAGCTTCGCCAGGGCTTCGAGGCCGTCCACCAGGCGCGGGCCGGGGCGGCTGACCAGGTTGTCGTCGAAGGGGAAAACCTGTCCGTTTTTGACGGCGCTCAGGTTCTCCCAACCGGGACGTTCGGCGACCGATTCGACGGTCACACCCCACATCGAGTCACCCAGGATGATGAACATCGGATCTTCAGCCACGATCTGCTCGATGCTCAACTGCGGGTACGCGTCAAGGTCGGCGGCGATGTTCTTGCCGCCGGCGCGACCGATCAGCAGGGTGATGAAAGTTCCTTTGCCGGCGGTATAAGGCTGGGCCGGATTGCTGGCGTCGATCTCGTAGAAAACGCTGAAAACCGAGCTGAGCGGAGCGATCTTCTCATCCACGGCGGCGACGCGCGCTTTGAGCGATTCGACCAGTGCTGCGGCTTCTGTTTCGCGCCCGGTCAGTTGGGCCACGGTTTCGAGGTTGGTATACATTTCTTCGAGTGTGGTTGGGTTTTTCAGGTAGAAAACCGTCAGGCCCAAATCTTCGAGCGATTTAACCAGTTCGGAGGGGTTGATCTCAGCCGCCAGCACCAGATCGGGCTGCAGGGCGACGATCGCCTCGAGGTTGTATTCGCCCATCGAGCCGCCGATATCGGGCAGGGACAGGGCCTCGGCGGGATAGTCCGAGAACAGGTCGCGGCCAACCGTTTGCCCGCCCGCGCCGATCGCGAACAGGATCTCGGTGTTGGAGGGGGCCAGCGAGACGACTTTTTGGGCCGGTTCCGCGAGAATGACCTGGCGGCCAAGCCCGTCGGTCAGCGAAACGTTGTTCGATGGCGTGGGCGGAAACAGGGAGGGCGCTTCAGTGGCCGGGACTGTGGGGGTTACGGCTGGGGTGCAGGCGGCCAGGAGCAGGGTCAATGCCAGTAAGGGAAAAGTGATCTTACGAAACATGGGTGAATTCTCCTTGGAGATATTGTCTGAAGGGCGAAGGTCAAAACCTTCAATCACAAAGGCCACAAAGTGTCACAAAGGAAAACCAAAATAAATTTTCGGCGTGTTACGTTGTTACCGTTGTGGAAAGGTTTTTATGTACAGCAAAACACAAATCAAAATCCCCTGCCGCGTCAGCGGTCAGGGGAGGTCGGGAGGGCAAGTCTGATGAAAAATCGCCGTTCCCACCTCCTTTCGCGAGAGAGTGGTACGAAAACGAATAGTGCGGGCGACCTGGCTTGTTCTTTGCAGAACTTACAGTTGCGCGACAGCGCCGGACTTGCACCGGCTTCGCCGCATCCATTCGTTTATTCAGTTGTGAAAAAGATTGTATGCCCGGTCGGGGCATACGTCAATAGCTGGGTTTAGGGCATGCTCGGGAGCATATCGCCGATGACTGGGGCCGCAAACAAACCGATCAGGCACATGACGATAAAGATCAGGATGCCCGGCAAGAAAACCACCATGAGCGCCCGCGAGGTATCCATGTAATGGGCTGCTTTCAGGGCGCGCACGTTCAAAACAATCGAATAAATACCGATTAAAATTGAAAGGCAGTTAACCAGCGGGATGGCGCTGATAACCGTTGAGATCAAGGTCAGCGGGGCAAGGTAAGCGCCGAGCGCATAAACCGTGCGGGTATAAGTACCACCGCCGCCCAGGGCTTTGGCGATCAAAAACTGAACTCCGCCATTGATCATTAAACCCAATACCGCCGAAATACAGCTCAGAATTGCTCCTGCTCCCCCAAGGATGACCAGGAACATGGTTTGATCGACCGTTCCCAGGATTTGTTGAAATTCGGGCTGATTAAGAACTCCGCTGGTCAGCGCTGCAATCGGCAGCAGCAGCCCTGAGATCAAGCCGATATAGCCCATCCACTCATAGGCGCGGCCCTGGGTGGCATGAGGATCAAGCAGCAGCGCCTGGTATTCGCGCTCGTTGCCATTGGTCAGCGCGGTCAACCAGACGTCGAAAAAGCTGTAAGATGGGCTGGGCGGCTTGCTCTCAACAGCCGTTACTTCTGGAGACGGTTCGTATTGCCACTCTGTGGTTTTTGGCGCTTGCTGCTGTTCGATGGCGTCCCAATCGATATTTGAAACAGGTGCTGCTTCATCGTCCCAATCAATGGCAGAAGTAGACTCGCTTTCCCATTGTATGGCCGCGGGCTGTGACCGGGCGGGTTGGTCGTTCCAATCAAAAGCGGAGTTGCTTTCAGTGTCGTCTGCCTCGGGTTCGGCAAATGTGGCCGGTTTTGAGTTCCAGTCGAAGGCGGGTTTTGTTTCAACAGGCGCGGGCGGCGGGCTGGAATCAGAGAGCCGCGTGCGCATAATCGCCAGCGCTTTTTCAGCCTGCGGGTTGCCGGGGTTGGCCTTCAGGCACAACTCCAAGACCTTGACGCGTTTTTCGAGCGTCTCAAGCGTTTCGGCGTACCAAAACCAGGCCGAAACATCCTGCGGATTGCTACGCAACAAGGTTTCGAGCATTCCCCGCGCTTCAAGTTTCTGTCCTTGCTTGATCAGGTTGATTGCGTCCTGCAAAATTGTGGCCATCTACCCTCCGATAATCCTGATTACACCAATTAAAACACAGAAACCCCATGTTTTAATATCAAAAGCATGAACCAGTACAAAAATCCCGGCAGGCCTTTAGGCGCAAAGAACAGGGTGCGGGATGTCTTGCCCTCGGGCGTAATGCCGCACTCGAGCCATAACTCGCCCGGCAGGTTGCCCTGCGCCTTGAGCAAAAGAGACTGAGCGTAGTCGAAGCCCCCCTCAGCCTGTGATACCGTTTCCCAGCCGCTCACAAGCGGAAGTTTTTTGGACCGCAATATCTCCCGATATTGCAGTTTTCCAACGTCGGGAGACGTTGGAGTCCGCGCCAAAACCCGGTAATCAACCAAGAACCCCTCATGCTTCATGCGCACATGCTCCCGGCCAGAATCCAGCCAGACGCGCTCGATCCGTCGCGGGTCAAGGTCGGCCAGGGACCGACGCACGGCCTCGGCGTAGTCCAATGGCTCGATCAACGGGAACAGGCGCCGGGCGGTTGGTTCCAGCACCAGGCTGTCGTTCTGAAGTCCCTCGACGAGCGGAAGCGCGTACGAGAACTCGACGGGAGTCAATTTGTCGATCATAAAAGCCATCACGACCGGCGGAATAAACGGCAGCAGCAGGGTTTTGCGTTTCAAGCCGCGGATCCGGGCGAATTCTTCCATGACTTCGATGTAGCTGCGCGATTTTTCGCAGCCCAGTTCGATGATTTCGCCGCGGCATTCGGGTGCGACCAGGGCCGCCAGCAGATATTCGATGATGTCGCTGGTCGCGATCGGCTGCGAGCGGTGCCGCAGCCAGTCTGGTCCGACCATCAACGGGAATTGCTCGGCGATAAAGCGGATCATCTCAAAAGAGACGCTGCCCGGCCCGGCGATCACCCCGGCCCGGAACTCTGTGACCGGTACCCCCGCTTCGCGCAAAGCGACTCCGCTTTCGATGCGTGAGAGCAAGTGCATGGCCAGTTTTTCGCGCGGGTCGGCCAGCCCGCCAACGTAAATGATGTGCTCGACCCCGGCTTTCTTTGCCGCCCCGGCAAAATTGCGCGCCGATTCAAGGTCGATGCGCTGGTAGCCATGCCCGGCAGCCATGCTGTGGATCAGGTAATAAGCCGTGCTGACGCCCTGCATCGCGGCCGACAGGCTTGCGGGGCGGGTCACGTCTCCGGCCACGACCTCAACCTGCGAGAACCAGGCGCGATGACGCAATTTCTGAGGGTCGCGCGCCAGGCAGCGCACCTGGTATCCGTTTTCGAGCAGGCGTGGGATCAGGCGGCTGGCGATATAGCCGGTTGCTCCGCTAACGAGGACGAGGGGGTTGGGTGATTTTGTAATTAGGTGATTAGGTGATTTGGTCAAGGGAGTACCTGTAAAAAGTGATTATTCAAGTCCTGAGCGGAGGGCGTAGCCCGTAGTCGAAGGGCGGTTGTAGCAAGAAACGTCCTTCGACTGCACTCCTCGCTATCGTTCGTCGCTCCGCTCAGGACTGGATACTGGTTACTGTTTACTAATTTCTTCTGCCCTCTCCACCAATCTGCGCAACATGCCATCGAAGATAAAGCGATGGGCGGGCCACATGGCATACCAGTAAAGATAACCGAACAGTCCGCGTGGGGCGAAATAAGCGATCTGGATAAAAAGGTTTTTGCCGTTTTCCTGCGGCAGTATGTCGAATTCTAGCCAGGCCTTGCCGGGCACTTTCATCTCGGCTCGCAGGCGCATACAGCGCCCCGGCGTGAGCGATTCGACCCGCCAGAAATCGAGCGATTCTCCGGCGCGCAGATCGTCGGGGTGCCGCCGTCCGCGCCGCAGGCCGACCCCACCGACAGCTTTGTCCATCCAGCCGCGGATGGCCCAGGCCCAGTCCATGTACATCCAGCCGCGCTCACCGCCGATACCGCTAAAGGAGCGGAAGATGGCTTCAGGCGAAAGATCGGTCAGCGTCTGACGTTTTTCCATGAACATGCCTTCTTCCAGTTTGAACTGGTAAGGCTGCACGTCGCCTGCGCTGGTGACCAATGCGTCACTCCAGGAGGTTTCGATGTCACCGTTCTCGATCTTGACCAAGGCGTAGCGCACGGCAGTCTGGAAGTCGAGTGGCTCGATCTGCGGGAAAAGTTTGCGAGCCAGGTCGTCATGCACAACACTTTCGATGTGCAGGCCTTCGATCAGCGGCAAAACCGTCTGATACGAGACCGGTGTGACCATGTGTACCCAATAAGCTGAGAGATGCGGAGCATAGATCGGGGTTGGGATCAGCAAACGTTTGAATCCACGTTCGCGTGAGTAGCCCAGCAGCATGTCCGCGTAGGTCAACTGGGTTGCGCCGCCGACCTCGATCAGTTTGCCGATGCTTTCAGGGTTTTCAAGCGCAGCGATCAGGTAGCTGAGCGCATCACGGATGGCGATTGGTTGGGCTTTGGCAAAAAACCAGCTCGGGCAAATGAACACCGGCTGGAGCTCGGCCAGGTAGCGCACCATTTCGAAGAGCGCACTGCCCGAGCCGACGATCATACCGGCGCGCAGTTCCGTCACAGGCACGCGCCCCTGACGCAGGATGTAGCCCGTTTCGTGGCGCGAACGAAGGTATGACGAGAGTTGGGCGGTTGGGTCAACCAGTTCGCCCAGGTAGATGATGCGGTCGATGTTGGCCTGGTCGGCGGCGCGGGCGAAGTTGCGGGCGGCGGTCATATCGCGCTCGGCGGTGATCTTTCCGCCCTGGCGTCCGTGGATCAGGTAATAGGCGGTCGAAACATCCTCCAATGCGGCGGCCAGGCTGGCCGGGTCGAGCGCGTCAGCCTGGACTACTTCCACTTTATCGAGCCAGGGCCGTCCTTGCAGCCTGGCCGGGTCGCGCACCAGTACCCGCAGTGTGTAGCCGGCTTCGATCAGGCGCGGAATCAAACGTCCGCCGATATAACCGGTCGGGCCGGTGACGAGAATTTTCTTGGCTTGGATCATGGCATTCTTTCGTAATTTGGTGACATCAGGCAAGAATATATCATGATTGGGTGTAGAATCGCTTTCAAGCTACTCTCAAAATTCATCATAGGCCATAACATGAAAAAACTGCAACTACCGCGTAACGTTTGGGTGCTGACCGCAACATCTTTCCTGACTGACATATCCTCTGAAATGATCGCCAACCTGATGCCGCTCTTCCTGAGCAATGTGCTGGGGGTTGGCACGGCCCTGATCGGCCTGATCGATGGGATCGCCGAATCGACCGCCAGCCTGATGAAACTGTATTCAGGCGCGCTCTCGGACAAACTCGGCCAGCGCAAATGGCTGACCGTTGCCGGGTATGCCCTTTCGACTTTTGCCAAGCCGTTTCTGTATTTTGCCAATACCTGGGGATGGGTGTTGGGTGTGCGCTTTGTGGATCGGGTGGGCAAAGGAATTCGCACTGCGCCGCGCGATGCCTTGTTGGCGGGCAGTATCGATGAAAAGCAGCGCGGGCTGGCTTTTGGTCTGCACCGTGCGGGGGATACAGCCGGGGCCTTCATTGGACTGGCGATTGCTGCGCTGGTCATTTATTTCACCCAACAGGGCGCGGCCCAACTGAATCGGGCAACTTTCCAGACGATTGTGCTGATTTCCATCATCCCGGCCCTGCTGGCAGTCCTGGTGCTGGCTTTTTTTGCGAATGAAGTCAAGGTTGCCAAAAAGTCGAACGTGCCCACCTTCAGTTTTGCAGGGTTTGATAAACGTTTCAAATTGTTCTTGCTGGCCTCGATTCTGTTTACCCTGGGGAATTCATCCGATTCGTTCATCATCCTGCGCGGCCAGGAACGCGGATTAAACCTGCTGCAAGTGATGGGCATGCTGCTGACCTTCAATGCAGTCTATACGATACTCTCGGGTCCGCTGGGCGCACTTTCAGACAAACTGGGGCGCCGTAAATTGATTTTTACCGGCTGGCTGTTTTATGCCCTGGTCTACATCGGATTTTCACTCTCGCAAAGCGGCGCGCACGTTTGGGCTTTGTTCGGCCTGTATGGCGTCTACTATGCCATGACCGAGGGGGCTGCCAAAGCCTTCGTGGCTGACCTGGTTCCCGATGAAATGCGCGGACGGGCCTATGGCTTGTATCACGCCGCCCTGGCGCTCGCGGCTTTTCCGGCTTCGCTGATCGCCGGCCTGCTCTGGCAGGGGTTCGGCTCCTGGCCCGGCTTGGGGCCTTCCGCGCCTTTTATTTTTGGGGCGGCCATGTCACTGGCGGCCTTGGCTGTATTTACAGTACAATCAACCATCCATGAAAATTAGCATTCAAAGCCTTGCCAACCTGCCACTATTATGGGTCTGCCTTGCCTTCCTGTCCGGCATATTGCTCGGAGCGCAGGTACTTTTGCCTGTCAAATTTTGGCTTTTGCTGGCCGCTGTCGGGCTGGCCGCCGGGATACTCTTGCGCCTGCTCAACAAGAACGGCGCTATCCTTCTGGCCATCCTGCCCTTTTTCCTGTTTGCGGGCGCGGCGCGTTACCAGTTTGTTCAGCCGAGCGTTACCCCAGAAGACCTGATCTATTACAACGACTTTCCACGCACGATCTGGGTCACCGGTTCGCTGGTCGAACCGCCCGATGTGCGCGACACGTACCAGAACCTGCGCGTCAAAGTCCACGCCGTCGATTTTGGCGATGGCGATATTGCCATCAGCGGCATGTTGCTCATCCGCAGCCGTTATGAACAAGACTTGCAATACGGTGACTTGATCCGCGCGCGCGGCGACCTCGAGACTCCCGCCGAGAGCGAGGTTTTTTCTTATCGCGATTATCTCTCCCTGCACGGCATTCACAGCGTCATGCGCGCTGCGCGCGTTACCTTGCTGCCGCAGGATGGGCAGAAAAACGTCTTCTGGGCGTTGATGTACAGGCTCAAGGCCAGCCTGTCCCATCGTATTTACATGCTTTTTCCTGACCCCGAAGCCTCGCTCTTGCACGGCATCCTGCTTGGCGACGATGACGGTATGTCGCCCGACCTTCAGCAAGCCTTCAAAAACACCGGCACATCGCACATCATCGCCATATCCGGTTTCAATATTGCCATTATTGCCGCCCTTTTCGTTGCCATTTTTAGCCG
The DNA here is from genome assembly GCA_022013685.1 of Anaerolineae bacterium. Lineage (GTDB taxonomy): Bacteria > Chloroflexota > Anaerolineae > Anaerolineales > Villigracilaceae > UBA8950. Next base: position 64,260 of record JAKLPV010000085.1, read on the forward strand.
TATTTTTGGCAAAACAATCGGCCCGATTTTGGCCATCTTGGGGATAGCCGCTTACACCTTTCTGGTCGGCGCGGAGGCATCCGTTGTGCGCGCTGCCATCATGGGCAGCCTGTCCATTGTTGCGCTCCAGACGGGGCGCCGGACCGTGGCGCTTAATACCCTGGCTGTTGTAGCAGCCATCATGGCTTATGCCAACCCGCTGGTTTTGCGCGACGTTGGTTTCCAGCTTTCCTTCGCTGCCACGCTCGGGCTGGTGCTTTATGCCCAACCCCTTCAGGATTGGACTGCCGCCAAACTGCGCCGCTTTCTGCCCGACAGCGTTGTCGAGCGCATCATCGGCCCATTTTCAGAATACTTTCTGATGACCCTGGCGGCCCAAATCACGACCCTGCCGGTCATCGCCTATCACTTTGAACGCATTTCGCTGATTTCCTTCATCGTTAATCCGATTGTTCTGCCAGCCCAGCCGCCGGTCATGATCCTCGGCGGACTGGCTGTCATGGCCAGCCACGTTTACATGCCGTTGGGCAAGCTGCTGGCGGCCATCGCCTGGCCTTTCCCCGCTTATACCATCCGCATGGTGGAACTTTTTGACAAGGTCCCCGGCGGGGTGGTCATTATCGGGGAATTTAGCCTGCTCCTCTTGATCGGGATTTACGCGATTCTGCTCGCACTCACCTTTGGCGGGGAATCGTTAAAAACGAAAGTGAAACAAGCCCTCAGGCCCGCTACCGTACTGGTACTGCTCGCCATTTTTGCGATTCTGGCCCTGCGCCTGGTATTTGCTGTGCCGGATGGACGCCTGCACCTGACCTTTCTGGATGTCGGCTCCGGTGATGCAATCTTGATCCAGACCCCCAACGGTAGGAACATCCTGATTAACGGTGGCCCAAGCCATTCGCGCCTTTCAGACCAACTCGGGCGCCGCCTGCCGTCTTTCAGCCGCAGCCTGGATTACCTTGTGATCGCTGCCCCGCGCGAGAACCAGGTCGCGGCCCTGCCAACTGTTATAGACCGGTTTCCGCCGCAAGCAGTTTTGTGGAGCGGAGACTTTCAGGGCTCATACTCTGCCCAAAAAGTAAACAAATGGACGCTGGAAAACGGCAACATCTCCAGCCGCGCTGAAGTGGGCAGCGAGCTAGACCTGGGCGATGGCGCATTGTTACGCGTGTTGGATATGTCTCCACGCGGCATGGTGCTGCTTGTCGAGTGGAAAATTTTCCGGGTGATTTTACCGGTTGGTTTGAATTTCGAGACGTTTGAAAGGATGGAGAATGGGCGTAACATCGGCCCTTTGACAGCTTTGCTGCTGTCTGAGAGCGGTTACGCTCAGGCCAATCCGCCCGAATGGCTTTTCAACCTGTCGCCCAAACTTTATATCCTGTCTGTGGCCGGAGACGACCCCAATGGCCTGCCTCCGCTTGAGACGCTCGACTTGCTTCGAGACCAGAACCTCCTGCGCACCGACCGCAACGGGTGGATCCGCTTATCTACAGACGGCGAGCAGCTCTGGGTGGAGGTCGAACGGGAGTAGATCCACGCTTTTGAGCAAAACTGGAAATTTCGCACTCCGAACATCCGAGGGTATAATTTACTAAAATCACCAAAGGAGAGACAAAAATGACATACAGCAATGTGAAAGTCCCGGAGGGCGGGGCAAAAATTGGTATTCGGGACGGCAAGCTGAACGTTCCCAATAATCCTATTATCCCGTTTGTCGAGGGAGACGGCACCGGGCGTGATATCTGGCGGGCTTCAGTGCGTGTTTTTGACGCAGCCGTGGAAAAAGCCTACGGCGGTCAGCGCAAGATCCACTGGATGGAAGTCTACGCCGGTGAAAAATCGTTCAAGCGCTTTCAGAGCTGGCTTCCTGAAGAAACCAATGAAGCTTTTCGCGAATTTTTGGTGGGCATCAAAGGTCCGCTGACCACCCCGATCGGCGGCGGCATTCGCTCGCTGAATGTAGCCTTGCGTAAAAACTTGGATCTTTATGTTTGCCAGCGCCCGGTGCGTTGGTATAAAGGCGTGCCTTCACCGGTGAAGCACCCCGAATATGTTGATATGGTTATCTTCCGCGAGAACACCGAGGATATTTATACAGGTATCGAGTTCCAGCACGGTACAGAAGACAACAAGAAATTCAAGCAACTTTTCAAAGAAGCTTTCCCGAAAGAATATGCCAAAATCCGCTTCCCCGATACTGCCGGCCTGGGCATTAAGCCGGTATCGGTTGAAGGCACAGAGCGCCTGGTGCGCGCCGCGATTAAATGGTCGCTCGAAAACAAGCGCAAGAGTGTCAACTTCGTTCACAAGGGCAACATTATGAAGTTCACCGAAGGCGCGTTCAAAGATTGGGGCTACGCCCTCGCCAAGCGCGAATTCCGCAGCGAAATTGTGACGGAGCGCGAATCGTGGATTTTGGGTAACAAAGAAAAAGAACCCAACCTGACAGCTGAAGAAAATGCCCAGATGATCGATCCTGGCTTCGAGATGATGTCTCCCGACCAGCAGGCCGAGATCAAAGCTGAAGTGGAAGAAGCCCTGGGCCTGTGGGAAACCCACGGCGGCGGCAAATGGAAATCGATGTTGTTGATTAAAGACTCGATCGCCGATGTCAGCTTGCAGTTCACCCTCATTCGCCCACGCGATTACGATGTCATCGCCACTCTGAACCTGAATGGCGACTACCTTTCAGATGCGTTGGCTGCCCAGGTGGGTGGCATCGGCATTGCCCCCGGCGCGAACATTAACTACGAGACCGGTCACGCCATCTTCGAGGCGACCCATGGTACAGCGCCAAAATACGCCGACCTCGATAAGGTCAATCCCGGCTCGGTCATTCTCTCTGGCGAGATGATGCTGCGTTACATGGGTTGGGGTGAAGCCGCCGACCTGATCGTTAAAGGCATGGAAGGCGCGATCGCGGCCAAAACCGTTACTTACGACTTCGAGCGCCTGATGGAAAATTCCACCCTGCTGAAATGTTCCGAGTTTGGCGACGCGATCATCAAACACATGGATTGATCTCTAAAACCCAACGTATCAATAAAAATTCCGCAGGCCTGTCGGGTTCTGCGGAATTTTTATTCGAGGGTGAAGAAAAATGTTGTTCCCTTGCCGGGTTCGCTTTCTGCCCAGACTTGCCCACCGTGCTTTTGGATGATTCGCTTGACAATCGCCAACCCGATGCCGGTTCCGGGAAATTCATCGACAGTGTGCAGTCTTTGAAAGGGTCCGAACAATTTATCGACATAGTTCATATTAAACCCAACCCCATTATCGCTTACACAAAAAACATCTTTGCCATCTTGTGTACTTTTGCCAATCCTGATGGTTGCTTTGGATGTTTTTGCGGTGAATTTCCAGGCATTATTGACCAGGTTTTCGAGCGCAACTTTTATTAATCTTTCATCCCCGCGTGTTTTCAGGCTCCTGGCAATCAGGATTTTTACATCCCGCTCCGGTTCGGTTGTTTTGAGTTTTTCATAAATATCCCTTGAAAGGGCGCTCAGATCTACAGATTGGCAATGCAATTCAGCGCGCGTAATCCTGGATAGCCGTAACAAGTCGTCAATCAATTGGCCCATGTTTTGGGCTGCCTCGCGGGTCCTCTGCAGGAAAACGAGCCCCTCTTGCGGAATTTGGCTGGCAAAATCATCCATCAGGATGCGGGTAAAACCATCGACTGCGCGCAATGGGGCGCGCAAATCATGCGATATGGAATATGAGAAGGCTTCCAACTCGCGGTTTGCAACTTGTAGTTCTGCCGAGCGTTGGCGCAGCTCTTCTTCAGTCTTTTTTCGGTCGGTGATATCAAGGGTTGTTGAGATAACCGAAACAACGTTTCCGCGCGGGTCAAATTCAGGAGCCAGCGACCAAAGTCCAACGAAATCCTTTAGTTCATATTCTGTTCTCAATGGTTTGCCGCTATCAAAAACCTGTTGAATTTTCTCCTCTGCGAATTCAATCGACGGAAATGCGCCATAAACCTCGCGCAGGGTCTTGCCGATTGCGTTTTCAGGAGAAAGCTTATCCCCCTGGCCCAGGTGATTGACGTACAAATAGCGACCATCCCGGTCATAGCGTGCAATTTGCAGGGGGTTGTTTTCAGACAAGGCGCGGAATTTTTCTTCGCTGGCTTGCAGGGCGGCCGTGCGCCGCTTGACACGAGATTCAAGTTCTATATTTAATTGCCGAATCTTGCCTTCGGCGCGTTTGCGTTCTTCAAGTTCGCGTTGCACCTGATCGTACAAGCGCGCATTCAGGATGGCATTGGCGAGCAGATCGGCCATGGTTTCGAAGGTGGCAATATCTTCCTGGCTAAATGCAGATGGCTTATCGCTTTGAATGGTTAACGCGCCAAGCACTTCACCACGGCTGACAAGTGGCAGAGCCAGTTCGGACCTGGTTTCGGGCAGGAGCGGGTTGCTGAAACGTACAGCTTCCTCGCCCACGTCCAGGGCAATGCGCGCCTGGCAATTTACAATGCACCAGCCGACCATAGAAGTTTCACTTACCTCAAGCCGATGCCCGGTCTCCAGCATTTTGCTCCCTGCCAGGCCTGTCCCTGCGCGCAAGATAGCCCAGCCTGGGTTGTCTTCAAGCAAAAAAAGCCCTGCATAATATAAGCTGAATTGTTTTTGCACCATCTCGACAACTTGTTGGCTGAGGGCATGAGAATCGAGAATGGCTGTCGCGGCGCGGGCTACCTCTGCTCCCAATTGCAGTAGCCCTGATCGCCGTTCGAGCGTATCGGTATAGTTTTTCAGGTTATTGTTGACATCCCTTATGGTCTGTTCATTTTGTTTTCTATCTGTAATGTCGGCGGTTGTACCTGCCATACGCAACGGCTTGCCATTTTCGTCGTAATAGACTTGTCCCTGGGTTTCCAGCCAGCGTATTTCTCCGGATTGCAGGATGATACGATGCTCAACACGGTAGTCTGGGGTAATGCGTGAAAGACAATTTTCAATACTCTGGTTTACCAAATGACGGTCATCTGGATGTATCAGTTTGGTAAATCCTTGAATGTTATTTTGGAAAACTTCTTTTTCGATTCCCCAAATCTCATACACCCGATCAGACCAGGTAATGATATCCTGGTTAATCTCCCAGTCCCAGGTTCCCATTTTGGCCGCAGAAAGCGCCAGGTTTAAGCGCGATTGACTTTCGCGTAACGCGTTTTCAGTGCGGGTACGTTCGGCTAATTCATCCTGGGCAGCTTGGTAGAGCGAGGCATTATCCAGGACAAGGGTTGCCAGTTCGGCCAATTGGGACAATTGTTGAATGCGTTTTGGCGTAAACTGAAACTCCAGGTTATCATAGGTTAACCCAAGGACACCAATGACATTGCCTTGCGTTTTTAGAGGAATCCCAAGAACCGCATAAAATCCCCGGTCAGCATAGGTTGGCAGCCTTTTTTCCCAAGTATTGTAGTTCTCAACGACAACTGTTTCCCCTTTGGCCAGCACTTCGCTGCCCACGCCCCGCCCCAAGGGTAAAATAACATCAAGAAAAGACTCGAAAATACCGTGCCCGAAATGTTGGATTAAGCTTCCGTTAGGTAATACCAGATCAATATATCCATGCTTCGTATCTGCCAGCACCTCAGCGCGTATAAGTATTGATTCAAGCAGCGAATTAAGATCGAGCCGGTCAATAATTGCCAGGGTTGTTTCATGAAGGGCAGCTAGATATTCTGCTTGCTCACTCAAAATGACCTCTGCTTGCCGCCGTTCTTCCAATTCGCCGGATGTTTTTGCGAGTGCGGAACGCATATATCTCATGGTGAGTGACAACAAAGCCCAGCCTATGGCAAGATATAAGGCGAAAATGAGCCATAAATCAAGCGGGTTTTGCGGGTATGGTGGCGGAAGTTGGCCGTTTATTTCAGCATATATTACCCATGCCGTGCCGAGCAGGATGAGTAATAATATCAGCAGGGCATAGCGGCCGCCCAGAAGCAGGCCGGTCATAAAAATCAACAATAAAAATCCGCCATGCCCAAAAGCTACCATCCCCCCGGAATAAACGATGTTGATGGTCATGATAACCCACAAGCCAAGTACGAATACCAGCGCAGAAAACCGCAAGTAGTTTTTATGCGCCAGCCCCCAACTCAGCAATGATATAAGGCTGGCGGCGAATATAAACCAGCAGCGGTCATCGCCGGGGTTCTTTAAAGTGAAAAATAATCCATAGAACAGGCTGGCTGCAACCGAAATTGGTAAAATCAAAGAAAGAGACTGCTTAACGCGGACTCTTTCATCAAAGCCAATCGAGGCAAACAGCATGTTGCTAATTTTTCTTAGCATTTTATCAACCAGGCATTGGATGGTAATACAAATGAATAGCCCCGAAAGGGGCTATTCGCCGAGCAATAAATCAAGCCAAACATCCCACTTCGTCAGGCCATTTAAGATGGGGGTGGGTAGCGGCGTAGGTGGTATGGTTGCGCCTGGTTCAGGCAGGGGAATGACAACAACATCGCCCTCTTGTACCATTCGGTTTTGTTCGCGCGCCCAGGCTTCTACCGCTGCCGGGGAAGTGGCATAAGCAACCTGGGTTTGCAAAGCCTGTTGGGTGATCACAACAGCTGTTGCTTGCACGCGTACAAGCGCAGCCTCTTTTTGCAAGCGCGTTAATTCTTCCATGCGATTGTTGAAATCCATGATAAGAAATAGTAGAATGGCAATTCCCACCAGTACGCCTAATCGTCGAAAATCAATACGAAAACGACCAATCTTCATGTTTTTATTTTATCATGGAGAAAACAAAAACTCTCGCAAGATGCGAGAGTTTGTGCCGAAGGAGGGATTTGAACCCTCACTCCCGAACGGGAACTACGCCCTGAACGTAGCGCGTCTGCCAGTTCCGCCACTTCGGCAGGCTTATTCTTAAAGCGGATGGTATTTTACCCCACTTCCTTGATTTGTCAATTACTTTTCCAAAAGTGCTGGTAAAGTTAAGCAAATACTGAAGTTTCTTATATTCTTTTTACGTCAACACGTGTATATTTCATTATCTTTTAATGCAAATCCACTAACCTTATGTTCTTAGAATCGGAGGTCGTTCAATGAAACTGATCAAATACGTTCTCATCGGCTTGGTTGCGCTCATGCTGCTGGCCGGTATGTTTACAGGCGGGCTGGCAGTCGGGTATTTCGCCAGCGGCAGTAATATCTTTCCCACAATGGGGAGCCCAATTAATTCTCCAATCTTGCCCAGTGTGACACTCTCAACCCCTGAAGGGGCCGACGAGGGTACTCCCGCAGATTTGCAAACGCTTTTCAAGCCTTTTTGGGAAGCATGGGAATTGGTACACAACCAGTACGTTGACCAGCCTGTGGATGACGTTGCTTTGATGCAGGGTGCGATCCGCGGCATGTTGGCGTCTCTGGGCGACCAGCATACATCTTACATGGATCCGCAAGAGTTTACGGACGCCAACGCAGGGCTGGAAGGTACTTATGAAGGCATCGGTGCATATGTAGATACCAGCGGTGAGTACCTGACCATTATCAGCCCGATCAAGAATTCCCCTGCAGAGGCGGCAGGGTTGCGCCCCGGCGACAGGATCATCGCCATTGACGGCGAAGACATGACCGGCATTCAGCCCGAACTGGCCCGCCGCAGGGTGCTTGGCCCGGCAGGCAGTGTAGTCGAACTGACGGTTTCGCGTGGTGATGAGCCAGAACCGCTTATCTTTGAAATCACGCGCGCGCAAATTGTAGTTGCCAGTGTTGAGCATGAAATGTTCGAAAACGGCATTGGGTATATAAAACTTAATACCTTTGGCGATACAACCAGCAACGAACTGCGCACCGCGCTGGAAGAAATCATGGCAAACAAACCGCGTGGTCTGGTGCTTGACATGCGAAACAACGGCGGCGGCTATCTACAAACCGCGGTCGAGGTGGCTTCACAGTTCATACCTGAAGGCGTGGTGCTGATTGAAAGATACGGCGACGGTCGTGAAGATACCTATGACGCCCGAAGCGGCGGATTGGCCACCGACATCCCGTTGGTGGTGCTGGTCAATCAGGGTACAGCCTCGGCTTCCGAAATCGTTGCAGGCGCAATCCAGGATTACGAGCGCGGCAAATTGGTCGGTATGACGACTTTTGGCAAAGGCTCAGTGCAGATATGGAATCCGCTTTCGGATAATCAGGGCGCAGTCAGGGTGACGATCGCCAAATGGCTGACTCCCCTGGAACGCACCATCCACGAAATTGGGCTTGCCCCCGATTTCGAAGTCGACCTGACCGAGGAAGATTTTGAAGCCGAACGCGATCCTCAACTCGACAAAGCCATCGAAGTGCTTGAACAACTTATTGGTGGCACTGCGACTGAATAAGATTTCATTCGTAAGATATACTACGAACCCAAATTTGTAAAGAATTGTTTGGAAAACGGAGGTAACCATGTTTTTCGACATCAACTACTTGTTTTACATGATACCGGCCTTCATTTTGATGGCAATGACATCGTGGTATGTCAAATCGGCCTACAATAAGTGGAGTCAGGTGCGCGCCCGCTCCGGGCTGACCGGCGCACAGGCTACCCAGCGCCTGATTGCTGCGGGTGGCCTGTATGATGTGCGTGTGGAAGGTATCGCCGGGGACATGACTGACCACTATGACCCGCGTAACAAAGTTCTGCGGCTTTCGCAGGGGGTCGCCAATGTCCCATCGGTGGCGGCGCTGGCGATTGCCGCTCACGAACTTGGACATGCCATGCAGGATGCCGAGAATTACTTCCCGTTGCGCCTGCGAGCGGCGCTGGTTCCGGCTGTTAATATTGGCTCGAACCTGGGCTGGATCCTCATTCTGTTGGGCCTGTTTCTTGGTTTTACCCAATTGGCCTGGGTTGGCGTTGTCGCCTTTTCAGCGGGAACGGTCTTTGCCCTGGCAACCCTGCCGGTTGAATTCGACGCTTCAGCCCGCGCCAAACGCCTGTTGGCAGATTCCGGGATCATTTCAGGCCCGGATGAAATGAACGGGGTCAATAACGTGCTCAACGCCGCTGCGCTGACTTATGTGGCCGGGCTGGTGACTGCCGTGCTGCAACTGCTGTACTACGTCAGCCTGGTGAGCGGACGCAGCCGCGATTAGAGCCGGAACAATGCCAATAATGCAAAAGGCGAGAGACCTGAAATCTCTCGCCTTTTTGATTTCGCCGCAATTCTTTTACGGCAAAGCCAGGCTGGGACGGATGCGGTGTGAACTGCCCTCCCAAACTTCCTGTGGGTAGACGATCTGATTGGTGCCAGGCAGTTGTTCCATCGCCAGGCCAGTGTTCAGGTCGATCCCAACTTGCAAATAGGCCTTGTAAACCAACTGGCTGCAATAGAAAGCGTCTTCGGTCTCGGGATTAAGAAAATTCAGATTATAGGGCTTGCCAACCTGGCACAGGCAGTAATCGGCCACAACCTTGCGCATGTTATCGTCCTCATCTTCCGACAATCCCAAACCGTCGAGCGGGGCGGCAATACCGTAAAAGGTGTCGAACAGCAGACCGCGCTCACGGGCCATGATTTCAGTATCCCAGTGATCGCCCGGCACTTCAAACGTAATTACCCCGCGCGTCCCAGACTCGATGCAGCGGCCATCCGGGCCAATATAGATGGCGACATGATCGACATCGCCCGGCACAAGCCGCCCGACCAGGCGCCAAAATTCTCCCGGCAGGATGTCGGGTTTGCCATTCATTGTGCAGATAAGATCGCCTGTCCGCAAGGTCAGGCCTTCGATTTCATAGGTGTAAACCATCATAGTCGTTCTCCTTACAAATTACCCTGACTTACGAATGTTTTTCAATGCAGTTGCACTATTTTTACCAGAAAATCCATCTGGTGGGCAATGTAGACCAGTTCGCCACGCTCCACCTGCGCGCGCCGACCGGCCAGCCAGCCGGCAAAACGTTCCGGGTCGAGGCCGGGGTGATTCAGCAAAGATGTTTCAAAAAAGTGCAGGATGAAGTGCAGGAAGTAGGCTTCGTCAGCCGGATACTGACCCTTGTGCGGGTACACGACCCAGTCTGATGCGCCAGCGGAAACGATCTCAGCCCTGGCCTGTTCCAGATGCCCGAACAGGTGGCGGCCCGATTGGCTGTCGCCGCCGCTGGGGCGGGAATCCATGCTCTGGTGGTAAAGCTGCTCGATGAGTGCATCCAGTTTGGGGTCGAGGGCCGGTTCGAGGCTGGTCAGGCCGTCAAAGTTGATCGTCAGCCAAGCCAGGCCCTCGGGTTTGAGCAGCGAAAATAACGAGACCAAGGATGCGGGCATGGGCAGCAGGTCGAGAAAGGCGTGGGCGATCAATAAATCATAACAGAATCCGGCCTCAGTTTGGATAAAGTCGAAGACATCCGCCTGAACAAAACGGACGGTGATCGCGGATGCGCGAGCGGATTTTGAAGCGGACAAACGGAGGTTTGCGCCCGGGGTTTCGACGCTAAATCCATTTTGGCTGGCCCATTCTGTCAGCCATTGGCGGGCGAAGGCGATATTTTCTTCCATTTCGTCGACAAGGGTATAGTGAACATTGGCTGGTAAAATGTCCCAACGCAAGAGGCGCACCAGCATCGAGCCGATACCCGCGCCGACTTCGACAATTTGCAAGGGCTGTTCGCTGGGTATATTTTGAGCGCCGAAACGAGGTCGGCCAGCACAATGCGATTTAGGGCGCGATCGTCCACGCTTTGTTTGGCGAGCAGGTAACGCGGAAAGGAGAAATCCATGCAAACAACTCCAGAATTTGGATATTTTGAGTGTATCACAGGCTGTCAAAAGGCGCACATTTTTTTGCCGGGCGAGGATGAATAACGGCCCTGGTCAAAAACTGCGCTTTTTCTTGGTTGCAAGGCGCAATTTTTGAGCGGGACGGGTATAATAGATTTGTCTGACAACTTTCTGTCCCTTCGTTCAGGAGTATCCCTATGTCTAAAATCGACCTGACCATCCACCCCGACCGGCGCAAACGCGCCATCCAGCGCGCCCGCGAGCGTAACATTATTATCCCTACCTATGCCCAGATGAAGGACCCGTCCAAAATACCGGCGAAAATGAAAGAAGAGCTTGCCGGGATTGGGTTGTGGGATATTCATCCGCGTAACTTGTTCCGCATTACATGGAAGAATGAAGCCAAGGCCAGCGGCGGTGGGTTTGGCGGCGTTAATTATATTGAATTGCCTTCGTCGCTTACCGGCACCCCGGCGCGGATCATTGCCATCGTTGGCAAGTGGTTCCCAACCGGCGCGCACAAGGTCGGAGCGGCGTTTTCGTGTCTGGTGCCGCGCCTGGTGACCGGTCAGTTCGACCCGACCACCCAGAAGGCGGTCTGGCCCTCGACCGGCAATTACTGCCGGGGCGGGGCCTACGATTCAGCCTTGCTGGCCTGCGAATCGATCGCGATCCTGCCCGAGGGTATGAGCCGCGAGCGTTTCGAGTGGCTGGCAAAAGTGGCCGGAGAAACGATCAAAACCCCCGGCTCCGAATCCAATGTCAAGGAAATTTTCGATAAATGCAATGAACTGCGTAACTCGGGCCAGGACCTGATGATCTTCGATCAGTTCCAGGAGTTTGGTAATTACCTGTGGCACTACGAAGTGACCGGCCACGCGTTGGAAGAAGTGCTGAAAGCCGCCATGCGCCCCGGCGACCGCTATCGCGGCATGACCAGCGCCACCGGTTCGGCGGGTTCGATTGCCAGCGGCGATTATATGAAGCAGTTGTTCCCTGAAAGCAAAATTGCGGCCAGTGAAGCGCTGCAATGCCCGACCCTGCTCGAAAACGGATTTGGTTCGCACCGCATTGAAGGCATTGGAGACAAACATGTTCCGTGGGTCCACAATACCAAGAATACCGACCTGGTGGTGGCAATAGACGACAACGCAGTCGTCAACCTGGCGCGTTTGTTCAATGAACCGGTCGGGCAGCAGTATCTTGCTTCGATCGGAATTCCAGCAGAGACGATTGCTCAACTCGACCTTTTGGGTTTCTCGAGCATCTCCAATGTGCTGACAGCGATCAAAATGGCCAAATACTACGAGATGGGCGAAAATGACATCATCCTGACGATTGCCACCGACTCGATGGAACTTTACAACAGCCGCCTGCACGAAATGCACGCTGAAATGGGCGCATACAGCGACCGCGACGCCTCCGCTGATTTCGCGCGCTGGCTGATGGGTCAATCGACCGATAATATGCTCGAACTGCGCTACACCGACCGCCGCCGGATTCATAACCTGAAATATTACACCTGGATCGAACAACAGGGAAAAACCTACGAGGAAATCCAGGCCATGTGGTATGACGATGATTTCTGGACTGGCTTCCAGAAACAGGCCGATGAGATCGACGAATTGATCGTGGAATTCAACAAGGAAGTTGGCCTTTCGTAACGCAATTTGCTCTGGAGTCTGCCGATGGAACTTTTTGAAGCGATATTCTCCCGCCAGTCGATCGGCAAGGTCAAACCTGACCCCGTGCCGCGCGAGGTGATCGAGCAGCTTCTTGCGGCGGCGGTGCAGGCTCCGAACCACTACAAAGTGCGTCCCTGGCGTTTTGTGGTCGTTTCGGGGAACGCTCGCAATCAATTGGGTGAGATCATGGCCCGGTCTTTTCTGGCGCAAAACCCGTCCCTGCCACCCGAAGCGCTCGAAAAAGAACGCGGCAAGCCGCTGCGCGCCCCGGTTTTGATCGCTGTGGGTGTCGACAAACCGTCTGAGCCGAAGGTCAGTGAGATTGAAAACATCGCAGCGGTGGCGGCAGCCTGCCAGAACATCCTGCTGGCAGCCAACTCGCTGGGGTTGGGCGCTATCTGGCGCACCGGCTCGGCGGCCCGGGATGCGCGGGTAAAAGAGTGGCTGGGACTTGCACCCGACCAGCACCTGCTCGGCCTGATCTATATCGGCTATCCTGAAAACCCGCCTGCGCCCATCAACCGACCCGGATTCGAAACCCAAACGACCTGGAAAGCTTGATAAACCCAATCATCCTGTACCCCCAAAGACGCGCCTCTGTCAGGCGCGTCTTTTTTTTTGTATTACTAAATCTCCCTCTTTTGACGCGCCGAACATGTTACATTCGTCACTCTAATAATTCGGAGATTTCTTATAAGATATACCTGTCATGCATGAACTTGCCATCACTGAGTCGATTCTCGAAATTTCTTTGCGTCATGCCCAAGCCCAAAACGCCACAAAAATCACTGATTTATATATTGTCATGGGACAGTGGTCGAGCGTGGTGGACGATTCCGTTCAATTCTACTGGGACATGATCAGCGATGGCACGATAGCCCAGGGCGCGAACCTGCACTTTGAGCGCATCCGAACCGAGTTGACCTGCCTCGACTGCGGCAAGGTTTACCAGCCTGATGCGGAAACCCTGCCCTGCCCAAATTGCCAGAGCACGCGCCTGAAAGTGACCAAAGGCGAAGAGTTTCGGTTGGATTCGATTGAAATAGAAAACTGAAAGGCAAGCACCATGCCCGAACGCATCCCCGTTGTCGAAAAAATCCTTTCTGCCAATGACCGCTTGGCCGATGAAAACCGCGCCTGTATCGACGCGGCGGGCGTTTTTTCCATCAATATTATGGCCTCTCCCGGCGCGGGTAAGACCAGCCTCATTGAACAAACCGTGCGCGCCTTCAGTTCGCAATACCGCATAGGCATGATCAACGGCGATATCCTGACCAGTCTGGATGCCGACCGCGCTGCGGCTGCCGGGGCGGTTGCGGTTCAGATCAACACCGGCGGCAATTGCCACCTGGATGCCGTCATGCTGCAATCGGCGCTCGATCAAATCGGCCTGGAAAGCCTCGACTTGCTGATCGTTGAAAATGTCGGCAACCTGATCTGCCCGGCCGAGTTTCGTTTGGGAACCCATAAAAATGTGATCGTCGCCTCCATCCCGGAGGGCGACGACAAACCCCATAAATACCCGTCCATGTATCGCGGGGCCGACGTGCTGGTGCTCAATAAAATCGACCTGCTGCCCTACGTCACGTTCCGTATGGACTTTTTCCGCCAGGGTGTAGCCGTTCTCAACCCCGGCGTAACCCAGTTTGACCTGTCCTGCCGCACCGGCGAAGGCCTGCAAGCCTGGTATGACTGGCTTGCGTCCAACCTGTCAGATCGAAAAGTAATATTCCAGACCTGACATCTCGCACCTGACAATTCTATGACACTTCACGCTCTCTCCATCCACATCACCGGTATCGCCCAAGGGGCTGGTTTTCGGCCCTTTGCCTGCGACCTCGCCACGCGCCTGGGGCTGACCGGCTGGGTGCGCGATACCCCAACAGGCGTGGATATCGAGCTGGAAGGTCAATCTCCCGCGCTGGAAGAATTTGTTCGACACCTGCGTAGCGATGCCCCGCCGCCGCTCCGCCTCGAGCAGGTGGATGTTAGCCCGCATCTCCCGACCGGCTACGAAATTTTTGAAATTCTGAATGCTGGAGCTGTTCCCGCCATTTTTCAGCCCATTTTGCCAGACCTTGGCATCTGCCCGGATTGCCTGCGCGAACTTTTTGACCCCAAAGACCGCCATTATCACTACCCGTTCATCAACTGCGCCAACTGTGGTCCGCGCTTTACCATTGTCAAAGACGCTCCCTACGAGCGGCCCAAGACCAGCATGTCGGTTTTTCCGATCTGCCCGGATTGCGCCGCTGAATACGCAGACCCGGCAGACCGCCGTTTTCAGGCCCAGTCGCTGGCCTGCCCCGAATGCGGGCCGCGCGTCTGGCTCGAAATTACACGCGCCGATTCTCCCACCGGGAAAACCAACATCGCCCAGTACACTCTTGGCGACGAGGCCATCCTGGCCAGCCAGCGCCTGCTGCGCGAAGGCAAGATCGTGGCCGTCAAAGGCCTGGGTGGATTCCATTTAACTTGCGACGCCCTCAACTCTGAAGCTGTCGCAGAATTACGCAGCCGCAAATTGAGTGTCGATAAGCCTTTCGCGCTGATGATGCCCAACCTGGCGGCGGTCGAAGAGCATTGCTTCGTCAGCCCCGAAGAACGAACCTTGCTCGAATCCCCGGCCCGGCCCATCGTCCTGCTGCGCCGCCGCCTTGTAACAACGATTGCCGAACAGGTTGCGCCCGGTCAAAATTATCTGGGTGTCATGCTGCCTCATACCCCCCTGCACTATCTCCTTCTTGCCGATTCGTCTGGCTCCAGCGCCCGCCCGCTGGTGGTGGCCAGCGCCAACCGGGCTGAAGAACCGATCTGCACCGACAACGTCGAGGCTCGCGAGCAACTGGCAGGCCTGGCCGATGCCTTCCTGATGCATGATCGCGACATCCAGGTCCGCGCCGAGGATTCGGTCATGCGCATCCTGCCTGACCTGGGGCATTATTCCATCCGCCGTTCGCGCGGCTATGCACCCTTCCCGGTACAACTGCCCTGGCAAGCCGCGCCTTTGCTGGCGACCGGCGCGCAGCTCAAAAACAGCTTTTGTCTCACCAAAAACCATTATGCTTTTCTTAGCCATCACATCGGCGACCTGGAAAACTACGAAACGCTCAAATCTTTCGAAGACGGCATTGCCCATTTTGAAAAACTCTTTCACGTCCGCCCGGCAGCGATTGCCTGCGACCTGCAGCCCGATTATTTAACCAGCCGCTATGCCGCGGAGCGCGCCGGGCGCGAGAACTTGGCGCTTATCCCCGTCCAGCACCAGCATGCCCACATTGCCGCGCTGATGGCCGAACACAGGCTGGATGGCTCCGAAGCGGTGATCGGGGTTGCCTTCGACGGGGCGGGCTATGGTGATGACGGCAATCTTTGGGGAGGGGAATTTTTGCTGGCAGATTACGCTGGTTATAAGCGCCTGGCCCACCTGCGCTATTTCCCGTTACCAGGCGCGGGAGCCGGCGCGACCCTCCGGCGGCCTTCGTACACAGCCCTGGGCTTGCTCCACGCCCTGGGGTTGGACTGGGATAACGCCCATGCAGATCTATGCTACGAAGATCGCACGGCCCTGCGCATCCAACTGGAGCGCAATTTGAATTGTCCCCTCACTTCGAGCGTGGGAAACCTGTTTGACGCCGCTGCTGCCCTGGTGGGAGCGCGCCAACAGGTCACTTACCAGGCCCAGGCCGCCATCGAATTTGAAGCGCTGGCCGACCCCGATGAAACCGGCCTGTATCCGTTCGAGTTCGCCGAAGGGCAGATAAACCCCTCCACCGCCATCGAAGCCCTGCTGGCGGATGTGCTGGCGGGTCAACCCGCCAGCCGGGTTTCAGCGCGATTCCATAACGGGTTGGCGCACCTGGTTCGGGATGTTTGCAGCAGCATAAGGGTGGAGTCGAGCGCTTCCCGCGTCGCCTTGAGCGGCGGGGTCTGGCAAAATGTTACCCTGTTGATGAAAACCATTCCGCTCTTGCAGCGCGAAGGTTTCCAGGTTTATTTCCATCACAAAGTCCCGGCCAACGACGGCGGGCTGGCGCTCGGTCAGGCGGCGATTGCGGCCTGGCAATTGCGTTCCAGGACCGTTTAACCGGGTTTTTCCCCGGTCCCCACAGACTGACCGATCATCTCTTTGAGCACATCGAGATCGATATCGGCCAGTTTGTTGATGTACAGGCACGAGACGCCAGTTTTGTGTTTGCCCAGGTCTGCGAGCAGGGACTGGTATCTGGGGAATCCGTCCATGATGTAGAGCGTCAGGTTTTGCTTGCGCGGCGAAAAACCGACCTTGAACCAATCGCCTTCACGCCCGCTGGCGTATTTGTAGTGGACATCGCCAAAACCGACGATGCTCGCGCCCCACATTTTCGGCTCGAGGCCGGTAACCTGGCGCATGATCTCAAACACGGTCAGGCAGTCCTGGCGTTTTTTCTCGTCTGGAATGCTGTTCAGGAAATCGATCACACTGGCGTTGGTCTTTTGGGTTTTATTCTCGCTCATTCTGTCCTCACGGGTAAAAAATGGATAAGATGGAAGCAGTATACAATAAACTTTTCCTGGCCCGGCAGTTGCAACTTTATGCTTTACTCTTTACTCGGACATAAGTTTATTTTACATGTCTTCCGGTATAATTACTGCCCCCAATTCAAAAGGACAAGCCCATGACCTTCTCAGACAAAATTGACGAGTGGATCAAAGAAGCCGAGACGCGCCCGTCTTCGGCGCTGATGATTCTGCGGCTGGTGGCCAACCGTATGCGCGAATTGAATGAGCGTAACGAGGAGCTGCTGGCTGAAAATATCGCCCTGCAAGACGGTTCGCGGGTGCTGGAATACCAGAAGCGCATCACCCACCTCGAATACCAGCTCGAAATGCTCAAACGGCGCGTTGGCAGCGACCTAACCAGCCTCGAAACCCTGCCGGTCGAAGCTGAAAAAGCCAGCCTGCTGGTTTACAACATCCACGGGCGCATTTTTCGTATCGAACCAGGCGTAGACCCCGGCCCGCTGGGCAGGATCCGCGACGAGCTGGCCTTCAACGGCGAATGGCCGCGTTTCCTGACGGTTTCTGAGCAGGATGAACTGCTGCTCTTATTCTCCTCCGGGCGCATCGCGACCTGTGCCGTGCATGAGATCCCTGCCCAAACCAGCGGCGGCGAGTGGAACTGGGCCCAGGCGGCCTTGCCCGAAGAACCGCATGCCGGTGAAATGCTGGCCTGTATTATGCCGCTCTCGGCCCTGCCGCTCTCAGCCTACTTCCTGCAAACCAGCCGGCGCGGCAGCGTCAAAAAAACGATGACCTCGCTTTCGGAGACCATCGTTTCCAAGCATTATCTCGGCAAGGGCACCGTCCAGAAAGCCGACCAGGCCTTCGACGTTTTCCTGTGCCAGAAAAAAGACCAGTGCGCCCTCATTACTTATGAAGGCCGCCTGCTTGGGCTGGATGTTGACGATCTGCCTTATTCATCCGAAGAACGCATCCGGCTCTCGGCCAGCGATTACACGGTGGCCTCCTTTACCCTGCCGCCTGCTTCCGGGCTGCTGTGCCTGACCCAGACTGGCAAGGTCATCCACCGCCCGGCGGATATTCTCGATCTGGCAAAATCGCCGCTTGCCAGGGGCCAGGCGCTCATCCCGCCCGCGCGCATCGAGCAGGGCACGCGCTTCATCGGGGCGGTCCCGGTGCGGGAGGGCGACCAAATCGTCGTTCTGGATGCCGACGGAAACCTGCAGGCCTATTTGGTGGATACCGTTAGCGGGGCGGGAACGCTCAAAGCTGAAGCCTTGATCCTGTCCATCGGCGTGATCCCCAACCGGTAGGGGCAACCTTACTCTTTCAGGAAAAATCCCTATGACTCTCAAAGTCGGTATTGATTTTGGCACATCCAACTCAGGCGTGGCCGTTTACGATGGCCAACGTGTGACAGTTTTACCGGTCGACCGGCAGAACGTCCAGCCCGAGGTGGTCAAGACCGTGCTTTACGTCACCCGCGACTACCAGGCCTATATCGGCCAGGAAGCGGTCGAACTGTATTACCGCGACAACATCAACCGTCAGCGGCGTTTTGTCAAACAATGGGCAGGCGAGATCGATTATCGCGGTGCGGATATGCACTATGTGCGCGATATTTACGTTTATGTCGACGAGTTGAAGCCGGGACGTTTGCTGCAATATCTCAAAACCGCCCTGCGCAAGGAAGGCTACCGCGGCACGCAGATCTTCGAGCGCTACTACTCGGTCGGCGACCTGGCCAAAACCTATTTATCGCTGCTCAAAGCCCGCGCTGAAGCTGTTTTGGGTGAGAAGATCGAATCCGCCACGCTCGGCAGGCCGGTCAAATTTGCCAACACGCCTGAAGGCGACCGCAAAGCCGAAGAAACGCTGCGCCAGGCTGCCCACGAGGCCGGTTTCAAACAGGTCGATTTCGAACTCGAGCCGATCGCCGCCGCGCTGGACTACGAACAAACCCTGAGCCGGCCGCAGAACATCGTCATCTTCGACTTTGGCGGCGGCACGCTCGACATTGCCGTGATGCGCCTGGGCGGCCCTTCCCCCATGCGGGGGCAAGCTGGCTCAGGGCGGCGGGTCTATGCCAGCGGCGGTGTGGATGTGGCCGGGTCGGATTTCGACCGCGCCATCATCGAAAAACGGATGCTGCCACACTTCGGCCTGGGGCTGATCCGCCACCAGCCCGAAATTTTGGAAATGATCCAGGCCGTGCCCGATTGGATGGCGCTGCCCGACCTGGCCACCCCGCTTAACCGCAACACGCTCGACAAAGCCATCCGGGCCGGGCTGGCCCCCGCGCGCCTGAAAGCCCTGCAGGCGCTGATCTACAACGACCTGGCCTTTACTTTTTACAACCGGGTCGAGGCCGCCAAAATTGCCCTGTCCAACGAGGGCGCGGCGGTCATCAGCCTGGACGATAAAGAGATTGCGCTCTGGGAACTCTACACCCGCTACCAGTTCGAAGCTGATATTCTGGAATACGTTGCCAAAGTTGAGACGGTCCTGCTCGAAACACTGGCCGCCGCCGGGCTGGAGCCGGGCAGCGTGGACGCCATCGTCAAAACCGGCGGCTCATCCAATATTCCGCTGTTTTCATCCTTGCTGATAAAAATCTTCGGCGCGGAGAAGGTCAAGCAGTCGAACGCTTTTTCGAGCGTGGTGGCCGGGCTGGCGATCAAGGCTGCCGGTCAGGGAGTCAGCCAGGGCAGGTCGTAAATTTTCTGGTAGGCGGCTGCCAGGCTGCTAATGAAAAGGAAGCTGGCTTCGGGCGGCAGGTTTTCTTTGCTGATGAAGCAAGGCTGTTCGCAGGCATAGCCTGCCCATCTGTTGACGGCTTCCTCGGTTGCTTGTTTCGAAGAATGGGTTGGGATGATCATGCAGGGATTCAATTGTTCCATCAGGTTGAAGCCCTTTAAGTTCTCCATGTTCATGTAGCTGAACGAGTTGACGAGTTGTGTCATGGCTACGTCCACCTGGCCCAGGGCTTCGAGTTGTTCGGGGGTGAATTCTTCCTGGCCAATATCGCCAAAGTGGGCCAGGCGCAGGTCGGCAACGTCAATGATAAAAATATAGTTGGTTCCATCCTTGGGCGTGAATTCCTGGCCGGTATTGTGGGCGGATGCAATTCCGCGGATGCTGACGCCGGGCAGCTCGATCAGGCCTTCCTCGACGATCAATTTTTGTCCGGGGAAGGAATCGATAAAAGTCTTGTTGTAATGGTCGTTATGGACATGCGTGACCAGCAAAATATCCTGTTCGGTGGGTGGGCTGGTCAATTTGGAAGGATTGGCGACATCGATCAGTACCCGCCAGCCATCCGGGGTGGTGATCTCGAACTGGGCCGTATCTACAAAGAAGATGCTGACTCTGGGCGGCGGCACGGGGGTCGCAGTCGGTTTGGGGGTTGGTGTGTCTGGGACGGGGGTCGGCGTTGCCGCCGGGGCAGGGGCCGCGCAGGCAGAAAGAAGCAGGCAGGCGAGCGCAAATAGGGCGATGTGTTTCATGATGTCTCCTCCGGTTAATGTCACTTCTTACACCTCCACCTGAATCCCGCTGCCGCTTTCGTAGCGGCGCAGGCCGCGCTGGAAGACGAAGATTGCCAGGCCCATGAAGGCCAGCGAGCCAAGTAACATCTGGGCCAGCACCTCCCAGGTGAAGGAGCGCGCAAAACTGGCCGGCAGCGCACCCATCAGCGCAGCGGGGATGAGGGTGAACAGAATCAGTTTGGCGGTGTTGTCAAACAGGGTGATCGGGTAAATGGCAAAGGTGACCATGGCGTTGACGGCCATCATCGTCAGGTTGTTGGCGTTGCCGATCCAGAAGGCCAGGCTCTGCACCAGGATCAGGAAAGCGGCAAAGACGGTGGCCGAGAGCAGAATCGCCAACGTAAAGCGCAGCAGGCTTTCGGGGGTCATCAGGCCGGATGCGGCAAAACTCAGGAATCCGTACAGAAAGTCGCCCATGCCGCTGGAAATCGTGCGGCTGGCCAGGGCGTGCAACAAGACCGGTTTGGGCAGCGACAGGTAATAATCGAGCCGGCCGCGGGTGATGATGTCGCCCAGGCTGAAGGCGTTGCCGAATAAAATGGAAACCAAGCCAAAGGCGCTGGCAGTGATCCCGAAGGTCACGTACATATCGGTCACACCCCAGCCGCGCACGTTGTCGAAGCGGTCGAAGAAGATCACCCAGACCAGGAAGTAAATGCTGTTGTTGAGCATCATCCCGACCATCTGAGTCAGGAATGATGCGCGGTATTCCAACGCAGATTGCAGGTTGGCTTTCCATACAGCGAGTAAGAATTTGAGATTGTTCATAATGGAGTCCAAAGTCTCCAGACTTTGGGGTTATGGTGAATGAGTCTTGTCCAACGTCGGGAGATGTTGGACTCCGGCAAGCTATCCGCCATTGACGGTCAGGTGAACCAGGCTGCGGCGGTAGAAGAAGACCAGCAGCAGCGACAGGCCCAAAATCCAGGCCAGTTGCATGCCAAAGGTGGCGGCGAAGGCGGGCAGCGAGGGTTCTACGAACAGGCGCGCCGGGCCGTAGATCATGGAGGCGAAGGGCATGGCGTGAGCGATGGTTTGCAGCCAGGCGGGGTAGAAGTCGAGCGGGATGAGCAGCCCGCCCAGGATGAAAGCAAATTTCTGGTAGATCCACTGGAAGGCCGAGATGTCTTCGACGATGAAGGCTGAAAGGCCGATCATGGCGGCGATGCAGAAGTTGAGCGTCCAGGAGCCAAAAACGGTGATGGCGACCAGTGGCCAGCCGAGGGCATCGGGCGGCGGGCCGACCAGCAGCCAGACCATCGCGCCGCCAAGCAGGGCGTTGATCAGGCCGCGAAAAATTGTCTCGCCCATCGACGAACTGTAGTGGTAAAGCAGGAAGTCGTAAGGCTTGCTCAGAATATAGGCAATCGAGCCGTCCTTGACGGCATCTGAGATGGTGTTGCCCAGGCGCGGACGGCTGAGTTCGATGGTTTCGGCCAGCATCAGATACCAGACCGTCATGGCGACTGTCAGGCCGTTGATTTCATCGGCTCCAGCGGCGGCGAAAGTGACCCGCCAGAGCTGGTAGAAGATCCACATAAAGGGCAGGATCATCAGCGAGCGGCCGATCAACTCGCCGGGATAGGCCAGGCTGTTGATGAGTTGTATCTTGAAAATTGACCAGTATTTTTTCATATCACTTGGCCTGTTCGTAGATCATGGCGATCACCTCCTCCAACGGCGGGTCGGAGATGGTGATGTCCACCACCGTCCCGGCAGCGGAAAGCCGCGCCAACATGGCGTCGGCGGGGGTCTGGCGGGTGTCGAAGGCCAGCTTGACGCCGTAGCGCCCGACCTTGAGCGTTTGCATGCCCTCGACGCTGAAATCCGCGGCCACTTCGGCGGCGTAGCGCACCTCGACCGTTTTGCGGGTCAGGAATTTGCGCTTCAAGTTCGAGACCTTGTCGCGGTAGACGATCTGGCCGTGGTTGATGATGATGACGCGGTGGCAGAGCGCTTCTAGGTCGCTGGCGTCGTGCGAGGTCAACAGCACCCCAACATTCTCCTCCGCGCTCATGGTGCGGATCGCGTCGCGGATATGCTGTTTGGCGACCACGTCCAGGCCGATGGATGGCTCGTCTAGCAAGAGTAGTTTGGGCTTGTGCAACAGCGAGGCGGCCACTTCGCAGCGCATGCGCTGCCCGAGTGAGAGTTTGCGCACCGGCGTTTCGAGCAGGTCTTTCAGATCGAAGGCTTCGCTCAGGAAGCCAATCCGTTTTTGGATGAAGGCGTCTTCCAACTCGTAGATTTTACCGAACAGGGTGAAGGTGTCGATGGCGGGCAGGTGATACCACAACTGCGGGCGCTGCCCAAAGACCGTCCCGATCTGGAAGGCCAGTTTCTGGCGGTCTCTCCATGGCGTGTAACCAAGGACCTGCGCTTCGCCGCCGCTGGGATGCAGGATGCCGGTCAGGATCTTGATGGTGGTCGATTTTCCCGCGCCGTTGGGACCGATAAAGCCGAGCAGTTCGCCGTTTTCCATCTCGAACGACAGGTCGCGCACCGCTTCGACGGTGTTGTAGTGTGGCTTGAAGAGTGATCGAAAAGACCCGCCCAACCCGGCGGCTTTGCGCTTGGACTGGAAGGTTTTGTGCAAGTTGGTGACGTTGATGGCTGACATTTGAGGGCCTCATACAAAAGTTGTCAGGGTGGGTTTTGCAGTCTGCATCCAGTCCGGGCGACCGGCAGCGCGCGATAATAACCACTCCATGTTCTTTACGTGGTGGTTACCGTCAAAATATTATAGCCTGTCTGGCAAGCATTCTGGATAATTTGCTGCCGCCTGCTTTGATCCACAAAGCAATTTTTTCACGCAACATTTGTCCTGGCGGGGTTTAATCTAAATTTTCGATTTGTTGGTAAAATTCAGCCTATGATGCAAGATTGAGTTTTATTTTCGCCAGGCTCTGCCATGCGCGATGGACGGGGGTTCCGTGCGTTTTATTCTTTTGGTTTAATTCCAAGCGTTTACCATTTTCCGGGCAGAAACTGTAAGCAGATTGATTTTTCCTGTTGATCAACTGTTCAATGGAAAGGGTCAATTTTTATTTTTTTGCCCGATAAATTGACAAGGATAGCCAATGCAACCCGAAATTGATCTGTTAGCCAACAATACTTACACCAATCGGCGCACCTTTGCCATTATCTCGCACCCGGATGCAGGCAAAACCACCCTGACCGAAAAGCTGCTGTTGTATGGCAACGCCATCGAACTGGCCGGCAATGTGCGCGCCCGCCGCAACCAGCGCACCACCACCTCCGACTGGATGGAGATGGAGCGTGAACGCGGCATTTCGATCACATCCACTATTTTGCAGTTTCCGTATCAGGGACACATCATCAACCTGCTCGACACCCCTGGCCACCAGGATTTCTCGGAGGATACCTACCGCACCCTTTCGGCAGTTGACAGCGCGGTGATGGTCATCGACGCCGCCAAGGGCATTGAGCCGCAGACCCTGAAATTATTCGAGGTCTGCCGCAGGCGCGGCATCCCGGTCTTTACCTTCATCAACAAGATGGATCGCCCGGTCCGCGACCCGCTCGACCTGCTGGATGAGATCAAAAAAGTCCTGGGCATGGAACCTGTCCCGATGAACTGGCCGATCGGCGACGGTGTGGACTTCAAGGGTGTCTATGATCGCGCCTCGCAGGGCGTTTATGCCTTTGAGCGCACTGTCCGCAACGAGCGTATGTCGGCTGAAACCTTCATCCCATTGGATGAACTCGAATCAAGCGGCCTGCTCTCCCGCGTGCGCGTGGAAGCCCTGAAAGAAAGCATTCATTTGCTCAATGAAGTTGGAATGGTTTTCGATCACAAGAGCGTCTTGCAGGAAAAACAAACCCCGGTTTATTTTGGCAGCGCCCTGACCAATTTTGGCGTGCGCCTGTTCTTGGAAGAATTTGTGAAATTCGCGCCGCAGCCCCAGCCCTATTTGAGCGATGCCGGGATCATCTCGCCGGAAATGCCCGAATTCTCCGGTTTCATCTTCAAGATCCAGGCGAATATGAACCCCAGGCACCGCGACAGCGTGGCCTTCCTGCGCATCTGTTCCGGGCACTTCGAGCGCGGCATGGACTTGATCCATGCCCAGAGCGGCAAAACCCTGCGCCTGCTGCGGCCCTATAAATTGTTTGGCAGTGAGCGCGAGATCATTGACGATGCTTATGCCGGGGATGTGCTCGGCCTGCCCAACACCGGCGATTTTGCGATTGGCGATACGCTTTGCACGGGCGCGCCGCTACGTTTTGCCCCTATCCCGCGCTTCCAGCCCGAACATTTTGCCCTGTTGCGCAACACAGACCTGAGCAAACAAAAGCAATTTGCCAAAGGATTGCAACAACTGGAAAGCGAAGGCGCGGTGCAGGTTCTTTATAACGTCAACGCTTTCAAACGTGAACCGATTTTGGCGGTGGTCGGTCAGTTGCAATTCGATGTTGTCCAATCGCGGTTGAAGGTGGAATACAATGTCCCGACTGCGCTGGAGCGAATGCCGCACAGCGACCTGCGGTGGATCAAAGGTCCCGAATCCGCCATCGAAAAACTACCCGAGCGTAACGATGCCATCATTGCCCGCGATTCGCGTAACGGCTATGCGGCGCTTTTTAGCACCTCGTTTTTTGTCAGGTTTTATGCTGAAAAATATCCCGAGCTGCGTTTTGTAACATTCGGGCAGGAATAAGCCATTGCTCAGCCCTGGTCTATTATTTGTTTGACGCGTCCCACCTGCCCGCTGACCAGGCGGACTTTGATGCCGTGCGGATGGGTGGATGAGTTGGTCAGGATGTCTTTGACAATGCCCTCGGTCAGCTTACCCGAAACCTGGTCCTGTTTCAAGACGATTTGCACCCGTAAGCCGGGTTTGATGTCGCTGCGTTTGACACCGTTCATTTTTTAGCCACGCTGGCGCTTCTCACCTGGATGCCCCAGGTAATGCGGATGGATGTGATTTGCTTGGTTTGCATGATGCCGCCCGATAAGATGAAGTGGTGATGCTGTGATAATAATGATTATACAACCAGCCACTACCCTTTTGATTTTTGGATCTAAAAATATCCAGGCCTAAAAGCAGGACAAGAGTCTCCGGGGCGATTTGGATGTAAAATGCTATTAGCTGTTATTGTTTTCGGAGCGGGTTCAATATTCAATAGTAGGCTAGCGGAAGCTGACTATTCAACTAGCAGATCAGGAAGAATGAATATGAGCAGCACAAACACTGTTTCCCCCGATGGCAAATATATCATCCAAAAAGTCGTTGGCGAGATCAACGCCGAACTGGCAATGCAATACAACCATGAAAGCCATACGCTTGGCAGGCAGTTGGGGATCAGGCGCTATCTGGTGGATCTGACCGAATGCCAGAACACTGATTCTGTTCTGGGCAACTATGGATTTGCCTACAAAGATATGCCGACGGATGAAGGCGTGGACCGCCTGGCGCGGGTGGCCCTTTTGGCGGCTGTGGATGATCACTCACACGATTTTGTCGTGATCGTTACCAGGAATGCCGGTTTGAACGTCAGCCTGTTTCGGGACAGGGACGAAGCGATCAGGCACTTACTGGCCGAATAAGGAAAGGACATTGGCAAGCGAGCCGGTTTATTGCTCTTTCCGCGGCCGGGTGGATTTAAACGCCAGGATGTTGAGCAGGTAAATTAACCCGGCCATGATCGGCAGCAGGATCAGGGCCAGGATCTCTGCGCTAAAAAGGAGCAGTTCCTCGAACCAGACGAACGCTGCCGTGCCACCTGCGCCAGTGATGGAAGCAGGTTTCCAGAACCGCTGAAAGAACGAAGAACGAGAGGAAGTTTGTCGTGCAGAAGTCATGCTAATTTCCTTTCTTTGAGAACAAAAAAGACCAACGCTAATACATAGCGATGGTCTTGCGTTTTCCATCAGACAGCCGGGAAATCTCTTTCCGTATTGACGACTGCCCATCCCGTAAAGCCGGGCTGCTACTCCCCATCGGAGTAATTAAAGTTTACAGAATTTGGCAGGCTGAGTCAATGCTGATTTTCCCGTCGTTTCAGAATAAACCGGGGGCGAACTTCAAGATCAGCGCTAGGGTCCAGGCCGCGATACAGCAGACAATTGCAATGTTGCGTTCTTGTTTTAGTCCGCGGATGAAGAACCCGGCGTAAATTGCAGCCAAGAGTGCGACTGTGCCGAAAATAGCCAGCGCGATCGGAAGCCAGGTGAAAAGCGATATTTGGGTCATGGGTCTCCTAACGGGTCAGAACGTTTAAGGTTGCGGGCCGGTAACTTTTCCAAAATTTCTTCATCGCTACCGAAATATTATAGCCTGTCTATCGGCAAGATGCGCCATTTACGCGGCATTTTTCGTCTTGCGGCACACCACCCACTTATAGCCGGGTGCATCTCGTTTATAAGGCTCTTTAGGAATTCCTGTGACAGGCCTCCGCATTTTGTGGCAAATATCAGAGAACCGTTTATAAAAAATAAACCAGCAAAGATTTCTCGTGTAAAATCAGGCCTATGAAAAAATTCACCCAAAATCCACTGGCGGCATTTTTTGCCACCCTGGCTACCATTGCCTTGCTTGCCCTGCTCGGCCCGGAAGAGAAATCGCTTGGCGCCAACGTGCGCATTGTCTACCTGCATGGCGCCTGGGTGCTGGCTGCCGAGGCGGCTTTTGTCTGCGCCGCCCTGGCCGGGGCATTGGGGCTGCTGGCCGCGAAGCTTCCATCCCTGACCGGCAGACAATCCGCCTTTTATGACTGGTCAACTGCCCTGGGGCGCACAGGTATCGTCTTCTGGATCACTTACCTGCCGCTCTCGCTGTGGGCCATGCAGTCCAACTGGAACGGTCTCTTCCTGGCCGAGCCGCGTTTTCGCCTGGCGCTGACCTTTGCGGTCGTCGGCCTGCTTTTACAGGTCGGCCTGTGGCTTTTCAACCTGCCCTGGGCCACTGCCACCGGCAACATCCTTTTCATTGTGATCCTGCGCTATATCTTTTCGACTGCCGATTACGTCATGCACCCGCCGCCTTCGCCGATTTTTAATTCAGGCATTTCGGCAGTCATCCTGTTCTTCCTTGGTTTGATTTTTCTAACCGGGTTGGCCGCCTGGTTCCTTACCCATTTCTGGCTAAAATTGATCAGAAAGTAGCCCGCAAAACGTTATTTTGAGAAAGAGATATTGACATGGAAAATAAAAGCTTCTGGACCTCCCCCATCACCATCATCTTAATCGTTTCTTTTGTTCTCTGCTGTTGTTGTCTGGTGCTGGCCGCCGGGGGGTATGGCCTTTTTGTCTTGAGCGAAGAAACATCTGAATACGACTTCGGAACTCTCCCCTACGATGATGAAGATTTCACCTTCGATCCGTCCACGCCTACACCTGTAGCGCTTGACCGCACGCCCATCGAAAACGTCTCGCTGGATACCCTGTCGACTTTGCAAAATACCATCGTCCCGATCAACGACCCGCGCGACCTGGCTGAACGGCTGAGCGGCGTCTCGAATATCCCCGACACCTTTCCCAGCGGACCCTTCGAAGTTGGCGCGTCCAAAGACTTTTGGGTAACCAATGTAGACACAAACGAAAACTTTCAGATCACGGCTACCTTGCGCTATGTTACGCCCAGTACCTATTTCTGGATCGAGAACGGCGTAAATTACAACGAACGCGAACTGCGTGACCTGGCCGAAGCCTTCGACACGAAAATCTACCCCACCAACCGTGAATTTTTCGGCCCGGAACCCAATCCCGGTATCGACGAAGATGAGCGCATCTATGTCCTGTATGCCAGCGGGCTGGGTCGTTCTCTGGCCGGTTATTTCTCATCGGCAGATGCCGTCCACCCTCTCGCGCACGAATACTCCAACGCTCACGAAATGTTCCTGTTTAACTCAGATACGGTTCGTTTCGACGAAGAATTTACCTATGGTGTGCTGGCCCACGAGTTCCAGCACATGATCCACTGGTATCAAGACCGCAACGAAACATCTTGGCTCAATGAAGGTTTCTCAGAACTGGCCACCCTGCTCAATGGCTACAACGCCGGCGGTTTTGACTACGCCTTTATCGGCGACCCCGACCTGCAACTGAATGACTGGCCCAATGACTCCAGTTCAACCACCCCGCACTACGGCGCAAGCTTCCTCTTCACAGCCTACTTCCTCGACCGCTTTGGCGACGACGCCACCCAGGCCCTCGTGCGTCACCCCGAAAACGGGCTGGATAGCGTTGATGCTGTCCTGCGCGAGATCAACGCCATTGACCCGCTCACCGGCGAGTTGATCCAGGCCGACGAATTCTTTGTGGATTGGGTGGTTGCCAATTACCTTGGGGATGATCGTGTCTCGGATGGCCGCTACGCCTACAGGCTCTACAGCGGAGCGCCCCAAACCTCAGCCACTGAAACCGTTTCAAATTGCCCATCCACGCTGGATGGACGCACCGTCAAACAATACGGCACCGATTACATCAAGATCTCCTGCAAAGGCGACTTTACCCTGCGCTTCGAGGGAGCCACCCAGACCCGCCTGCTGCCTGCCAGCGCCGATGCCTATTCTGGCCTGTACGCCTTCTGGTCAAACAAAGGCGACGAATCGAACATGACCCTGACCCGGGAGTTTGATTTTAGCGATGTCTCTGGCCCGCTCGAAATCAGCTACCAGACCTGGTATGACCTGGAAGAAGACTACGACTATCTCTACCTGGTTGCCTCGACCGACAACGCCGAAACCTGGCAAATCGTGCTTACCCCCTCCGGCACAGCAGAAGACCCATCTGGCAATTCCTATGGCTGGGGCTACAACGGCACAACCAATGCCTGGATTCAGGAAACTGTCGACCTTTCACAATTTGCCGGCCAAAAAGTACTCCTGCGCTTCGAGTACGTCACCGACGCCGCCGTCAACGGCGAGGGGCTGTTGCTTGACGATATCAGCATCCCGGCAATTGATTATTTCAGCGATTTCGAGTCCGACGATGGCGGCTGGCAGGCGGCCGGTTTTGCCCGCGTCCAGAACCTGCTGCCGCAGACCTTCCGCCTGGCGCTGATCTACAAAGGTAAGACCATTCGGATCGAGAACATCATCCTGCCTGCCGACCAGGCCATCGAAATTCCACTCAGCATCGGCGGCGATGTGGACGAGATCATCCTGACCGTCAGCGGAACAACCCGATTTACCCGCGAAGTCGGCGCTTATTCGGTCGAGATCCGCTAAAACGGTTTTCTTTTAAAAAGACGCGCGCAAAACGGCTGGACGCAGCTTCGCAGGTTATGATATACTTGCGCGGCTCTGGTCATAAGGATCAGACACACCTTGCCTGGGATGGGCATCAAGCATCCCTGAGCGGGTTATCATACCCCCGCTAAACTTGTCCCTGTGGCGCGCGCAAAAGCCAGGCGCACCACACATGATAAAAGGAGTAAGAATGGCTGTTATTTCCATGAAAGCCCTGCTTGAGAGCGGCGTCCATTTCGGTCACCGCACCAACAAGTGGGATCCCCGTATGAAGCCGTATATCTTCACCGAACGCAACGGCATCCATATCATCGACCTGCAACAGACGGTCAAATCCATCAATACCGCCTACAACATCATTCGTGACACCGTCCAACGCGGCGGCACGGTGTTGTTTGTCGGCACAAAACGCCAGGCGCAGGAAACAGTCCGCGAAGAAGCCATGCGCTGCGGAATGCCCTACGTCACCGAGCGCTGGCTGGGTGGTATGTTGACCAACTGGAACACCATGTATCAGCGTATCCAGGAAATGGAACGGCTTGAAGCCCTGCGCGACAGCGGCGAGATCAACCGTCTGACCAAAAAAGAAGGCCTGCTCATCGAGCGTGAAATTACCCGCCTGCAAACCCGCCTCGAAGGCGTGCGCAACATGAAGCGCGTACCCGACCTGGTCTTTGTGGTGGATGTTGGCCGCGAAGAAACAGCTTTGCATGAATGCAACCTGCTCGATATCCCCCTGATCGCGCTGGTGGATACCAACTGCAATCCCCAGAAAGTCGATTACGTCATCCCTTCCAACGACGATGCCATCCGCGCCATCAAGCTCCTGGTTGCAAAAATGTCAGATGCAGTGCTTGAAGGCAAAGCCATGCGCAAAGATGAAGACATGGGTCAAGAAGAAACAGCTTCTTTCACCAGTGTTGAAGGCACGCCGCGCAAATTTGCTCGCATGGATAATGAAGAAGAACTGGGCGACGAAGACCTGCTCGGAGTTGCGACCCTGGCGAAATTAGCTTCGGTCGAAGAAGTTGCCGCCGAGCCGGTTGAAGTGGCTGCAAAAGAAGTAGTTGCAAAAGAAGTAGTTGCAAAAGAAGTGGTTGCAAAAAAAGTAGTTGCAAAAGAAACAGTTGCAGAAGAAGCAGTTGTTGAAAAAGCAGTTGTAGAAGAAGCTGTTGCAGAAGAAACAGTTGTTGAAGATGCCCCTGTGGAACCTGCCAAAGATGTTGACGATTCGGAAAAGAGCAAGTAAGAGGAAACTATGGAAATTACTGCCCAGATGGTAAAAGAGTTGCGCGCCGCAACGAATGCTGGCATTCTCGACTGCCGCAAAGCCCTGACTGAAGCCAACGGCGACTTCAACAAAGCTGTTGATTGGCTGCGTGAAAAAGGCGTTGCGACTGCTGCCAAACGTTCAGACCGTGATGCATCCAACGGTGTTGTCGAACTTTATTCGCACGGTGGCGGGCGCGTTGGTGTCATGGTTGAAGTCAACTGCGAAACAGATTTTGTTGCGCGTTCCGATGCTTTCCGTAGTTTCGCCCACGAAGTTGCCTTGCAAATTGCTGCTTCATCCCCGACCTACATCACAGAAGCTGAAATTCCCGCTGATGTGCTGGCCCACGAAGGTGAAATTGCCAAGAAACGTGTTTTGGAAGAAGGCAAGCCCGAAGCCGTTGCTGAAAAGATCGTCGAAGGCCGTTTGAACAAATTTCGTGATGAAGTCTGTTTGCTGCGCCAGCCATACATCCGTGACGAGCAATTGACCATTGAGAAACTGCTCCACTCCACCATTGCCAGCACCGGCGAAAACATCATCATTCGCCGTTTCCAGCGATGGGAACTAGGACAAAGCACCGCTGAATAAGTAAAAAAGCCAACCGTAAGGTTGGCTTTTTTATAGAAACGCATTTAAAACTCAAGGAGAAAAAATGGCAGAGCTCAAATATCGCCGTATTTTGCTTAAGTTAAGTGGCGAGGCCTTGGGGGGCGAGGCTGGTTATGGCATCAACGTTTCCGAGGTCGAAGCCATTGCCCGCCGGGTCAAAGAAATCTACGAAATGAAAGCCGAAATTGCAATCGTGATCGGTGCTGGAAACCTGTGGCGCGGCAAGCAAGGACTTGAGCGCGGCATGGATCGCGCTACCGCAGACTATATGGGCATGCTCGGCACGATGATGAACGCCCTGGCCTTGATGGATGCTCTCGAACGGCAGAATGTCCTCACCCGTGTCATGTCTGCCATTGAAATGCGCGCGATTGCTGAGCCTTATATCCGCCGCCGGGCAATTCGTCACCTCGAAAAAGGCCGCGTCGTTATCTTTGGCGCGGGGACGGGCAACCCGTTCTTTTCCACCGATACCGCCGCCGCCCTGCGCGCCACCGAAATCGATGCCGATGTGGTTATCAAAGCCACCAAGGTGGACGGCGTCTACGACTCTGACCCCAAGATAAACCCCCACGCCACCAAGTTCGAGCATCTTTCTTATATTGATGTGCTTAACCGCCGTCTCACAGTAATGGACTCGACAGCAATCACCCACTGTATGGAAAACAATATTCCCCTGTTGGTTTTGAACCTGTGGGATGAAGTTGCCCTTAAGCAAGCCCTGCAAGGCGAAAAAGTGGGCACTTTGGTCTCGGCGTAAAGAAAGCCCGCAAGCCAGTGGCATACACCCGCAAAGGTGTATGCTGCTTTGTTTAAGACTCGACACCCTTGAAAAGCCTGCCTAAAGCATATTTGCTTAGTAGCGCAAATTGATACTTTAAGGTATCCTTAGGGCTATAAATCATTCTCAGGAGGCCGATGTGATAAAAGACCTACTAAAAGAAACTGAATCGCGTATGCGTAGCGCAATTAGCGTGCTCGAACACGACCTTTCTGGTATTCGTACCGGGCGCGCCCATCCGGGTCTGGTGGAAAAAATTCACGTTGAATATTATGGCGCAGATACCCCGCTGATGCAGTTGGCTTCCATCAGCGTTCCTGAGCCGCGATCGCTGCTCATCAAGCCATTCGATAAATCGACCCTTAAGGCCGTCGAAAAGGCCATCCTGGCCTCAGACCTGGGATTGACCCCAAATAACGATGGACAAGCCATTCGCCTGAACTTGCCTGTGCTGACAGAAGAACGCCGCCGCGACCTGGCCAAGGTTGTCCACCATCGCCTTGAAGAATCAAGGATAGCCGTGCGCAATGTGCGCCGTGACTCGATGAAAGATTTAAAAGAATTTGAAACTGAAAAAATGGTTTCCGAAGACGAGCGCAAACGCGGCGAAGAAGACCTGCAAAAAATGGTGGATAAACTGATTGCAGAAATTGATCTGATTGGCAGGCGAAAAGAACAGGAAATCATGGAAGTGTAACCTGGCATCGATGAGTCAGTCCAACCCTTTTCCTGATCCTACAAAATTGCCCGTGCACGTTGCCATTATTATGGATGGCAACGGCCGTTGGGCATTAAAACGCGGATTGCCGCGCCTGGCCGGTCACAAGGCCGGGACGGAAAATTTGCGCCGGGTTATTCGCGCCTGTGTCGAGTTTGGCATTCAATACCTGACCATATATGCTTTCTCTACCGAAAACTGGGGGCGCCCGCGCGAAGAAGTCAACGGACTCTTGCGCATCCTGGAAGATGTGATCGATAGGGAACTAAAAGAATTGGATGACCAGGGTGTACGGTTGCGTCACATTGGACGGCTCGAGCAACTGCCATCTCATTTGCAGGCCAAAGTTATTGAAGCTGTAAAACTTACCCAAAATAACACGCGCTTAACCCTCAATATAGCCTTCAACTATGGCGGGCGCGATGAAATTCTCCAGGCTGTTCAACACATGCTGCGGGATGGTGTTACCGCGGAGCAGGTCACCCCTGAAACGTTCTCTCGTTACCTTTACACGGTCGGCACCCCAGACCCCGACCTGATTATCCGCACTTCGGGCGAGCTGCGCATCAGCAATTTCCTTATTTGGCAGGCTGCTTATTCTGAATGGTATGTAACCCCCACCTACTGGCCCGACTTCGACAAGCAGGAATTTCAGAAAGCGCTCGAAACCTACGCCAACCGTGACCGGCGCTATGGCAAGGTATCTTCGGCCGAATATGAGGGAAATCATGCGTAAACGTACTATTTCATCGCTTGCAATTCTCGCCATCGGATTGCCAGTGTTGATGCTTGGGGGAATCCCCTACTTTATACTAATTGCTTTTTTGCTTGTCGCAGCAGCCTGGGAATACTCGATAATGTTCCAGGCTGCTCATCATAAACCATCCCGCCTGGTACTCTTAGGCGGGACTTTTTTTGTGGCAGGCGCGCGTGCATTCTTCCCGGCCTACAGCCTGCCTGTTCTGGAAATCTTTATATTGTTGGCCCTCGCCATCCATCTTTTTGATTATGAGCGCGGCCGGGATAGCGCCGTGATCGATTTTGGGATCACCATCTCTGGTCTTATCTACATCGGCTGGATAGGCGGCTACCTGTTCGACTTACGCAATCTGGAAAATGGAGCCTGGTGGGTTTTTCTGGCGCTTCCCTGTGTCTGGATGGCCGATGTTGGCGCCTATTCAATCGGCTCCGCCTATGGCAAACACAAAATGGCATCTCGTCTCAGCCCCAAAAAATCCTGGGAAGGATACTGGGCCGGGGTGTTCACCGCTGTTCTGACAGGCATATTTTTTTCTTTTGCATATAATACATGGGGTCCGCTGAACGTGCCCATTTGGCAGGGTGGCCTGCTCGGACTTATCATCGGCCTGCTAACGCCGCTCGGGGACCTCGGAGAAAGCATGTTCAAGCGCCAGGTTGGCATGAAAGACTCAGGGAATATCATTCCCGGCCATGGCGGCGCATTTGACCGAATCGATTCTTGGTTGTGGGGTGCAGTACTTGGTTATTATTTCATAGTGTGGTTTCTATAACTCCAAGATATGCCATGCGGTCATTCCGCATGGCATATCCAATTTAAACACAAGGAGAAAAACACATGGAACGTGAACCAACCCGAAACCTGGCACTCGATCTGGTGCGTGTCACCGAAGCTGCCGCGCTGGCCGCTGGCCGCTTCATGGGGCGCGGCAACAAAGAGGCTGCCGATAAAGCCGCTGTAGACGCCATGCGCCTGGTCTTGAACAGCATGGATATCAACGGCGTTGTCATTATCGGTGAAGGGGAAAAGGATCAGGCTCCCATGCTTTTCAACGGCGAAAGAGTTGGCACCGGTAAAACCAGCCTGGAATTTGATTTGGCCATTGACCCCATTGACGGTACACGCCCCTTGGCCTACGGACGCTCGAACTCGATCGCGATTGTCGCCATAGCCCCGCGCGGCAGCATGTTCGACCCCGGCCCGTTCCTGTATATGGATAAAATCGCAGTTGGGCCGGAAGCCAAGGGTGTCATTGATATCGAAAAGCCAATTACTGATAACCTGAAAGCGATTGCCAAAGCCAAAGACAAACGCCTCGAAGACCTGACCTGCATCATCCTCGACCGCCCGCGCCATGATGAGATGATCCGCGAAATGCGCGCCGCCGGGGTGCGCATCCGCATGATCCCCGATGGCGATGTGACCGCCGCCATGATGACCGCCTGGCCCGATACCGGTGTAGACGCCCTCTTTGGCATCGGCGGCACACCTGAGGGGGTTATCGCAGCCTGCGCCATGCGCGCCATGGACGGAGAGATCCAGGGCAAACTGTACGCCCGTGACGAGGGCGAACTCAAACGCGGATTGGAAATGGGCTATGACTTCAACAAAGTCCTGACCATCAAAGAGCTTGTATCGTCAGAAGATGTTTTTGTCGCCGCTACCGGAATTACAACCGGCGACTTCTTGCAGGGTGTGCGCTATACCAGCGATGGCGCAGAAACCGACTCACTTGTTATGCGTGGATTGACCGGCACAATTCGCCAAATCAAGGCCACCCACCGTTGGGACAAGCTCAAACGCCTGAGCGCCATCGATTATTAATCCTGAAAGCAGCCGCGCCAGGGAATGGAAAATTTCTTCTTGACAGGATGTACCTACCTGCATATAATCTGCATTCGCGTTCCTCGTTAGCTCAATCGGCAGAGCGAGCGGCTGTTAACCGCTAGGTTCGTGGTTCGAGTCCACGACGAGGAGCCTCAAGCAAAAACCCACCCATTCTAGGGTGGGTTTTTGCTTGAGGCAGGTAAAACCCGGTGCACTTGTAGTGCACTTATCATTCAAGAGACAACCATGACCAGTGATTGTCAATCCTCGCTTCGTTATAAATACTGCCAACGCAACGCCGCGAATGTAGAAATTATCGTCCGGTTTCCTAAACTCGCATCTTATCGAAGTCGGATCTTGAAAAGCAGGGTCATCGCTCTCAGGAAGCAAAACAATTTTTCCGCTCTCAACTTTGTATCGCTTCAAGGTAGCCCGATCGTCCACTCCGACAATTTCGGCTGCAACAATGTCTCCGCTTTCAGCAGTTTTTTGGGCGCACATCAATACATAATCTCCATTCAGGATAGGTTCTGGAGATGCTGTGTTCATGCTGGTTCCTGTGACTTTTAGGACAAAATATTCTTTGCTATCTGATATGTTGATAACATTTTCGCCCGGTCTCAGGCTTACCGGTTGGTATGGTGTGTCATCCTCAAAAAATACCTCTCGAATTTCGAGTTCACCGTCAAGGGGGGTATCACACTGTGCATTTTTCCTGCGGAAATTTTGCCGAGAACAGGAAAAGCATGGATTGAATGGTTTTTTGTTGGTTTTTTAGATTTTTTTGCCACGGCTTGATGCCTGGCAGAAGCTGGCGTAACAACCCGGCTTGGGTGAGGCGGGCAATTTTCCTGTGTTGCAATTTCAATTGCAACACTCATCTCCTTTGCCCTGTCAGCATACCAGTTTAACATGGTAGAAATATCTCGCTGGTTTGAATCGTGCCCTATCCGCTACAATCAGACCCGGAAAAAGGTTCTGTATTCTCCCTTGCCATTTTAGCCGCTGGTCTGGGGTGAGATTCCTTTTTTCGCTTACACAAACCGAATAAAAACCATGAAACCCTCGTTAAGTATGTGAGAGTAGAAAGAAAGGAACAGTAAGTGGCAATTGCCCAGGCGGAAACCGAAGCAGCGCTGATAGCAAAAGCGCAGACCGGCGACCGCAGCGCCTACGGAGAACTTGTCCGCCAGCACCATCAAGGAGTGATCGACGTGGTTTACCGCATGTGCGGCGACACCCATTTGGCGGAAGACGCAGCCCAGGATGCATTCATCCAGGCCTGGTTACACTTGCCATCTTTCCGGCCCGGCACCTCCCTGCGCAACTGGCTCTATCGCATTGCCGTCAACGCGGCCCTCGACACCCTACGGCGCACACCCAAAATGCCTTTTGCCGATCTTGATACCCTGGCCATGCCAGACCCGCAGGCCGGCCCCGAAGCCGCACTTTTACAAAAGGAACGCAGCCTCGCTGTTCAAAAGGCGATCTCATCCTTGCCCGAAGCCAGCCGGGCCGTGCTGGTACTGCGCGAGTACGGCGGCCTGTCTTACCAGGAAA
Organism: Anaerolineae bacterium; assembly: GCA_022013685.1. Classification (GTDB taxonomy): domain Bacteria; phylum Chloroflexota; class Anaerolineae; order Anaerolineales; family Villigracilaceae; genus UBA8950. The sequence continues at coordinate 101,481 of JAKLPV010000085.1, forward strand.
TCTCTTCCGCGCTTGATATTCCGCTTGGCACGGTCATGTCGCGCTTGAATTATGCCCGTGACCGCTTGAAAGAAATTTTGGCTCCCGAATTTATCGATATGGAGATGGAATATGTCTGATCACGTTACCCAATGGCTGGGTGCCTATCTTGATGGAGAACTTCGCGGTGCGCTTTTGCGCCAGGTCGATCATCACCTTGAAAACTGTGACCACTGCCAGGCTGAACTGGATGAGATGCGGGGACTCTCCGCGCTGCTGCACGAGGCCGCACCAATTGGTGATTTTTTGCCGACAGAACGTTTCGTCGCCAACCTGAACCTCAACCTGCCTCGCCAGACCGAAGCGCCTCAAACCCGCAAGGTTTTCGAAATTGGCTGGTGGCTTATTCCGGCCGGGGTCATCGCCACCTGGGTTTTTGTGCAGGTCACCTTTCAGCTCAGCGCGCTGGTGATGGCGGCCACCGACCTCGGTCTTTTCGGAGACAGCCTGGCCTGGCTCTCGCTCAGCGGTGCCCGTCAGACTGCCTGGTTTGGCTTGTTGCTGAACACCTTTGGCAATTCGGCTGGCATGCTGGCCTTCGTCAACAACATTGACTTGTTCCTGCGAGACCTGACCGGCCACTTTTTCTGGCAGGCAGCCCTGGGAGTTGTATATCTGGCCTGGCTGGTGCGTTGGTGGCTTGGTCAGCAAAATCAGACCACAAGCGCGGGGAACTTCTCCCGTTCATAATTGTGTAACCCGTGCCGGGCATACCCATGCTGTGCATACCCATGCTGTGCATAATACCCGTGCCGGGCATAAATAAACCGGTTCAAAAGAGCTCTGAACGACCGTTCGAATGTAAGACCTATATCAAGGAGTGTGTAACATGTTGGATGTAAAAAAGATTCTCAAACGTTCCTGGCATATCCTGTGGAACTACCGTACCCTGTGGATTTTCGGCTTCATCCTGGCCCTGGCCGTGGGTGGCAACAACTTTGGCAACAATAGTCGTTATTCTGCCAACGATGGTCAGCGTGATCAAGGCGATGGAATCCATACCTCGGGTGATTGGGAAGACCTGCAAGGCGACACGTTCACCGAAAAGTTGAACGATGCATTTTCCCGGATCGGTGATGGCATTGCCCAGCTGCGCGCCGAATACCCGGTCGAGTTCCAGATGGGAATCGCGCTTGCGATCACCTTCTTCGTCACCGTCCTGATCCTCAGTGTCGTGATGGCAATCCTGCGCTATGTGGCCGAAACGGCTACCATCCGCATGGTGGATGAATATGAGCAGACCGGTGTCAAAGTTGGCTTCCGCCAGGGTTGGAAGTATGGCTGGTCGCGTGCCTCCTGGCGCCTGTTCTTCATCAACTTCGTTGTCCACCTGCCATCGCTCTTCATGTTCGTGCTGGTTGTCCTGGTGGGCTGGTGGATTATCTCTGCCGCGCTGACTGGGGTCGAATCGGCCCTGGTTACCAGTTTTATCGCCGGGATCGGGTTGATCTTCCTGTTTGGTTTCATCACCACCATCCTGATGATCGTGCTCTACCTGGTGCGTGACTTCGCCTGGCGGATCAGCGTTCTTGAAAACAAAGGCGCGCTCGAGTCCCTGAGTTTGGCGGCTGCCCTCGTCAAACGCAACTGGAAAAATGCCGGGCTGATGTGGTTGGTTGTGATCGGCCTCAATATTGCCTGGGCGATCGCCTTCGTCATCCTGATGTTCCCGCTGCTGGCTGTCTCGATCATCACCGCCGTGGGTGGCCTCCTGGCCGCGATCCTGCCGACTCTGGCTACTGCCGGCATCGCCAGCCTGTTCTCCGTTCCCGGTTACTGGCCCTGGGCTTTCGCCGCGATCATCGGCCTGCCGCTCTTCTTCATCGTGACCTTCTCGCCCATCTTGCTGGTGAGCGGCTGGGCCCAGATCTTCCAATCGAGCACCTGGACCCTGACCTACCGCGAACTGAAAGCCATCGAAACGGTTCCGCCGGTCGTCTCAGAATAAAGCTCCGCACCACAACCAGGAGACCAGTCTCACCGGAGACTGGTCTCTTTTTATTTCTCGCCCTGCCGTAGTAGTCACGATTGACAGAATCGTAAACAATTTGCCGGAGGCGCACCGCGCTCTGTAGTAGAATCGTAATCCTGTGCATCTGCATACCACTAATCCGTATACAGCCAGATGATTCAAGTGACCTCAGTGATGAATTTTTCAAAATCCAGAATGAGCTTTTCTTACATCACCCATCTTACTTGCTTGGACTGCGGCAGGGAATATTCTGCACGCGAAATCAATACCTATTGCCTTGATTGCCAGTCTCCGCTCATGGCAGTTTACGATCTGGACGGGTTGCGAAAAAACCTGCATCGTGAGCAATTTGCAGCCCGCGCCAGGGGGATGTGGCGTTGGCACGAACTGCTGCCTGTTCAATTGGCTCATCATTGTATTACTCTTGGCGAAGGAGATACGCCGCTGCTACATTTGCCGCGCCTGGGAGAAAAGCTGGGTTTTAACAACCTGTTTGTTAAAGAAGAGAGCGGCAACCCTACAGGTTCGTTCAAGGCGCGCGGTATCTCTGCCGCCATCTCGAAGGCCAGCGAACTTGGGATACGGAAAGTTATCATCCCGACAGCCGGAAATGCTGGCGGCGCAACCGCGGCGTATGCTGCCCGGGCTGCCATGCAGGCTTACATCCTTATGCCCAAAGACACACCGATTGTGAATATCGAAGAAAGCCGCATGGCAGGCGCTGAAGTAATACTTGTTGATGGGCTCATCAGCGAGGCTGCCGGCATGGCTGGCGAAAAAGCCCGCGCCGAGGGCTGGTTTGATCTGTCCACCTTTAAGGAGCCTTACCGGGTCGAAGGCAAAAAAATCATGGGATACGAACTGGCCGAATCGCTCGGCTGGACACTCCCGGATGTGATCATTTATCCCACCGGCGGCGGAACGGGACTGGTCGGGATGTGGAAGGCGTTCGCGGAAATGGAAGCCTTGGGCTGGTTGGACAACCCCAAGCGCCCGCGCATGGTATCGGTGCAGGCCGAGGGTTGCGCTCCGGTGGTAAAGGCCTTTGAAGCGGGGTTATCTTTTTGCGATTTTTGGACAGATGCCAGCACGCTTGCTTCCGGGTTGCGCGTCCCCAAGAGCTTTGCCGATCATTTGATTTTGAATGACATTTATGAAAGCCAGGGTGTGGCGGTTGCGGTCAGCGACGATTCGATCCTGGATGCCACGCGCCAGTTGAGTCAGGTTGAGGGCATTTTTGCCGCTCCTGAAGGCGCTGCCACCCTGGCAGCGTTGATCAAGCTGAAAGAGCAAAACTGGCTCAACGTTGACGAGAAAATTGTCCTGTTTAATACCGGCACAGGGCTAAAATATGTGGATGTGTCAACAGTGAAGAGCTGACACATCCATTGTCTGTCAGTCCAAATCACCATCCAGAAATGGCTGCGCGAAGCGGCGCTCATACGCGCCGTTTTGCTTGAGCATATTGTCAAAGTAAGAGTGTGCAATTGGCAGGCGCAGAAAAACTTTAAAGACCGGCCCCAGAAGGGCGGGGAACTGTTCAGGGTGGGCAATTTTTGCCAGCACTGCCGGGTCAAAGCGCCCTGCGGATGCCAGCCCGGCCCCGATGGCTTGCAGGTTGGCAAACAGCTTTTCGTTCATGCTGAGCGGCATGATGCGGACGCCTTCACCATTGCCCTTGACGATCGTCCCTAGATACGGACTTCCGAGTCGGGCGGCCAGTTTTTCGAGATAGCGTTCGATATAACGAGAGTGCAATCCTTCAGGGAAACCGGATTGGACAACAAAGCCGACCGGCGGGTTATTCTCGCGCCCAACCAGCGGTTCGAGGGCTTCGATAAAGTGCTTGACGATTCCGGGCATCGAATCGGTGTAGAGCGGGAAGCCCAGGATAACGCATTCGGCCTCGGCGAAGGCCGCCACCATTTTATCGGTATCGCTCAATCGGACGAGATGGTGCGTCTCGCTCGGGCCGCCAAACCCGGCGGCGATTTCGCGCAGGAAGATGGGGGTATTGCCCTTTCGCCCGCGCGGGGAGCCGTTTAAGAGAGTCAGGCTGCGGGGCGGGTTAACGGTCACCCCTTCGGTTGCAGGGAAACGTTTTGGTAACGGTAGGCAGGCTGTGGCTTTGTCCGCGATCCGCCGGGCCACATCCGCAGTCGGGGTTTCTGTGGTCAGTGAAAATTCCAGGCGGGTTTTGAAGTTGAGCGCCGTCCGGCAGTGGATGTCGGTCACAATTTGCAGGTCGCGCTCATCGGTGGTAGCTTCTTTTTCGAGCAGCAGGCCGAGGCGCGGATAGCGCGGATAGCGTTTCAGGTGATGGGCCTCGCCCTGGTCGACTTCCATATAGGGGTGGATGAGCGGCAGGTGCTTGTCGTTGACGCGCTTCATCAATTTGGTGGGGAAACCCATTTTGAGCGGCGCGGCCCACAGGACGAAATCGGCGTTGATGATGGCGCGATCCATCTCATGCGAGTCGTCGCGGTTGGAACATTCGCCGGGGGTCTTGGCCCAGCAACCCCAACAGCCAACGCAGTAACGCAGGATCAGTTCGCGCAGGTTGAGCTGGGTTACGCTGTGTCCACCCGCTTTGAGGGCCGGTTCGAGTTGGGCGAGATAGGTATCCAGCGCGCCGGGCTGGGGATTGCCGTTCAGGATGGTGATTTTCATGACAAGTTCCTTCTGTGGGCTTTCTTGCGGATGAGTTTTGCCAGACCAAGACCCGGCACGATGATGAAAAGCAGCCCTGTTCCGAGCAGTATTTTTGCCAATAGTGGGAACCCGAGTGAGACCTTAAAATCCACCGGCAGGTAGGTAAACCCGGAGTCGTCGGCCTGGCCGCTGGCGTAGAAACTGGTCAGCAGGCGGTCGGCGGCGGAGGGGTTGACACTCCAGAAATCGTTGACGTGTCCCATTTCTGCAAGAGTCACCAGTTTGCCGTTTTTGAGCGCGGGCAGCAATTCATCGCGCCCCAATTCGAGCGGGGTTGAAAAATCGACACTGCCGTTGATCAGTAGGGTCTCTACATCAGAGGGGTGAACCCGGCGGAACTCATCCGCCACGGGGTAAATCGGCCAGCCCTGTGAAGCAGGTTGCCAGATTAGCAGCGACATGGGCGAGCCGAGGATAAAATCGGGCGCGCGCAGTTCATTGTAATCGCGGTCAGGATCGTAATCGATGTTGCCGCCCTTGGTCAACAGGTCACCCCAGATGAAAATCTTGGGCATTAGAAGGTCGTAGGCCAGCGACATGAGCGCGAATCCGCTGGGGTCGCCGCGTTCGGCGGCCAGCCAGGTATCAAAAGCCATTGGGGCAGTGCTGCGATGATAGAGCAGGACATGCGAGATGATTTTAACCTTGCCGGGGTCGATGTTTATAAACAACCAACCTTTCGGCATATTCTGTGCCACTTTGCGCATCGAATCGGCCAGGCTGCTGATATGCTGGCGGCAATCTGCATCCCTGGCGCACAGTTGGCTGTATTGCTCCACCTGGCGCTCGATGGTCGCCGCTTCCCAGATGAAGTGTCCCGGCGGGTTGACGCCAATCATGGCCGAGCGCGAGACCACCTGCGGGTGCAGGTAGGCGTAGATTTGCGCCACCCGCGTGCCGTAACTTTCGCTCAGTAGGTTGATTTTTGGGTAGCCCAACGCCTGACGGGCGGCTTCCATATCGGCCACCACTTCAGAGATGCTGTATCCGGCCAAATCGACTCCCTCGGCCTCCAGGCGGGCGGCGCAGGCGCGCATGGCCTCGGCGACCATTGTGAGCGAGGCCGGGCTGGTCACATCCTGCCCGTCGCCCAGGATGGCGGAACCGATTTCGGGGCAGTTTAGCACCGAGGAACCGTCCACGCCGCGATAGCCGACCAGGACGACATCGTGACCTGTCAGCAGGGCATCCCTGGGATTGAATCCCATGTTGCTTTGTCCCGGCCCGCCGGCCAGGTAGAAAATCGGTTCGGCTGGCGCGGATGAAGCGGACTTGATTCGTTTTACCGGTAGGGCAATCAGGCGCGCTTCCGGCTTTTGGCGGTTTTCTGGAACAACCAGTGTGCCGCATTCGGCCTGGTAGGTGCTGGTCTTGGTCTTGTATTCGCAGGCTTGCAGGTCGAGCAAGTCTCCGCTTTTGGCCCCGACGGGGACGGTGATGGGGGTCGGCTTCCTGGCTCGCAGGAAGAACCACGCGCCGCCCGCCAACACCAAAATCACGATAACAAGGATAAAAACTTTAAGATTCATTTGTTCTCCAGTACGGCCAAAATTTCACGCGTCAGTTTTTTTGGCTCGTCGAAAAAGATGTCGTGCGCCGCGTTCTCGAACCAGACCAGCCGCTTCCCGGCAGGTGCGTCGAGGGCTTCGTAGTAGGCCTCGGTTAACCGCCATGGCGAGTTGTAATCATGGCGTCCAACAAAAAAGACAACCGGGCAGCCCAGAGCAGGCGCTTCCTCGAAAAAGTTGACTTGCATCAGTTCCGGCCAGGTCTGCCCCAGAGAGCGGTTGCTGCCCAGCGGCCAGAGCGCCGCTTCGATGAACGAATATTCCAGGGCGAAAAAGAGCATCTTGATTTCGTGCGAAAAACTATCTGCCGAGTGATAGACGCCGCCAAAGGCCAACAGCCATTTGCGCTGGATTCCCAGTTTCGCCTGCCAGTCGGATGACGAATAGGCCGGGTCCACGCTGGAAAGTTCCTGCCGCGCCTGTTCGTTGCCGGCCCTTTGGGCGGATTCCAGGGCGTACTCAAGAGAAAGCCTTTCCGCCGCTTGATAATCCACCACCTGGCTGACGCTGATAAACGCTGCGAAATCATCAGGATATTGAGACGCCAGGGTCAGACCCAGCACCGTGCCCCACGAAAAGCCCATCAAATAGATTTTTTCCACGCCGAATTGATCCTTCAGCCACCCGACCAGTTCGCGCGCATCGGACACATATTGCTCCCGCGTCAGCGCCGAGGCTGGGGCGAAGGGCGAAAAACTTTTGCCCGCCCCGCGCTGGTCCCAATTCACCACCACGAAATGTTTTTCCAGTTCGGGCGTTTGAATCCGCAGTTTGGCTATGTTCGCACTCCCCGGGCCGCCGTGCAGGAAGAGCAACACCGGGGCTTTCGGGTTTTCGCCGCGAATCGAAATCCACTGCTTCACCCCGCCCAACTTGACGGCCTCCAGTCGATTGATTCCATTCGTAGACCGCAGCGGCGCAGGCCCCGACCAGAAAGTGGCCAGCACCAGAATGGCAACCAACAAGAACCAGATGAGCATTCGATGGCCTTTCTGGATGGGGTTTATTCTGCGAATTTCCCGGCCACCTGGCCGCCCCATTCGCTGATGGCTTTCCAATTGCGTTTATCGCCGGGCATGGCCTGGATGACGAGCAGCACAAAAGGCACCTGCCACCATTTCATGCTGAAATATTGCAAACTGCCGCCAAAAATGCCGATGGAAACCGGTTTGACCAGTTTGAGAATTGGCGTCAGGTAGTTTTTCGGGGTCGAGTAGTTCTCTTTGATGCCCAGCCGGGCAGGATTTTTGGGCGCTTTGGGCAGTTTTTCATCGATGAAGAGCGGCACACCCTCCTGGCTGGTTTCGCCGGTTCTGGTCAGGTTAACGCAGGTGACAAAAATTGCCAGCGGTTTTTGGCCCAGGGCGGCCTGGTTGCGCTTGAGGAAGGCCAGCGCCCCGCGATGCCAGCCGACTATCATCGGTGCCCCCAGTACGATAGCGGAATAGCCATCGAGACTGGTCACTTTTTCGAGCGGCACAACTTCCACATGCGCAGTTTTGGTGAGTTTATCGGCCACCGCCTGGGCGACTTTGGCGGTCGAACCGGCGTTGGTGGCGTAGGTAACAAGAATTTTTTTCATAAGACCTCTCGGTTAAAAGGTTTGCGCAATCGACTCGCAAATGCGGTGGGCCGCTTTGTGCGCCTTTGCGCTGGAAAGGTTCATCATCAGCAGGATGCCCAGGTTTTTGGACGGGTACAGGCGCGTTTCGGTGGTGTAACCCGCTCCACCGCCTTCATGGTTGATAAAATCTGCGCCGATTTTCCAGCCCAGGCCCATGCCCAGCCGGGCCTCGTACCCGGCCTGCCCTCGGGCTTGCAGGCTTTGCATCTGCTGGCAGGTTTCGGCTTGCACAAGTCCGCGCCCTTCATTCAGGCTGGCGGTGAGAAACGGTGCAAAATCGAGCGTCGAACTGACCAGCCCGCCAATCGAGGCGCTATCCAGGTCGTAGGGTTGTAGCGCCACAAATCCACCGATCCTTTCGCCCAGCACCCATTTGATTTCGGGCAGGAGCAGGCCAACCAGCAGGCGCATCGGGTCCCAGGCACCCATGTAGGCCGTCGCGCTGGCGGCCAGTTGCGCTGGCGTATGCGTAAAAGTTGCATTCATCCCCAGCGGGCGCAGAATGTTCGTCTCGATGGCCGTGCTGTAGGATTGCCCTGATACCCGCGCAATCACCGCGCCCAAAATGGCATAGCCGACATTGGCATACTCGACCTTTTTCCCCGCCGGGCGGATGGATTTCAACTGGTAACGCTTCAGCACCTCAGCAGCCTCCGGCGCGGACTCACCGACGCGGCGTACCGTTAGCGCAGCTTTGATCGTGTCTGACAGGCCGGAAGTGTGCGTCAGCAGGTGGCGGATGCTGATGGATTCCAGTCCCGGTCGGCGGATTTCAGGCAGGATTTCGACAAAGGGCATATCCAGGCCCAACTGGCCGGATTCGATCAGTTGCATGACCGCCGTCGCCGTGTAGAGTTTGGTTGCCGAAAACAGGTGGTAGACAGTTTCGGCGCTGGCCACTCGTCCCTGCCGAATATCCGCCAGTCCGGCCCCGCCTGTCGCCAGGATGCCGTCCCTGTTGACAACCACATACGAACAGCCCGGAACTCCGGCAGCCTTGATTTCAGGCTGGATAATGCTCGAGAAAGTTTCTGTTTGCATGGGGTGTCCTACTTCTCGGCGCTGAACGAATAGCGGATGGCTTTTTTCGAGCAGGTATCGATGCAGTTTCCGCACAGGATGCACTCGCTGTGTTCCATTTTTTTCATTTTATACTCCTGTTCGTCAATCTAGAAATTCCGCAAATAGATGATGGCGGCATGTGTGCAATGGAAAATCGTAAAGAGTATGGCGGGCGCAATGTAATAGATCGACCGATAGCGCAGGGGGAAATAGAACTCATTGCCCAATAAAGCGATGCCGACCATCCAGAGCAGGGGCGTGTAGGCTGGAGCCATGAATCCGGCCATGCTGGTGCTCCAGGCGCTACTCGGGGCGAACAAGAGCGGCAGCCAGGCCAGAAAGTAAATCGAGGTCCCGATCAAGTACCAGGCCAATCCTTGTTTTTTGGGACTTTCGCCAAGTGAAATAAAAACCGGCATCGCAAAAATGACCGTTCGTAAAATGTTTTCACCGTACATGACCGGAAGTGGAATATCCTTCCAGAATATATCCGGCAAAAACTGCGCCGGAAGGCGGCTGGCGAAAATCACATTCCACAACAAAATGGGAAAGGTCAGCCAGATTGCATTGAGCAGGTATTTCTTAAAGTTGATTTTCATGTTTAGTTGTGACCCAAAATTATCCGGCAGACCTGCCAATTTTGAAACCTTTTCATCAATTTTTACTTTCCGGCGCTGAACGAATAGCGGATAACGTTTTTGGAGCAATTGTCGACGCAGGTTCCGCACAGGATGCATTCGGGGTGTTCCATCTTTTCAATCTGTACCATTGCATTTACGTCGAGACTCATTGGGCAGTTGTAGGTACATTTTTTGCAATCAGAGCAAGCCGAAGCGTCCGCTGTCAGCCGCAGGGAGGGCCAGGCGAAGCGGTTGCGAATCCAGCGTCCGATGACCATGAAGGGCGCCATCCAGCAGATGGTATGGCAGCCTGCGCGCCGGCCAACCAGCATTGCCAGGCCCAGAAACAGGGCGATGACAGCGTAATAGATGATGTACGCGATAAAAATGGGCCGATCAGGGGAACCAGCCACAGAAATTCCGCCCTGGGTGTGCATCAGCAAATCGACGCTGTGGTAGCCGCCCGCGCTGATCACCAGCCAGACAATCAGCGAAACCCAGGGGATCCAAACCAGCCATTTGATCCAGTCGATTTTCTTGCCGTTGACTGCTTGATTGTTGACCGGCTCGACGATCTCTTGCATCCCACCTGCCGGGCAAACCCATCCGCACCAGGCGCGGCCGAGGAAAAGCGATGCGATGAACATCAGCCCGAACATGGCCAGACTGCCGTTGACAATGCCTTGCGAAGAAGCATCGACGATGACGTAGGGCGAAAAGAAATTCATCGTTAGCGGAAAAGCGAGAAAAGCGAGAATAATCAGCGCTTTGCGAATGTGCTGGCGTTTGGGGAGTTGTTTGAGCATGGGACAGCCTTTCTATTCCTGCGGGACCTGCCCACTCTTAATCCGTTCGATGACGCTTTCGGCCCATTGAAGGTTGGACCGCATGTTGGCTAGGCCATTTTCGAGGGTCAGCAGCCAGAAGAAATGCTCGCGCGGGGAGGGGATCTCCCGCTGGTACGGACCAAGTTGGCCGCCAACCTGGTCATACTGGCTCAAAATAGCGCGCATGATGGCCGCATAGCCCTCGAATTTGGCCAGAATTTCCGCGTCTGATAACTGCCCGCTGAAAAATACCTGAATCAGCGGCGCGCTGCGCGGCTCTCCCATCGGCGGCGGGCCGGACAACCATTCCCGCAAAGCGGCGCGCCCGGCCTCGGTGATGTGGTAAACCTTGCGGTCGGGGCGGTCCTCCTGGGGAATTTTTTCCATTTCTGCGAAACCCTGCTCGGTCAGCCGCGCCAGGGTGCGGTAAATCTGGCTCTGGTCGGCGGGCCAGAAGTGGCGGATGGATGTGTCAAAAATCTTTTTCAGGTCGTAGCCTGTGTACGGGTGGTAGTTGAGAAAGCCAAGGATGGCATGGTCAAGGGACATATTGGACTTCCATAATATAGGATTTTGCATATATTATACTAGTCCTATTTATCTGTCAAGGATGACAAATGTCATTTGTTTCGAAAACGGACATTCTCGATGTTGTTGGAGCCTGCTTTTTGGATAGTACGATTGGGTGGAATCATGCAAATGCCTGCGTGCTACAATAAAAAGTGTTTTTGTTCACAATCGATTTGAACCGGCCAGGCCAAAGGAGATTGTTATGTTTGCGAAACCCAGGCTTTCACGATGTTTACTCGGTACTTTTCTTGCCATGCTGATCTTGCTGACGACTCTCTTCTTGCCACAAGTGGGTCTGGCCCAGGCGGATAATCAGGCCCATCCCGACCAACCTGTCAAATTGATTTTCATTCATCACTCGACCGGCGAAAACTGGCTGACCGATGGTTACGGTGATCTGGGCCGCACCCTGGCTGAGAATAATTATTTTGTCAGCGACACTAATTATGGCTGGGGGCCAGACAGCATCGGCGACCGCACCGACATCCCAAACTGGACGGAATGGTTCCGCAGCGAGCAAACGTCCACTTATATGGCGGCTTTGTTCCGCGAGAGTGGCCAGCACGCCAATTACACACGCACCTTTGGTGACCCCGGCGGTGAGAATGTCATCATCCTGTTCAAATCATGTTTCCCCAACTCGGCCCTCGAGGGCGGCCCCGGTGATCCGCCCGACCCGGATGGTTGGCTCAGTGTCGGCCATGCCAAGTATGTTTACAACGAAATCTTGCAATACTTTGCCACCCGGCCCGACAAACTATTCATCGTCATCACTGCCCCGCCGCTTTCGGATGGCACTTATGCCGCCAATGCGCGCGCTTTTAATAACTGGCTGCTCAACGATTGGTTGGGTGAGAACGGCTATTCCCTCAACAATGTTGCCGTTTTTGATTTCTACACCGTGCTGACCAGCCCGGATGCCCACCATCGCTACGCCAACGGGCAAATCGAACACGCCACCACATCTCGAAATACCCTGGCCTACCCATCCGGCGACGATCACCCGTCAGAGCAGGGCAGCCGCAAGGCGACCGATGAATTTATCGGATTGCTCAATTTCTACTACCAGCGTTGGCTGGCGGAAAACCCGCCCTCGGCGCTACCCTCGGGCCTGGCTACCGTTGAGTTTGAGTCGACTCAACCCGCAGCCGCTGTCCCGCTGCCCCCGGCCACGCTCGGTCAGATCGACGATTTTGAGACTCCCTCCGGCTGGCAGGCTTTCGCAGATGGCGCTGCGCCTACCACCATTACCTGCGCTCCGGTCAACGATAAAGCCAAAAGCGGAACATCTTCGCTGCAAATCGATTTCGATGTTGCCCCATCCAGTTGGGCCACCTGCACCCTTTTCTTCGACCAGCCCCAGGACTGGAGCGCCGCCGAGAGCCTTGCCTTTGAGCTGCTGGCTGGCGCGGCCCGTTTCAACATCGACCTCTACGTTGGGGCGGAGGATGCGCGCGCGACCTATGCCTATAGCGCCGAATCCCTGTCCGTAACCGCGGATACCTGGGTTCCCTATGAATTGCGCTGGGAACAATTCCGCCGCGTCGCTTGGGAGGAAAATGCCGGGGCGGCTTTCGCCCAGCCTGAACAGGTGAGCGGAATTGCTTTCGGCTTCAATACCGATTCAGGACAATCCTTGCGCGGCCAGGCCTGGATCGACGATCTGCACCTTGTGAGCCGTTCGCAGAGCCAGGCCAACCCTGAAGCGGCGCAACCGTCCCAACCTGAAGAAGAACCGACCTCATCCTTGCCGATCAGCCGGCCGTGTGCATCCAGCCTGGCCGCGCCATTGGCCCTGATTGGGTTTATCGCCTGGCAAAGGAGACACAAGCATGACGATAAGCGTCGTGATCGTTGATGACCATCCCATCGTCCGCGCTGGAATGCGCGCCATCCTGAATTCTGCCGGCGACATCAATATTCTGGGAGAAGGCGTCAATGGCGCAGATGCCCTGCGCCTGGTGGTTGAACTGCGGCCGGATGTGTTGGCCCTGGATGTGCAGCTTCCCGATCTGAATGGGCTGGAAGTGACGCGTCAGTTGCGCCAAAAAGGCAGCTCCACGGCTGTACTTATTCTCACGGCTCACGATGACTCTCAAACGGTTTTTGGGTTGCTGCAAAGCGGCGCGGTCGGTTATGTGCTAAAAGATGAGGCGCTGGAGACGCTGGTCAGTGCAGTGCGGGTTGCGGCGCGCGGTGAAACCTGGCTCAGTCCGGCGGTTGCCCGCCAGGTGGTGAATCGCGCAGTCGCAGGAGGCCCGGCTTCTCATCCGGCAGGTATTCCAAAAGAAGTTTCCGCGTTAACCGCGCGCGAGTCCGAAGTATTGCGCCTGATTGCGCGCGGCCTGGATAATACAGCCATCGCTCAGGAACTCTGCCTCACCAAGCGGACTGTCCAGAATCACATCAGCAATATTTACGGCAAGCTGGGGGTCAGCTGCCGCACAGAAGCCGCCCTGTTTGCCGTCCACTCCGGGCTGGGGTAGCCATCCTTTGTGATGGAATGCAGAGACTCGCGATGAAGTTCAGAGAGCGCATTATCTCCACCTTTTTGGTTTTGTTGGCTATTTCCCTACCCGCGCTGGCGGGCTATGTGGTCTATGACCAGTTGCGTACGCCTGTTTTCGAGGCCAGCCTGGAGGTGGAAACCGGCAGAATCCTGGCCGTGGAGCAGGATTCTTATGCCAACTGGTCCGGATTCTGGACGGGCGACATCCTCCTTTCGATCAACGGCGCGCCGTATCCGCAATGGCCGTCCGAAGTGGGCAATTACCCGGCCCGGGTCCGGCGCGGAACGCAGGTGCTAACCCTGGAGATGCCGTTGGTAGCAATGGCAACCCTGAATTTGGCTTCTCTGCTCAATGGGCTGCTGGTCGCGCTGACGTTTTGGGGTGTTGGCGTCTTTTTGCTCTGGCGGCGCTTTCAACAGTATGCGCTGCGACTTTTTTTCCTTTTGACCCAGAGCATCGGGATTGGCCTGTTGTTTTTCCTGGCCTATCCAGATGTCTCAAGGCGCCCAGCATGGATGGCGGTTTTGATTAGCCTTGGTTTTCATTGCGCCGCCGCGCTGGTGGTTCATTATTACCTGACCTTCCCGGTGGTTTTAGGCAGTTCAAGCCAGCGGCGCTGGACAATGGCAATTGTGTATGGCTTGATGTTGGTTGCCCTGGCCTACCGCCTATCTTCCACCCGGGCCGGTCTGCAAATCAGCTTTTTCTACAATACTTTGGAGCTTATTGTCGCTGTCGGGCTGGCGGCCTATGTTTATCGCTCTCGCGCAAGTTCCGATGACCGCCGCCGCCTGCGCATTATCGTTTTTGGCAATATCGCATCCCTGGCACCCTTGTTCATCCTGTATCTTCTGCCCACCATCCTCGGCATTCCCAGGGTTCCCGATTGGGTTGTGGGACCCTTCATCATCATTACGCCTTTGTGTTATTTGGTGGCGATTGCACGCCATCACCTGTTCGGCATCGACCGCCTGCTAAACCGGACATTGGTTTACGCCGCCCTCTGGTTGGGAATCCTGCTCATCTATCTAGGGCCGTTCCTGCTGATTGTTCGTTTTGCGCCGGGCGATTGGCTGGCGCAAATGCTGGTTTCCGCCGGATTAACCCTGCTTGTGGGCATGGCTTTCGAGCGCACAAAAAATACTTTGCAGCGCGTGGTGGATCGCATCTTCTATGGCGGTTGGTACGATTATCCCGCCGTGATTGAGAGCGCAACCCGCGCCTTGGCCGGCTGCACCGAGCGCGGACAACTTGCCGAGGTGCTGACCCGCGAGGTGCCGGGCTTGATGCAGTTGCAAAGCGCCGAATTGCATTTCGATGAAGATGTCCCCCCGGCCGCAGATCGCTTCAATTTATCTTTCCAGGGAAAAACGCGCGCGCATTGGATGCTTTCCCCACACTGTGATCGCGACGAATTGACCGATTCTGACCGCCGCATCCTGGAGACGCTTGCCTGTCAGGCGGAGATTGCCCTGGGAAATGTACTGCTCATCGAAACCCTGCGCACTCAGCTGAATGAAATCCGCGCCAGCCGCGAGGCCTTGTCGCAGGCCCAGCATCGCCTGCTGCGCTCGCGCGAAGAAGAACGCGCCCGCCTGGCGCGCGACCTGCATGACGGGCCGCTCCAGGCCTTGATCGGGTTGAACCTGCAATTGGGCTTGCTCCAGCCCAAAGTGGCCGATTCAACCGCTTTGCAAGAAATGCGTGCCGAGGTGCGCACTCTCCTGACCGATCTGCGCGGAGTTTGTTCGGAACTGCGCCCGCCGATGCTCGATATGCTGGGGCTGGCCGCCGCCCTGCGTTCCCTGGCCGAAGACTGGTCGACGCAATCGGGTGTGGCAGTGCATCTCGATCTGCCGGATCTGTCTGCCCTGCCGCCCCTTCCAGGTGATACCGCTGTCAACCTGTATCGCGTGGCGCAGGAGGCGCTCGCCAACGTCGCCAGGCACGCCGGGGCCAGTCGGGTCAATATCTGCCTCGCGGGCAGGGAAGACGGGATCAGGCTGATCGTCGATGATGATGGCCGTGGATTTACCCCCCCGGGCGAAATCGGCGAACTGACTTCCTCGGGTCACTTCGGGCTGGTCGGCTTGCGCGAACGCGTCAACCTGATCGGGGGCAAACTCAGCCTGGACTCTGTGCCGGGGCGCGGTACGCGCATCCAGGTCGAGTGGCGGCCCCCAGGCTGATTTTCTCCCGGTACTATGCCGGAAAGTTCCGGTACCAACTCGGTACTAAACCGGTACCGGGCCTCGATGACATCCGCAGCGAAACGGACTATCCTGCTATTGAAAGCAGGATTTTTGTTTTTATCCATCAGGAAGGATTCCCTGTCCCGTGACCCGCGTTTTGATCGTCGATGACCAGCCCAACTTCCGCCGCCAGTTGCGCGCCCTACTCGAGCGCGCCGGGCTGGAAGTGGCCGCCGAAGCCGATAGCATCGCTGAAGCCGAAGCGCTGGCTCAATCCCTGCAACCCGACCTGGCGGTTGTGGATGTCCTGATGCCGGGCCTGAGCGGCATCGAAGGTACGCCGCGACTGAAGTTGCTTGCCCCCAGAATGCGCGTGATCCTGGTCAGCGCCTATCACGACCGTCTTTTGCTGGCTTCTGCGAAAGCGGCTGGAGCCGAGGCCTTCATCCCCAAAGATGAGTTGGATATGTCTGTCGCGCTCAGTTGGAACAGGAACGAGGAGAAACAAGATGAGACATAACCCAAGCCTTCGACAGCGTTTGCTGTCGGTATTCACACTGATTATTCTGTCTGGCCTGCTGGCCGGCTGCGCCCCGCGAACGGCTGGCATCTCAGTCTGGATCGATGTGCCGCTGGACGGTTTGATCCTGCCGGGCGTCCAGGCCATCAACATTGACGGTCACGCCGCCTCGCCGGGTGGCATCAGCCGCATCGAAATCTGGATTGACGGCGCGCTCCTGGCGAACATTGATAATCCGCCAACGGATGATGGTCTGGCATCCTTCCACCTCGATTGGACTCCGGCCTCGATTGGCGACTACACCATTCAGGCGGTTGCTTTCAGCCCGGACGGGTCTGCCAGCCAGCCTGATTCCGCGCGGGTTGCCTTTGGCGGTCTGGTCGAGGATGTCCAGCCGCTGTGCGCGGTTGAGGCGCTGGTTGCGCCGCTGCTCGTTTCGCCCGCTGACGGTGCGACCCTTGCGCCAGACCCGTTGCTGGCCTGGTCGTACCCGGATGGCTCCTGTCACCCTCACAGTTACAAGATCGATATTTCAGAAGATGCCTCGTTTGCTGATCTTCGCTGGGGATTTGGCACCCTGGATCACCTGGAAACGAGCCGCTCCTGGCCGCTTGCGGCGGGCCGCTGTTATTACTGGCGGGTGCTGGCCTACAGCCCAGATGGATATGGCCCGGCCTCCGGCGCCTGGCGTTTTTGCGTTGCCGAGGCGGAAGTGACGGTCACCGAGACGCCCACACCGACCCCGCCTCCGGCCCTCGAACCGATCATCCAGTTTTGGGCCGAACCGGCCCAAATCCAGGCTGGGGCTTGCACGACGATTAAATGGCACGTTGAAAATGTGCAGAGCATCACCTTTGGCGGCGTTCAGCAGGATTTTGACGGTTCCTACAAGGATTGCCTGTGTAAAAGTGAGCGTTATTCTTTGACGGTTACATCCCTGGATGGCACTCAGGAAAAACGCACCGTCGATATTTCAGTCAGCGGCGTCTGTGAGACGCCCACTCCCGAAGACAACAATCCTCCACCGGCAGCAGACACCACCCCGCCGCCAACGCCTGAACTGGTCGTGCCGGGTAACGGGTTGACTCTTTCCTGCCGTGGTTCGCAAAGCATGGCCTGGCTGCCGGTCAGTGACCCGAGCGGCATCATGCGCTACGAAGTGCAAATTGAGCGCCACGCCGGGGATGGCAGTTGGCAAACTGTATCGGGCAGCCCCTTCAGCATAAACGATAAAACCATGAGCATTCCGGTTGAGTGCGGCTGGACCTATCGCTGGCGCGTGCACGCCGTGGACGGCGCGGGCAATATTGGCGGCTGGTCGGGTTGGTTCCAATATACTGTTACGCTGGAATAGCGAGGCTTGTATGAAAACAAACAATAAATCCTGTTTTGGGGGCATGTTGATTGTACTGGTTCTGTTGGGCATCTTTGCCCTGATTGGGCAGGGTACCTACATGATCGGACGTCAGAACAACCTCCAGTCGCGCCCGCTGGTGCTGATTCACAGCCCGGTCAACCACGAACAAATTATCAGCGGGGAGGCGGTCAGCATCCATGCCACGGCGCGTTCGAAGCGCGGCGTCAGCCGCATGGAATTGTGGCTGGACGACCGGCTTTTCGCCGTCCAGCCAGCCGCCGAGGCCGGGGCGCAATCTCCCTTCGTGCTGAACGAACGCTGGCTGGCGACGGTCAGCGGGCCGCATGTCGTTCAGGTGCGCGCGGTCTCTGCCAACGGGGTCGAAGGCCAGGCTACGATCACGATTGAAATCTCAGAAAGCGCGCAGATGCCCACGCATACCGTCGCGGAAGGTGAGACTTTTGCAACGGTAGCCGAAGAATTTGGCCTGACTCCCGAAGAACTTGCCGCGCTCAACCCCGACACCAGCCCCAACGCCCTCGCTCCCGGTGACAGCCTGACCGTTACCGAGGACGCAGGAGATGCTGAAGAGGACGGTTCCCCGCCTGCCGCGCCAGATGTTCCGCCAACGGATGACGCCGCCCCGCCTGAAGCGGATGCGCCCGAGCCGGGCAGTTTCTTCGAACTGGGAACTTTCTTCGGCGTTTACGAGATTTTTGACCCGGCCTCGAGCGCCCCGATTGAACTGCGCCTGGAAGTGCTCAGTCTGGAGACTTCGCAAGCCTATGATAATTTGCACTGTTATATCGGCGTGGGCGATAGCCTGCCACTATGGTACCCGGATGTCGATTTCAACCAGTTGACCGACGAGTCGTTTGCCCTGACCGACTCGGGCTGGAACGTGGGCGATTCCTACGCGGGTGCAAATGCCCCGCTCTTTGCCTGGCCGGGCAACCAGCCTTTACCCTTTAGCATCGAATGTGTCGGCGTGCTGGGCGGCGTCGAAGCGGTTCCAGCCGGAAGCCTGGCGTTGACGGTTCCGCCCGAGGCCTGGGACGGGATCACTCGAACGGAAGCCAGCGGCGGGGAGGGCGCATCCTTCCAAATCCAGTATCGCATCCTGCGCGCCGATTCTGTCCCGCACGGCATCCCGATGTTCATCGACCCCTCCATGACCGCCCCCAGCAACCTGTGGATCGAAGACCGGCGCTACGCCTTGCACTGGGACTACGAACCGCGCCCAGACGAACCGGGAATCGAGGGCTTCCGCATTTACCTGAACGGAACCCTGCAATGGTCCGTGCGCGGCAGCAATGTGCGCCAGAGCGATATTCCGCCGGAGTGGTTCCACCCGCCCTGCGGCGACGAATACCAGTTGAGCGTTTCGGCGTATCGCTATGGGCATCCCGATGGCCCCGAATCGGTGCTGGCCATGCCGCCGGTTAGCATTGTCACCCCGCCCGACCAGTGCCAGAAGAGGATTGAGATTACCTTCCTATCCCTGCGCACTTCTGAACTGGGTGGTGACGTTGACAGTGATGAAAGTCATGGCGACGTTGGCTCGATTTATGGCAGTTTCTACGCCAACGAACAGGAATTCTCGATCGACACCCGCTCATCTGAAAGATATGGTTTGGATGTGCCCAATGGCTTTTCAGATAACACCCTTTACAACTTCAGCGATTTCGCAACCAATATCCGCTGGCATGCTACGGGCAGCCCCACCATGCTGGTCGATCTTGCGCCCGACGGCACCTTCCAATTTGGGTACAATATCATGGATCACGACTGGGGACGCTGCCGCCACTCAAATGACAGTGGTTGCGATGACCTCGTTTGCGAAGCGCAATCGTTTATCTACCCGGTCTCTAACAGTCCCGAACTCGACGCCCCTCACGAAACAACACTCACGTCCGAAAATGATCGCTGTCAACTGACGGTACGGTTTGGACCGGCGCCGGGCAGCATCGTTGGCGTGGCCGGTGACGCCCCGGCGCTGCCGCTGCTGAACGTCAGGAACTACCGCATCGAGGATGCCACCAACACCATCCACTATGAAATTGAGAATTCTGGCAGTGGCACCTGGCCGACCCAGCCTCTTGAACTGTGGTACACCGACCGCGAAGGCAACCGTCTCGACAGCCAGCGCCTTGACGATTTCAGGCTTGACCCCGGTCAGTCACTCGCCATGGAATACGCCAGCCGCTTCAACCCGCCGGATGTGTGCGTCGTGCTCGACCCCAACAACGCCATGCTTGAAAGATTTGAAGCCGAAGAAATTCTTGGCACTGTGCGCAGGTTCTGCCTCGGGCAGCCAGACCTGGTGATTACGGATGTCGAGTACGACCCGCAGCATTCATTCCTGGTGGTCAATATCCAGAACATTGGCGAACATGAGCTGGTCAGCCGCGATGTTGATATCGAGATTCGCAGAGTGGCCGCGGGCACAACCATCCTGTCTGTCACCAGGTCGGTTGTCCATCTCAGGCGCTACGGCAGCCTGCCGGTGGTAATCCCCGTCACCGCTGAACAAAGGGAAATCCTTCTACATGGCTATCGGGTGATTGTCGACCCCCAAAACCGGATCACGGAAAGAAATGAAGACAACAACGAGTATCGGGTGGCCGGATCAACCCAGTACTGGGTTACTTGGCATCGCGGCTGCACGGATGGCTATGTGGTCGGCCTGCAAAACGATGTCCACATGCGCTTGGATGCGAGCCTGCTTGGAGGCCTCGGTGAACAAACTCTCTTTACCTGGCATGCCCCCGAAGTGACCGGATTCTCAACCTTTGGGCATAAATGCTGGGGCCATGACCACCCGGAGAGCGATCCCACCTACTTCTCGGATCGCTTTTTCCTGGCTGGCGACCAGCAGCTCAAGATCCGCATCTCGACCGTGGTTAACGCCGGTGCAGAGCGCTACGGCGTGGGCGCATTTGAAGCGATTATCTCTCCCGACGGCCCTTATGGCGCTTTTGTGGATGGTTTCTCGCCCACTTGCGATGCGAGTTGGGATGATACTGGCTACTATACACCCGTCTACCACTACCCCGGCGAGAGATACCGCCCCGACCCTGGCCGCTGGTCGACCTTGTTCAAAGTCTGCCGTGTGACTGACTATTAGAGATACCACAAAGGAATCGAAATGGAAAAAAAGCGATTGATCCTGCCCTTGGTCATGCTCCTGCTCTCCGGCCTGGCTTGCACCTTCGGCCAGCCCCCCGCGGATCAGATTTCCCCCAGCCTGCCTCCGTCAACCGAGGCCGGTCCAACCTCCCCGGCATCCGCCGCCCCGCTGCCGCCGCCCGCCGACCCTGGAGCTGTTATCCAGCCTGAAGAGTTGGAATACCTGGGCGCCTTTCGCCTGCCCGATGACGGTGACCGCCCGCGCACCTTTGAATACGGCGGCAACGCCATGACCTTCCGCCCCGGCCCGGATTTGGAGAACGACGGTTTCCCCGGCAGCCTGTTCATCACAGGCCACGACCGCCTGGCCTACGGTGAGTTGACGGACGGCAGCCAGTTGGCCGAAATCAGTATTCCAGCCCCGGTTCGGGGGCAACTGGATGCGCTCAATACAGCCGAATTCGTGCAAGGCTTTCAGGATGTTGCCGCCGGGCACTTTCGCGGCCTGGACGAGATTCCACGCATTGGGCTGGCTTATCTCGACCATCCCGCCACCGGCCCAAAACTGCACCTGGCCTGGGGCCAGCACATGCCCCCCGACCCGCCTGCCGCCAGCCACGGTTGGATAGAGCCTGATCTGTCTGCGCCAGATTTTCAGGGCGAGTGGTTTATTGGCAATCAGGATACCAACAGCATCAACGGCTATTTGTTTGAAATTCCCCCTGCCTGGGCCGACTCTTATACCAGCGGCAGGCCGTTGGCAACCGGTCGTTCCCGTGATGGCGGCTGGTCGGGCATGGGGCCGGCCCTGTTTGCCTACCAGCCCTGGGTTGATTCCAACGGCTCACCCGCCGCGAATGGCACACGCCTGGATGAAACTGTCCTGTTGCAATACGAGAGTTCGTACAATACCCCCAACATCGAACGCGCCCTGAACGGTTACCAGCACCCCGACGAATGGGAGGGCGGCGCCTGGCTGACTTCCCCAAGCGGTCAATCAGCAGTAATCTTTGCCGGAACAAAAAGCGTTGGCGAGAAATACTGGTACGGCTTTGCCAACCCTGCCGGGACGCAGGTTCCCTGTGTTGCTGGCGATTTTGTCGGCCAGTTCCAGGTCTGCTCCCTGGCAGATGGTTCCCCCTGTCCGCCTGCCGACCTGGTTGAATGCTCCGGCCACAACGATTTTCGCGGCTGGTGGAGTACCCGCTTTGAAGCCCAGATCATCTTTTACGACCCATCTGACCTGGCGCGGGTGGCTGCCGGGCAGATCCAAGCCTGGGAGCCGCAGCCTTATGCGATCTTGAGTCTGGAGTCGGTCTTGTTCCACAACCCGGCAGGTATCGAAGCCGAAATGCTTGGTGTGGGCGACCAGCGCCGCTTCCGCATCGGCGATGTGGCCTTTGACCGCACCAACGGCCTGCTGTACGTGCTGGAATTATTCGCTGACGGAGCCAAACCGGTTGTGCATACCTGGCGGGTGAAGTAGAGTCACTCGCGTTTTTCTCCAGATTCAATCAACTCACGGCGGATTTTACGGTAGGCGATGATCGGCCCGTCACCGGGGATGAGCTTTTCGCCAATATCCAGATCAGAGCGCAGTGGCCGCTGGGTAATGACGACCGGCCTGTCCTGCCGTTCTATAACAAAGTTGCCAATTTTGCCAAAAAACTCATTGATCTGGCGCAGCACTGGTGTTTTGATCTTGTGATAATAACGCAGGTACATGAGCGTGTTTTCGTTGTCAATCGGGGCAAAAGCCACCAGCACACGGATGTCTTCCGCGATCCAGTTGTGCCATAAGTTGGGGTAAATAAATTGCAAAAAAGGGTGACGTGTCGGTTCAGGCAGTTCCGCTGCCCGGCGTGGCTTTTGGCCCTCATCTTTTTCGTTGAAAACCCACAAGTCGAGCAGGGTTTGACCTTCGACTGGCTGGCTGACTTTTGTCAGCGGGCCATTGACCAGCATCTTGCCTCCGCGCCCGATGGTGGTGCGGTGGACAAAGGGCAGGTGTACCACATCCAACTGGTTCTCAATGGCGCGCGAATAATGTGTCGCCCAGGGGTCGCGCAGGGTGGCATAGACAAAATCTGGCCCGATGGCCTCGAAAAACGGCAGCGGCGGGTAGGTTTCACGCCCATTGCCCCACCAGATGTAAACAAACCCGTGCGCCTCGCGGGTTTCATAGGCGTGCGCTCTCATCGCTTTGGGCGGCTCGGCGTTCCTGCCGTTGGCCGGAATATAGGTGCAGGCACCGCTTTGGTCGTACTCGAAACCGTGAAATGGGCATTGAATCGCATCCCCTTTGACACCTCCAATCGAAAGTGCCACTCCGCGGTGTGGACACAGATCGCTCATCACCGCAGCTTTGCCCGCGCTGTCACGCCAGGCGACCATCTTCTCGCCCATGCGCGTCACGCCAATTGGCTTGCCCATTTTGATCTCATTTGATTCGAGGATGACATACCACTGGTTTTGAATCATTGCGCTCTCCATCAAAGAATTGTATTTTTCTTCACAATTGTATATCTTTTTCCGGTTAGAATACAATTATGAAACGTTACTGGTGGATATTCCCTTTACTTTTTACTTTTGCCTGCCTGGGCCTGTTTGTCTATTTTTATTATGCCAGCCGCCCGGCCATGGTCGAGATGCGCGATGAGATTTATCCTGGCGTCACCTATTACCGGCGGGTTCATTACTTGCCGCGCACCATGGTTGCCCATATCGTGACGGTTGATTTGCGCGTGAGTGGTGTGGATGTGTTCGTCACGCCGCCAGATCGGCGCGGACGGGAGGCTGATTCCGCGCTGGATGCGCGTTCCACCTCCCAGTTCGCCCGCGAATTTGGGGTCCAGGTTGCCATTAACGGAGATGGGTTTACGCCCTGGTGGTCCAACACTCCCTGGGATTATTATCCGCGTGTGGGTGAGCCGGTCAGCCCGTTGGGTTTTGCCGCTTCGCGCCGGTTGCAGTATGGCTCGTCTGAGCGCAAATACCCGACATTGTATATCAACGAAAAAAAAGAAGCCTCTTTTGGCACAGCGATTGGAAAGGTACACACGGCAATTTCTGGCTTGAGTTGGCTGGTTCAAGATAAACAACCTGTTCCTGACCTGAACGATACCCGCACCGCCCCACGCACCGCCATTGGCCTGGACGGCCCCGGTACCCGCCTGATCCTGATCGTGGTCGATGGCCGCCAGCCCTTGTACAGTGAGGGCGTCACCGTCCAGGAAATGGCCGATCTGATGATTTTCTACGGCGGCGACAATGCCATTAACCTGGATGGCGGCGGCTCGTCCACGATGGTCATCCAGGACCCTGCGACGGGCGAGTACAGGGTGATGAACTCGCCAATTAATTTCATCTGGGGACGCGAAAGACCGGTAGCCAACCATTTTGGCGTCTTTGCAGCGCCGTAACCAGCATCACACACAAAGGAGCTTGCATGTCTGAAGAGTTACGCACCATGGTCGAAATCGGCTTCAATATTCTATATCTGATTGTCATCTGGGTTATGGTTATTCTGATGACGCGCCGCCTGGGCGGGGTTGATAAGAAACATCATCGCGTGGCAAATCTTTTCCGTTGGGCGTTTTTGCTGCTGGCGGTTGGCGACACCGGCCATGTCGGTTTCCGTGTGCTGGCCTATGCCCGGGGCGGTCTGGAACAGAACGGCTTGCTGGTCGGCCTGGGCGCGCTGGCGACGGCCGTGACTGTTACCCTTTTCTATGTGCTCATGCTTTATATCTGGAAGGAGCGTTATCATGCTTCTTTTGGTTGGTTCGAGTACCTGCTCTTGGGCTCCGTGCCTGTCCGTTTTCTGGTGATGGCTTTCCCGCAGAATGAGTGGGGCAGCGTGGTGACGCCGGCTTTTTGGGGCCCACTTCGAAATATTTTTCTGATGATCCTTGGGTTGGGTGTCTTGTTCCTGATCTTGCGCGATGCGCTCAAAGCCAAAGATCGTTTGTTTCGCTGGATCGCGTATTGTATTTTCTTCTCGTACCTGTTTTATACCCCGGTCATCTTTTTTGTCCGTGAATTTCCGCTGGTGGGCATGTTGATGATCCCCAAGACCATCATGTATGTGGCGATTGCTGTGCTGGCTTATTACGGTCTATGGCTAAAACCGGCCAGGAAAAAGCATAAACATCAACTGGCCTGATTTTTTAATGTCCCGGCTTCAAATATCGTGTAAAATGACACGCTGAAAGCAACGGCTTTCAATAAATTCATTATAGGAACTACGTGGCCGCGAGCCATTGCGTAGACGATGGCTCGCGCTCCCTGAGTTCCGGGAGAAAATTAAATGACTTTTCAAGAACCAAACACCGAGCGTTCTGGCCTGGAAAGCCCGGCCGAACTGTCCATGCGGTTGAAGCTGCCTTTTGACGACCTGCGCCTGCTCACCCGCGCCCTCACCCACAGCTCTTACATCAACGAACATGGCAATGCCGGCGATGACAATGAGCGCCTTGAATTTTTGGGCGACGCTGTTCTCGATTTTGTTGTTGGCGCTTATGTTTACAACCATTTTGTCGAAATGCGCGAGGGAGAGATGACTCGCATGCGTTCAGCGCTTGTCCGCACGGAGAGCCTGGCTCGCCTGGCGCGCAAACTGGACCTGGGCCGCGCCCTGCGCCTCGGGCGCGGCGAACTGCAAGGCGGAGGCCGCAACCGTGAGCCGTTGTTATGCGGCGCATTCGAAGCCGTGGTAGGGGCAATTTACCAGCACAAGGGCCTGGAAGCTGCCCGTGACTTTGTCCTGCCCCTGCTTCGACCCCTGGCAGACGAATTTTCTGTTGAAATGCCTGTCCTGACGGTTGACCCTAAATCGCGTTTGCAAGAGTGGTCGCAGCGCGAGGGGCTTGGCATTCCCAAATACATCCCCACCATCGCGGAAGGTCCCGACCATGCCAAAACCTTTGTGGTTGAGGTCTATGTGGATGGCAAACTGTTTGGCACTGGTTCAGGAACAAGCAAAAAAGACGCCAGCCAGTCTGCCGCCCAGAACGCCCTCGAAAACATCGACATGGATTCTGATGTGACCGGAAACTGAATCAATGCCCTTACGCCTAAAATCCCTCGAACTACACGGTTATAAAACCTTTGCCTCGCGCACGCACTTCGAATTTGCGGATGGCATTACCTCGATTGTCGGGCCGAATGGTTCGGGAAAATCGAACATTGCCGATTCTTTGCGCTGGGTGCTGGGTGAACAATCCCACAACCTGCTGCGCGCCAAAAAGACCGAAGACATGATCTTCTCCGGCTCCGAGCAGCGCCCGCGCGCGGGCATGGCCTCGGTCACGATCACTTTCGATAATACGGTCGGCTGGCTGCCGGTCGATTTTAGCGAAGTGGCTGTTACCCGCCGCGCCTATCGTGACGGCCGTAACGAATACCTGCTCAACGGCCAAACTGTGCGCTTGAAGGATATCAACGAACTGCTAGCCCAATCCGGTCTGTCAGAACGGACCTATACCATCCTTGGACAGGGCATGGTGGATGCCTCGCTGGCGCTCAAAGCCGACGAGCGCCGCCGCCTGTTCGAAGAAGCCGCCGGAATTGGCCTGTACCGCTCCCGGCGCGAGGAAGCCCTACGTCGCCTTGAAAATACCCAGCGCAACCTCGAGCGCGTGCTCGACATTCTGGCCGAGCTTGAACCGCGCCTGCGCCTGCTGGAACGCCAGGCGCGCCGCGCGCAGGAATATTCCCAGGTGCAGGCCGACCTGAAACTTGTCCTGCGCGAGTGGTATGGCTATCACTGGCACCTGGCCCAGAAGGAATTGGGCGAAGTGCGCGAAATCGCCCACGAGCAGGAACGCCGCCTGAACGAAGCCCGCCGCAATTACGCCGCCTTGAGCGATGGCTTCAACAGCACCCGCCAGCGTTTGCTCGAATTACGCGGGCAACTGAACGAATGGCACCGCCAGTCGGCGGCATTGCACAACCAGCGCGAGGCTGTTAATCGCAGCCTGGCCGTGCTCGAAGAGCGCCGCCGCTCCCTGACTGAAAGCCGCCAGAACACCCTCGGCGAGCAGGAACGCCTGGCCGATGAAGAACGCCTGGCTCGTGAGCGCCTGACCGAAGCCGAAACCGAACTGGAAAGAATCCAGGCTGAGGCCGTTGAAGCCAAAACCCAGGAAGCCGAAGCCAAAACTGCCCTGATGGCGCGCCAGTTGGAACGCGCCAAAGCAGAACAGAAGCTTCAATCGGCGCGCGGCGAACTCAACCAATTAAATTCGCGCCGCGCCCAACTTGGCGCGCGCCTGAACGAACTCAAAAGCCGCATCGATTCACAGCGTCAGAAATTGGAGCAGGCTGATCTGACGATAGCCACCGCCGAACAAACCGCCAAAGACGCCGATAAAAAGCACCAGTCGGCCCAAAAAGCGCGCGGCGAGGCCGAAAAAGCTTTCCAGGAAATCGAATCCGCTTTACTGGCGCTTCGCCAAACGCTGGCGGAACAAGAATCCGAGCGCCGCAGCCTGCTCGATGAGCGCAACCAGCGTCAGGCCGAACAGGCCCGCCTGAAAGCCCAACTGGACGTGCTCGAAAAGGCCGAAGCCTCCCTGACCGGTTACGCCGAGGGCGCGCGCGCCCTGCTCCAGGCCAAACTGGCGGGCGCGAAAGGCGCGTTTTCTGCCGGGTTGGAAGTCCCGGCCCAGTACGAAACGGCCATTGCCGCCGCCCTGGGCGATGGCCTGGATGCGGTCGTGTTTGAAAACGCCGGGGGCGTGGAAGCGGCCCTCGAATATCTCGAATCCAAGCCGACGGGCCGCACGCTCCTGCTGCCCATCGAAACGGTCAAAGGCCAGCGCGTAGCCAAAATCCCTGATGATGGTGACATCCTCGGGTTGGCAGCAGCCTTTATCCAAACATCTGACGAACTGCGCCCGGCGCTGGATGCCCTGCTGGGCAATACCGTGCTGGTGCGCGATCGCGCCGCCGCCAAACGCCTGCGGGATGCCCTGCCGGGGATGCGGCTGGTGACTCTCAAGGGCGAAGTTTTCCGCCCGGATGGTTTGATCCAGGCTGGTAAGGAAACCCGCGCTGCCACCCTGGGCCGGACTCGTGAAAAACGGGAGCTGGTCGAAGGCCTGGGCGCGGCAAACACGGCCCTTGAGTCGCTCTACGAGACCCTGAACCGGCTGGCGGCTGAGATTTCTGGCGCACAAAAAGAGATTTCGACGCGTGAAGCGAAACTTTCTGATGCGCGCAAACGCCTGAACGAGACAACCAGCGCCGAGCAGCAAGCCGGGTTGGCCGTTGAAAGCGCTCGCCGCCAGCGTGACTGGCAGGCCGGTCAGAAAGACACCCTGAAAACTGAACTGGCCCAATCTGAGAAGGATTCCAGCCGCGCCAACGCCGAGTTGGACGAAGTCGAAGAAAAACTGGACGAAGCCCAGGTTAAGATGCGCGGCCTGAACGGTGAGATGGCCGCCTTGGCGCTCGACGAATTGCAATCGCAGGTGACTTATTGGGGCGCGCGCGTGCAGGTTTCAGAGCGGACGGTTTCGGACGGACGCACCCGGCGCTCGGAGCGTGAACAGGCCATCCAGAGTGTTTTGGCGCGCATCCAGTCTGCCCGCCGGCGGGTGGACGAAGTCGATGTGGCTTTTGCGCGCCTGGAAGAAGAAAAAGCCTCCCTGCTCAACCAGGAAGGTGAGCTGCAAGGCCAGATTGAAGTATTTAGCCTGAAAATTGAACCCGCTGAGACGGCGCTGGCGGCTGCCGAGCAGGAGGAAACCGACCTGCAAAGCCGTGAAACCGAGGCCCAGCGCGCGCTGGCCCAGATCGAGCGCTACAATTCGCAGGCTCAAATTGAGCTGAACCGCAAACAGGAAGCACTCGAAAGCCTGCGCCGCCGTATCGAGGAAGATTTTGGTCTGGTGCAGTTCGATTATCACACCGACGTCTCCGGTCCCGTGCCGCTGCCGCTGGGTGAGATGGTCGAGCAATTGCCGGTTGTGACTGAGCTTTCGCCTGACCTGGATGACAGCCTGAACCAGAAACGCGCCCAACTGCGGCGCATGGGCGCAGTCAACCTGGACGCCCAGCAGGAATTTGAGTCTGTGCGTGAGCGCTATGATTTTATGACCACCCAGGTCGAAGACCTGAATCAAGCCGAGATCGATCTGCGCCAGGTGATTGCCGAACTGGACGAATTGACCAAGCGTGAATTTTTCAAGACCTTTGAACTGGTTGCGACCGAATTTAAAGGGATTTTTACCCGCTTGTTCGGGGGTGGTTCGGCGCGATTGGTGTTGACCGATCCTGATAATCTGACTGTGACCGGCATCGATATCGAAGCCCGCCTGCCGGGCCGCCGCGAACAGGGCCTGTCGCTGCTTTCGGGCGGTGAGCGCTCACTAACGGCCATTTCGCTGGTCTTTGCCTTGCTCAAGGTTTCACCGACTCCGGTCTGTGTGATGGATGAAGTCGACGCAATGCTCGACGAGGCCAATGTCGGCCGCTTCCGCGATTTGCTGACCGAACTGGGCAAAGACACCCAATTCATCATTGTTACCCACAACCGCAACACTGTTCAGGCGGCGGATGTGATTTACGGTATCACTAAAGGCCGTGACACTACCAGCCAGGTCATCAGCCTGCGCCTGGACGAGTTGAGCGATGAAATGTTAGGGAAGAGTGGGTAATCTCAAGTCCTGAGCGGAGCGACGAGTGTAACGAGGAGCGCAGTCGCAGGGCGGTTTTGGCGGCTGCGGGCTACGCCCTCCGCTCACCTGTGCCGGCGGCCGTGGCGCGGGCAGGATCTACTTAAATAAAATATCCGAGCAGGATACCGGCGGCACCCAGGAACGTTCACTTATCGCTGCTTCCTTTCGGATCTGACGAGGTTCGCAAAGTCCTGCCGCGCCGGGCCTGCCCGGACAAGGCGCAAGCATACCCGAATTGGGGGGATGTGTCAATCGGTTGCTGTTTAATTTTCGGCTATATAATGCTGCGTATTTGTAACTGGGACGGGTATAATCGAGCGTGCATGACTTTTCAGGGGAATCATTGGATGCTTCAGGTCTGCCGGGAGTTTTATCATGTCAAATAATTATGTTAAAGTATTGCCGCCCATTCTTGCCGAGACTCGTGTTCAGCAGGTCAAAAAGCGTATCATTGAACTGGTTACGCCGGAGATGCAAAAAATAACAGGCTCAAAGTCAGCCAGCCATGAAAATTTAAAGCAGCAGCTCGAAGCGGCCATGAATTCGCTCGGTGTGCAAAATATGCCCGCCGAGGTGCGCGAACAAATCATTGCCAGCGCGCTGGCCGATCTGATTGGTTACGGCCCGCTGGAATGGCTGCTCCATGATGAACAAATTAACGAAATCATGGTCAACGGCCCCGACATGGTCTTTATCGAACGAAACAGCGAATTGTGGGAAACAGATATCCGCTTTGAGAGTGAAAACCACATCATGCAGATCATCGACCGTATCTTGCTGCCGCTTGGCCGGCGGGTCGATTATGACAATCCTACCGCCGATGCGCGCCTGCCCGACGGTTCGAGGGTTAATATCGCCATTCGGCCGGTCTCGGTCAACGGCCCGTTGATCACCATTCGTAAATTTTTGCGCAACAAAATGACCAGCGAAGATTTTATCGCGCTCGGCACGATGACATCCTATATGGCAACTTTTTTGCAGGCTTGTGTTGTTTCACGGATGAATATTTTGATCTCGGGCAACACAAGCTCTGGCAAGAGCACCATGCTTAATGTGCTTTCCACGTATATTCCTGAAAACGAGCGCATCATCACCATCGAAGATGCGGTTGAACTTCAAATGACCCAGCGCCATGTAATTCAAATGGAAACCAAACTGCCAAGCGTGGATGGTACTGGGGCGGTTACCATCCGCGACCTGGTGCGCAATGCGTTGCGGATGCGCCCTGACAGGTTGGTGGTGGGCGAAGTGCGCGGCGGCGAGACTCTCGACATGCTGCAAGCCATGAACACCGGTCACTCCGGCTCTTTGACCACCGTCCATGCCAATACGCCCCGCGATGCGATTGCCCGCCTGGAGACCACTGCCCTGATGTCGGGCATCGACCTGCCTGTTACCGCGTTACGCCGTCAAATTTCCTCTGCCCTTGATCTAATTGTCCATATGAGCCGCCTGCCGGACGGTTCGCGCAAAGCTACCCAGATAACCGAGGTGGTCGGCATGGAAGGCGATATTGTCACCCTGACCGATATTTATAAATTCCACCAGACCGGCATCTCCCCCGAAGGCAAAGTAAAAGGGGATCTTCGCCCGACCGGCATTCGCCCGGTCTTCAACCCACGCCTGGAAGTGGCCGGCTTCAAACTGGGCGGCGAATATTTTGGGCTGGGATTTTAGTTTTGCCGAATGCTGGCAGAAATGATATATAATAAAAAAAAGCCCGTGTGGCTTTCTATACATCAAATTTTTCGATCATCTATGGAGGCTTAATGGAAGTCACAACCCAGCAATTCAAGCACTGTGACCTGCTTACGGTAACCGGACGCGTTGACAGCGCAACTGCCCCGCGCCTGGCCGAAGCACTCGAAGCAATTGTTAATGAAGGGCGTTTCAAGATTGTGATTGACATGACCGGCCTTGAATATATGTCCAGCGCCGGTTTTCGCGCCCTGATCTCTGCCCAGCGTAACTGCAAGCGCTACAATCGCGGCGAAGTCATTTTTGCGAGTGTTCCAGCCAACATTCACTCAGCTCTCGAACTGGCGGGTTTTACTTCCCTGTTCCAGATTTATCCAGATGTTACTTCTGCGGTAGGCAACCTTTAGGAAAGCGGTTTGTGACCGGAACGAACGGCGCAATCCATTCCCGTTTTTCGTTCTTTATCCGTAGCCAATCCGCGCTAATTTCTGTCGACAGGCCGCCCTCACCAGCAGGTTGGGGCGGTTTGTGTTTCTACCAACCTTTTACTTCTCATAGGCGCTAATGCATATCAAAACATTCCCGGCCCAGTTTGAAACGCTTGACGATATTCGTGAATTTGTTGCCCAGGCTGCCCGCCAGGTTGGTTTCGATGAAAAAGAAGTTTACAACGTCCAGCTGGCGGTCGATGAAGCTGCCTCTAACATCATCGAACATGCCTACGAGGGGATCGCTGATGGTGTTATCGAAGTTCTTACGCGCATCGAGCCGGGCACGCTGACGATCGTCTTACGCGATTGGGGCCAATCTTTTACCCCCGATGAAGTTGTCGAACCAGATCTGGAAGCCTCACTCGAAGAACGCGCTATTGGCGGTTTGGGTCTGTTCTTTATTCACAAATTGATGGATGATATTCGCTTTGATTTTTCGCCTGATGGCGGCAATACGCTGACCCTGGTCAAGCATTGCTCTGCGCCAATCCTGACTCCCAAGCAGCGGACAACAAGATCGGGATGGCGCGATTTGTTTGGCCTGGGCGAACGTATTTTGGGCGCAACCACCTTCGCCGAGCAGCGTGATAACATCCTTGAGGCAGCTGCCAGGGTCTTTCCCAACGCCCAGGTTGACCTTTGGCTTGATGAAGAGATTTTTCGCCTGCCCGATTGGGTCGAGAAACCCTTCCCGGCCCAACCGGTGTTGGAGAGCATGATCAGGGCGCTCAAATCTGGCGAACTTGTGCGCGGGAACGAGGCGGAGTCTCCGGTCGTTGCTCTTCCGCTTCGGCTCGAGGAGTCTACCCTGGGGGTGATTGCGCTCCGGCGCGCTGCCGGGACGGTTTTCCGCCAACGCGAGCTGGACCTGCTCGAGGGCTTGTCCCGCGCTGCTTCGGTGGCATTAATTGCCTGGCATCGAGTCAGCGTCGAACGATGGCGCATCAGCCAGTTAAACCTCGTGCGGACGGTAAGCGCACAAATCGCCAATCAATCAGACCTTGACGAACTCTGTCTCAAAGTTGTGCGCCTGATCCAGAATACTTTTCGTTATTACTTTGTCGCTATTTTTACGCTGGAGGGGAATACACCCGGCCTGCGCTTTCGCGCCAGCGCAGGCGGTGCCACACGGCGCAAGGGACGCGCGGTTGCCCCGGTAGTGCAAGCGGAACTGGGGCAGGGGTTGATCGGCCATGTTGCCCAGACCGGCGAAGAGTTGATTGCCAACGATATTCACCAGGAACCGCGCTATCGCCATACCGAGAGTCTTCCTGAAACGCGTTCCGAGATTGTTTTGCCGCTCAAAGTTGAGTCGCGGGTGCTGGGCGTTTTGGATGTGCAAAGTGATAAACCCAGCGCGTTCCATCCCTACGATTTGCTGGTTTTGCGCGCCCTGACCGATACGATTGCCGTAGCGGTCGAAGGCGCCAATCTGTATGGCGCTTTGCACCGCCGCGCCGAACAGTTGAAGGCTGTTGCAGAAGTCAGCCGGCAGATTACTTCCTTTCTCAATTTGCGCGAGTTGATGCAGGAAGTTGCCCAGATCATCCAGCATCGTTTTGATTATTCCTACGTTCACCTGTTTACCGTTCACCCTAACCGTCGTCAGATCCATTATGAAGCCGGGTCAGGAATGCGTTCTGCCGCCCTGGAAGGGTATATGCTCAACCTCGATGACCCTGACGGACTGGTTCCTTATGTGGCCCGCACTGGTGAAATGTTATTGGTCAATGATGTTTCAAAGGAGCCGCGCTACCGGCCATCGCCCCTGCCGCCTGCCAATACCCTGTCTGAATTAACCATGCCGCTGATTTTCAATGGGCAGGTATATGGCGTCATGGACATTCAGAGCGACCAGTTGAACGCTTTTAATGAAGAAGACCGGCTGCTCTTTGAAACCCTTTCAGATGCGATTGCGGCAGCCATCCGCAATGCCGATTTATACCGTTCCGAACAGTGGCGGCGGCAAGTGGCAGACAGTCTTCGTGAAGTGGCAGTTTTGCTCTCGGCCAATGCCAGCCTGGAGCAAGTGCTTGACGCCACCCTGACCGAACTGGAGCGCAACCTGCCCGCCGATATTGCCGCTATTTGGCTTTTGGATCAGGAAGATATTTATTGCGCTGCCGTACACGGCGCCAGTGCGGCAGATTTGAACAATGCCCGCTATGAATCTGGCGAGGTGCGGGCGGCATTGGCGCGCGCACTGCTGGCCCGCCAACCGATCATCCGCAGGCAAAGCGAGCCGGTTGGCCCATCGGGGATGGTTGGCGGATTTGGCGATGATTATTCATCGATCGCTGCTCCCTTGCGGATTGGCGACCAGGCGGTTGGCATCCTGACCCTTGCGCACCACACGCCCGGACGTTACGGGCACGAGGCCCACGCGATGACAACCACTTTCGCCAGTTACGCGGCAGTCGCCATCGAAAATGCCCGCCTGTATGATTCTGCCCAGGAACAGGCTTACGCTTCGGCGGCCTTGTTGCAGGTTGCCCAGGCGGTCGTCTCGCTTTCTGATCTGGATGAAATTCTCGGCACGATTGTGCGTGTTCTGCCCATCCTGGTTGGGGTCGAACGGGCCGCCATTTACACCTGGGACGAAGAAGCGCAAACTTTCTACCCGGCTCAGTCTTACAACCTTTCAGGAGATGCCCAGGCTTTGCTCTGGCGCAGTTTGTCGGTTGATGAATTCCCCATGCTCTCTGCGGCCATCACACACGGACAGCCAGCCCTGTCTGGCGATGCCCATCTTGGGGCTGAGAATTGGCTTTCGTTTACTCCGCTTTGTGGCGATGAAGCCGAACCCTTGCATTACAGCGAAGACCGCCTTTTGATGACTTTTCCGCTCTCGGTCAAGGGGGAGAGTTTCGGCGTCTTGCTGATTGAAGAAGCCATGGGCGGCAGGCGCTTCAGGAACCGCCGCATTGAGATATTGACCGGGGTGGCCCAGCAAATTGCCCTGGCCATTCAAAACGACCTTTTTCAGCGCGAGACGGTGGCGCGTGAACGTCTCGAAACGGAAGTGCAATTTGCCCGCCAGATTCAAGAGACGTTCATTCCAGAAACCCTGCCAGAGCACCCCAACTGGGAACTCTCGGCGCGTTGGCGCACGGCCCGGCAGGTTGGCGGTGATTTTTACGATGTTTTCGATATGCCCAATGGGCGGATAGGCCTGTTTATTGCGGACATCGCCGACAAGGGCATTCCCGCGGCCCTGTTTATGGCGCTCACCCGCACCCTTATCCGGGCCGCTGTTTTGGAGACGACTTCTCCCGCTGAAGCCCTGCGCCGGGTCAACGAATTGCTCTATCCAGATTGCCAGCAGGGCATGTTTGTCACTGCTGTATATGGTGTGATAGATGAATTTACCGGCACGTTTACCTACGCCAACGCTGGCCACAACCCGCCAGTTTGGGTCCGCAACGGCAAGCGCAAGCCCAGCCTGGAAATTTTATCCCGCACCGGTATGGCCCTGGGCGTCGTCGAAGGGATCGAGATGACCGAACGGGTGATCAAACTGGCCCGCGGCGATGCGCTTATCCTTTACACCGACGGTGTGACTGAGGCTTTTGCCCCGAACTGGGAAATTTTTGGCGACGAGCGCCTTTTTGCCGTTTTGCGCAAAGCGCGCAATTCTTCGGCTTTTGAATTGCTTGACGCCATTGAGAACGAGGTCAACCAGTTTATGGATTCCATGCCTGCTTCTGATGACATTACCATGATGGCTGTGCGCAGGCATCGTTGATGCTTTGGTTCTTTACGGCAAATATCAGAGAACCGATGCTTTTTTGTTATGTTTGTCTGGCAAACATCTTGTTTTGGCCGAAATGGGATAAAATAAGCCCATCAACGGGAGTACAACCATGCGCGCCGTAGACATCATCATCAAGAAACGCGACAAATTGGAACTGACCGACGCCGAAATTGATTTTTTCGTGCGCGAATTTACAAATGGAGCGATTCCAGACTATCAGGTTTCGGCCTGGGCGATGGCAATTTTGCTCAATGGTATGACTGCGCGTGAAACCACAGCCCTGACCCTGGCGATGGCGCATTCGGGGGCCATGCTCGATCTTTCAGATGTTATCGATATCGCCGTGGACAAACATTCTTCAGGCGGGGTTGGCGATAAAACCACCCTGTCGGTCTTGCCGATTGTGGCCGCCTGTGGCCTGCCCTGCGGGAAAATGTCCGGGCGCGGATTGGGCTTCAGCGGTGGCACGCTTGATAAACTCGAATCGATCCCTGGCTACCGGGTGGACCTGACCACCGACGAATTCAAAACACAACTTCGTGAAATCGGTATCGTCCTGACTGGCCAATCGCTTGATCTGGCTCCCGCAGATGGCAAACTCTATTCCTTGCGCGATGTGACCGGTACGGTTGATTCTACGCCCCTGATTGCCTCATCCATCATGAGTAAAAAACTGGCCGCCGGGGCGCAGGCTATTGTCCTGGATGTTAAGGCCGGTAATGGCGCTTTTATGCCAACAGTTGAATCTGCCCGTGAATTGGCCGAGGCCATGACCGCCATCGGGCGCTTAGCAGGCCGCCAGGTGACAGCCCTGATCGCTGATATGAACCAGCCGCTTGGTGTGGCAGTTGGGAATGCCGTTGAAGTTGTCGAGGCCATTCAGGCTTTGCATGGCAGCGGCCCCGAAGATTTCATGGAACACTGCCTTCACCTTTCCGCCCACATGCTTTTGCTTGGCAGGCGGGCCGAAACGCTTGAGCGGGGCGGCGCAATGGCTCAAAAAGCCATTGATAATGGCTCTGCATTCGAAAAGCTGTGCCAGTTGGTCGCTGCCCAGGGCGGCGATGTCAGCTTTGTTGAACATCCCGAAAAACTTCCAACTGCAAAGGTTATCGTGACTGTTGAATCGCCATATGCAGGTACTATTGCAGGCGTCCATGCCCGCACGATTGGCGAAGCGGCTGTCACCCTGGGCGCAGGTCGTGCCCAAAAAGGCGACCAGGTTGATCATGCGGTTGGTTTTATGATCCATAAAAAAGTAGGACAAACAGTTTCTGTCGGCGAACCACTTTTTACGATCCATGCTCGTGACCATACCCAGGTCGGGCAGGTTCGCCAGATTGTACAGGATGCGTTTGCATTCAGCGATGGGCCAGTGGCACCGTTACCTTTGTTTTATTGAGCGCTTTTGCCAAAAATTGCTTGATTAATCATCCGGTTTGGTGCATACTAATATTTGGAGCGTGCCGATGAGTAAAGTTGCCCTGCGTGTTTATAACCGTGAAATTGAAGCCCTGGTAGATCAGGGTCATATTGACGAGGCTGTTGCCCACTGCCAGCATGTTCTCAAGACTTATCCCAAACACCTTGAGACCTATCGCCTGTTAGGCAAGGCTTATCTTGAAGCGCGCCGCTACCCTGATGCCGCAGATATTTTTCAACGTGTCTTAACCTCTGTGCCGGACGATTTTGTTTCGCACCTTGGTATGAGTATTGTTTATGACGAACAGAAAAATCTAGACCAGGCCATTTGGCACATGGAACGCGCTTATGAGTCCAATCCATCGAATGGTGGCGTCCAGGCCGAGTTGCGCCGATTGTATGGCCGCCGCGATGGGCTGGAGCCGCCCAAGATTCAATTGACGCGCGGTGCGCTGGCAAAAATGTATATTCGCGGTGCGCAATATGGCCAGGCCATTCAGGAAATCAAGACCGTTTTACAGGAAGACAAAGAACGGCTCGATCTGAAAGTCCTTTTGGCCCAGGCATATTTCCGCTTTGATAAAAAAGTGGAAGCCACTGAAATGTGCAATGAGATACTCAAGGTTTCCCCTTATTGTTTTGATGCCAATCGCGTCATGGTCGAAATTTTGCCCGGCACGGGCCTTGCCTCCAACCTGGAGACTTACAAAAAGCGTTTACAGCAGCTTGATCCGTATACTGCCCTGGTTACAGGTTCAACCTTTGAAGTGGCTTCTGTTCAAGATGCTGCTGTTACCATTGAACGCTTGGAATGGGACCCCAGCGCTGCCGCCCAGATTGCGCCAGATTGGCAGTCTGATTCGGAGCCTGCTGCTGAAGAAGATGTCGACTCTGGGGAGGACATTCCAGGCTGGATGAAAACATCTGGCTGGGGACCGTCTTCTGGCGAGTTTCAGGAAGGCCCGGTCGATTTTGACGAGTCTGCGGGCGCGCCTGCTGACGAACTGGCAGCCGCAGAGATCCCGGACTGGTTGAAAGCAATGGCGCCTCCTGGCTCAAGCGGACCTCAGTCTTCAGGCGCTGACGAGCCTGAAGCACAGGATGCTGACCTTGATTGGCTCTCTGGCATCAGCACTGCATCTGGCATTGCCTTGGCCGCGACGGATGCCGAAAGCGAACAACCTGCCACAGCACAATCCGAATCCCCCGCTGCCGAAGACGATAACTCTGATTGGTTGGCTGGCTTGGGCGCTGAAAGCGAACAACCGGCTGCAATGCAAGCCGAACCCGAATCTCCGGCTGCCGAAGATGATAACTCTGATTGGCTGGCCGGGCTGGGCGCGGAATCCGAGCAGCCCGCCGCACCCCAGGCCGAAGCGCCATCCGATGTCCCGGACTGGCTGGCCGGCCTGGGCGCCGAATCTGAACAACCGGCTGCAATGCAAATTGAACCCGAATCCCCTGCTGCCGAAGATGATAATTCCGATTGGCTGGCCGGGCTAAGCGCTGAAACTGAGCAGCCCGCCGCACCGCAGGCCGAAGCGCCATCCGATGTTCCGGACTGGCTGGCCGGCCTGGGCGCTGAAACTGAGCAGCCCGCCGCAACGCAAGCCGAACCCGAATCCCCCGCTGCCGAAGACGATAATTCCGATTGGCTGGCCGGGCTGGGCGCGGAATCCGAGCAGCCCGCCGCACCCCAGGCCGAAGCGCCATCCGACGTTCCGGACTGGCTGGCTGGCCTGGGTGCTGAAAGCGAACAACCGGCTGCATTGCAAGTTGAACCCGAATCTCCGGCTACCGAAGACGATAACTCTGATTGGCTGGCCGGGTTGGGCGCTGAAACTGAGCAGCCCGGCGCACTGCAAGCCGAAGCGCCATCCGATGTTCCGGACTGGCTGGCTGGCATGGGTGCTGAAACTGAACAACCGGCTGCAATGCAAGCCGAACCCGAATCTCCGGCTACCGAAAACGATAACTCTGATTGGCTGGCCGGGCTGGGCGCGGAATCCGAGCAGCCCGCCGCACCGCAAGCCGAACCCGCATCCGATGTCCCGGACTGGCTGTCTGGGCTGGGCGCCGAATCTGAACAACCGGCTGATGCGCAATTTGAACCCGAACCCACAGCCGGAGATGGTACTTCCGATTGGCTGACTGAACTGGGCGAATCTGAAGAGCCTGCCATACCGCAAGCCGAATCTGTATCTGATGTTCCAGACTGGCTGGCCGGGCTGGGTACAGATGCTGGGCAACCTGCCGCCATGGAAGATACAGAACAACCGGTTATGTCTGATAAATCGCAACTTCAGCCAGATTCACAGGCTGAACCGGCTTCAGAATGGCTCGCCGGACTCTCGGAGTCTGAGGGTGAACAAGCTGAAGGCGAACCACTTTCCGCGCTGATTTCAGGCCCCGGAACGAGTGAAACAGAACAAGACGAAGCCTTTAAGTGGCTCGAAAGCCTGGCTGCTGGACAGGGAGCCAAGCCCGAGGAATTACTTACCCAGCCTGAAGAGCGCCTCGAGCAGGCTCCCGGCTGGGTCGAAGATGTTGACAGCGCGCCCGCAACCCCTGCGGATGTTGAACATCCCCAATCTGTCTCGCAACCGTCAAGCGAGATTGAAGATGAACCGTTGGGCGAACTTTCCGCGCTGGTGACTGCCCCCGGAACCAGTGAACTCGAACAGGATGATGCTTTCAAGTGGCTCGAAAGTTTGGCCGCCGGTCAGGGAGCCAAGCCTGAAGAATTGTTGACCAAACCAGAAGAACGCCTCGAGCAGGCTCCCGGCTGGGTTGATGATTTCGAAAGCATATCGGCAACCCCGGCAGCGGTTGAACCTGCCCAGTTTGTTCCGGAACCGCCTATCGAAGTTGAAGATGAACCTGCCATGGGCGAACTCTCCGCGCTGGTGACAGCCCCCGGAACCAGCGAACTCGAACAGGACGATGCTTTCAAGTGGCTCGAAAGCCTGGCCGCCGGCCAGGGAGCCAAGCCTGAAGAACTGCTGACCAAACCAGAAGAACGCCTCGAACAGGCCCCCGGCTGGGTGGATGATGTTGAAAATCCGCCACCGGCGCTCTCCGAGCTGATCTCAGGACCAGGCACCAGCCAGGATGACCAGGATGAATCCTTCAAGTGGCTTGAGAATTTGGCCGCCGGTCAGGGCGCAAGACCCGAAGAACTCTTGACCAGGCCCGAAGAACGCCTCGACCACTCTCCCGAATGGGTCGCCGAATCGGCTTTGGAGCCTCAGGCATCTTCATCCAGCGAATCGCTTTATGAACCAGTTGCCGAAGAACCGCTTGTCGACCAACCTGATCAACTCGAAGTTCCGCTTACAGACGAAAGCGAAGGCGAAGTACCCCAGCATTACGCCCAGGCAGAAGTTGAGTCTGTCCAACCTGAACCTCAAATGGAAGACGAAGACCAGCCTTTGGCTGAACTTTCCGCGCCTGTAATGGCGCCAGGGATGAGTGAAAACGACCAGGATGAAGCCTTCAAGTGGCTCGAAAACCTGGCCGCCGGTCAGGGTGCCAAGCCTGAAGAACTGCTGACCAAGCCAGAAGAGCGCCTCGAGCAATCTCCCGAGTGGGTCGCTGAGTTCGAGTCCCAGCCTGAGGAGCCTGTTGCTCAAATCGCTGCCGAAGCCGTAGTGCCCGAACCAAGTATCACCGACCCGACCCTGGATTGGTTTGCCCCTGGCGAACCTGAACAACCCCAGGCCGCGGACGAGACCGATGTTGTAACTGATTCTGACCTCGACCAGATGGGTGTTACCCAATGGTTGGAGACGCTCGATGACGAAGAGACCCCGTCTCAGCCGCAAGTTGCAGGTAGCGGACAGGCTGTTTCAGAAGACTTGCCGGATTGGTTGAAAGATGAAGCGGGGGATGAACTGCCCCCTGCTCCGGTACCGGTTTCAGGGTGGGTTCCCGAAGAAGAGCTGCTTCCGTCCTTCAAGCTGGAAGCGGACTCACCTGAAGCTGCGGACGAGCTTCCTGAAACGGGAAGCCAGGCCCCGGCCGAGTCCGCCCCGCAGCCTATCCCCGTTGCAGCCGAGGCTGAATCCGCCCCGCCTGTTGCCCGGGAAGAAGCTCCTGCGCCACCACCTCCTCTGCGCGAGGCTGTCCGCCAGACGGGCATGCTTGGCGGCGACAAGGATGCCATGCTCTTGCAAAGGTCGCGCCTGTTATTGGATAAAGCCAACCTCGACACGGCCATGAGCGAATATAGCCGCCTGATCAAAAAAGGCAAGTACATCGATGAGATCGTTTTTGATTTACAAGAGGCCACCTACAGCCACCCGGTGGATGTAATTGTCTGGCAAACCCTAGGCGATGCTTACATGCGCAACAACCGCCTGCAAGAAGCTTTGGACGCCTACACCAAGGCCGAAGAGTTGTTGCGCTGAGTTGTTGTTTCAAAGCAAAGGGACTTCCTGAAACAGGAAGTCCCTTTTTGTTTTCTCGTTGGCGCTGTTATTTCGGTCGCACGCCCCAGGCCTGCAGGTTGGCAAAGGGCAGGATGAAGACCGGCACCGTCAGACCGTTTTGGAAGATGGCTGTTCTGAGTTGGATGTATTCTTTTTCGTAGTCCACCTTTATCAGGTCACCGCCGATGACCACACCGCCAATAATAAAATAAACCTGGGTGCCTTCTTTAATTGCTTTTAGGAAATCAACGAGCATTTTACACCTCCGTGCTAATGTGAATTGAAAGAATAATAAAATCCGTAGATGCTGCTAATTGCCAGCCGCATATCCTCATAAATTTATCCAATTATCGCACAAATTTGTGTCCAAAGGCTAACACCTTGAAAAGCTTGCCAGCCCCCGATTCGGATGAATACACCAAGCTGAGCGGCCTGGTTGAGCAGTTGGGTGATGCGACCATCGAAGCCGCTGACGCTTATGGTGCGGCGATCAAATCCGGGGATGTTTCCAGAATAAGCGATGCCAACCCCAGCATGGATAAAATTAACGAGTTATTGCCGCAGATCAACGCCGAAGTCGGCCGATTGAGCGAATAAGCCAAAAAGAAAGCCAAACCGGCCTGGAAACAGGCCGGTTTTTGATTTAACCGGGGTGAAACGCAGCTTATTCTTGCTTCCGGCCTATGTAAAGGATATGGTCAGATGCGCCGATGGCTGCCGGATCCTTGCCGATGCGGTAATTGAGATCGGCCCAGGTCTCTAAATCTTTGCCTTCCAGCGAGTTGATGAAAGCTTCATGCCCGGCGGCAACGCCCTCGCATCCCAGCCGCAAGAGCGTTTCGAAGCCGGCAGCTTCACCCAGGGGGATAACCTCGTCTGGGTGGGCAAAATAGGCGTCGGTGAAACCGTCATCCGCGCCGATGTTGATGCCGGTCGTCAACAGTTTCTCGTTGGTATCCGGTTCTGCCAGCACCCAGGCAAAACCTTTTGATGCGGCATCGCAGAACGGGGCAAAACGTGAAATGAAAGCCGCAAAAACCAATCCGCCCGGTTTGAGCAGCCGCCGCGCCTCGCGCAGGGCCTGCAAACGCTCCTCGTAAGCCCACAGGTGGTAAAGAGGGCCCATCAACAAGGCCGCATCGAAGCTATCAGATGGCAAAACCGACAAATCGAGCGCATTACCCTGGATGATGGCTTCGGGATTGAGATTCAGCTCCGCTGCTTTCTGCCGCGCGAAAGCCAGATTGCCCGGCGAAAGATCGACCAGACTCACCCGGTAGCCGGATTCCGTCAAAGCGAAGGTGTACCGCCCCGGCCCGCCGCCGATATCGATCACCCGCGCCGGAGCAGGCGGCAGGAACTCTCTCAGCGCCCGCAGCGTGACAGCCAGCTCGGTGCGGTGACGTATCCCCAACCGTTCCCATTCGTTCTGGACATTTTCATCATAGAAATTTTGAACGTTGGACATTGTCGTCTCCTGCGCGCTTATATTGTTCGATAACCGGGATGATCGGCGGACTGATGTTTTCAGGGATTTCATCCACAGCAAACCAGTGAAAATCTGTATGTTCGTGGTTGATCATCACGCTTCCGTGCCAGTCTTGCGAGAGATAAACGATCGTTACATTGTAGACTTCATCACCGTTGGGGTATTTGTAATACAGTTCCGGCCCGGAAAAAACGCCAAACAACGCCATTTCACCGATTTCAAGGCTGGTTTCCTCAAGCGTTTCGCGTTTGGCGGCTTGCTCCACATATTCTCCCGGCTCGGTCGCGCCGCCCGGTGGTCCCCAGCAGCCGCTATCGGAGCGTTTCATCAGCAGCAGGCGCTTTTGGGAATCCACAACCAGGATCGCCGCACCCACCATCAGGATCGGACGGTGGCCGATCAGCTTGCGCAGTTCGAGGAGA
The DNA here is from genome assembly GCA_022013685.1 of Anaerolineae bacterium. Classification (GTDB taxonomy): domain Bacteria; phylum Chloroflexota; class Anaerolineae; order Anaerolineales; family Villigracilaceae; genus UBA8950. The sequence goes on from JAKLPV010000085.1 coordinate 144,573, forward strand.
TGTTCCATCTACCAGTCCCCGGCATAGCCGACCGGGTAGCCCCCAGCCTGCAGGTTGACCCAGGCCCAATGCAGCTCGACCAACTGACGGGAGTGGAGCAGGTCGTGGGCGACCCAGGCCGCAAACATCTCCCCGGCCTGCATTTCCCGGCCCCAGGGAGCGCTTGCGCTGGCTTGCCAGTCCGCATTTTTTAGCCCCGACAGCCAGCGGATCGATTTTTCGCGTTCGCGCAGGAAGTTTTGCAGAGATTCAGTCAGATCGCGGGTGTTATAGGCCCGTTCGACCACCCAGGCCGGCGGATTGATGGGCGGCCACTCGGCCCCCGATTGGCTGAGCAGGATCTCGAGCCGCGTGCGAAAATCGAGCATTTCTTCGTCGTAGAGATGGTTGACCACTTCGAGCAGCGACCAGGTGTCAGGGTCCGGTTTCCAGCGCGCCTGTTCAGTGCTGACATCGCTGACCAAAGCTTCTATACATCGGGTATTGGCCTGGAATTGCGCGAAAAGCGCATCAAAGTTCAAATTTTGGTTCATTTTCACCTAAAACCTTTCTGCGCCAAATGCTTTCAGATCGAATTCTGGTTGGATGCCGTTTGCCAGTTCTGCCACCACCTGACCGGTGCCGGGGCCAAGCGACAGCCCGAGCATGGCGTGGCCGGTAGCCAGGATCAGGTTGTCGTGGCGCGGCGATTTTCCCAGGATCGGCATCCCGTCTGGGGTGGTGGGGCGCAGCCCGGCCCAGGTCTCGCTGATGGCCAGCTCGTCATCCAGGTGAATGTATTCGCGCACGGCGCGTTCGATATTGATGATCCAGCGCAAATCGGGGGTGGTGGACATTTCACCGATTTCGAGCCGGCCGGTGAAGCGCAGCTTTTCTCCCATTGGGGTGACGGCAACTTTGCGCTCGCCCAGCAGCAGGGCGCCGCGCGGCATGATTTTTGTGGCGGGCATGGTCAGGCTGTAACCGCGCGCCGGTTGGATGGGGATATTCAGCCCGAGATCGCGCCCGACTTGCGGCGACCAGGCCCCGGCGGCCAGCACGACCAGGGTCGGCTCAAATTCTTCGGAGGGGCAGACAACGCGGGTAATTTTTCCGCTGCTTGCCTCGATTTTTGTGACCGGGGTGTTTTCGCGCAGATCCGCGCCCATTTCGCGAACGCGCTCTTTGAGCAGGCGCAAAAACTCGCCGGGGTGAAGCGACGAATCGCCGGTGAAGTCGACCCCGCCAATGATATCTGCCAGGGCGGCCGGTTCACGTTTGTGGATGGCTTCGCGGTCCAGGATTTCGGCAGGCATATCGTGTTGATGGAGAAGTTCGGCTTCGTGGCGCCCGCCTGCGAAGGCCGATTCGGTCTTGTAGAGAAAGAGCAGGCCGGTTTCCTGATAGCTGCACGAAAATTTTTCTTCTGCGATCAGATCGGCAAAATTTTTGGCGCTTAACAAGCCCAGCGCCTTGAAGGGTGGGATGGCGCGGGTCACGTTTTCTTCGCTGCAGGCCGCCATAAAACGGATCAGCCAACTAATATAGGCTGGCGACAGGCTGATCTTCAGCCCAAACGGGCTGCGCGGCGGGTCGAGCATCCACTTTATGGCGGTCGGGATGACTCCCGGCGCAGCCAGCGGCACGATGTGACTCGGTACGATATGCCCGGCGTTGCCTGCTGAGCTGCCCTGCCCAATCGCGTCGCGGTCAAGCACGGTCACGCTCCGGCCAGATTTGAGCAAATAGTAGGCGGCGCTCAGCCCAATCGCCCCGCCGCCGATGATAAGAACGTCTGCTTTTGTAGTCATGGTTTCTCCGTTATGCTATACTCAACATACAATGAAAGTGTATCTGGATGCCTGTTGTTTGAACAGACCCTTTGACGATCAAAGTCAACCACGTGTGCGCCTGGAAACCGAGGCGATTTTACTGATCCTGGAAAAGATACACCGGCGCGAATGGCAATGGGTTGCCAGTGATGCTCTGTTTTTTGAAGTTAACCAAAACCCCGATGCGGAAAATCGCCAACGTGTGCGGGCATTGCTTTCTGGTGCGGGTGATGTGGTTGGTATCAACTACGGTGCTTTGTCACGCGCCGGGCAATTCGAGCAATCGGGGTTGGATGCCTACGATGCGCTTCATCTGGCGATTGCAGAGTCGTCAGCCGTTGATGTTCTGCTTACAACCGATGACCGCTTTGTCAAATTGGTTCAGCGTGAAAGTCTGACGACTTTATTGGTTGCAAATCCAGTCCGTTGGCTGGAGGAGGTATTGTTTGATGAATAACGATTACATGACCTTAAACGAAATTCGTGTGCTTGGTTTTGAAACTTTGTTGCGTGAGTTGGGTCCAGTTGCGACCATTCGTTTTATGCAACAATACGAAAGCGGGCGTGGTAATTACACGCGAGACCGCCATAAATGGCTAACGAAAAAGAGTGTAAAAGAGCTGGCGCAAGAGATTACCAAAGAGAAAAAACCGTAAAGCAAACAGCCCCCAGACCGGGGGCTGTACTTTTTAAGCTCTGATTCCTTCTCCAAACGGGTCGCGCTCGTCGATCAGCAGGTGACCTTCGCTCATGACCCAGGCTTCACCGGTGATGGTTGGGATGATACTTCCATCTTGAATCTGGACTCTGCCCTCGAAGATGCTCCCGACGATAGACTGCTGCCGCCAAACCTGACCTTCTGCCAGTTTGCCGTCTGCCGTTAAACAGGCCAGTTTGGCGCTGGTGCCGGTTCCGCAGGGCGAGCGGTCGTAGGCTTTGCCGGGACACAGGACGAAGCTTTGGCTGTCGGCCCTGAGCGCAGACGAAGGGGATGAAGGGCCGAACAACTCTACGTGGTCGATCTCGTGCCCGTCGGGGGATGTGATGCCCATTTTGGTGTAGGTTTCGCGCACACGCCAGGCGAAGTCGGTCAGCTGCTCGAGGTTTTCGAGTGAAACTGAGAGTCCGTGGTCGTGACACAGGAAGAACCAGTTGCCGCCCCAGGCGACATCGCCGTGGATGGTGCGGCCGTCGATTTCCACGGCGACATGTTCCAGCAGCCGGTAGGCGGGCACGTTGCGGACGGAGACGCGGTTGGGGTATGACCCATCCCCCAACCCCTCCCCTAAAAGGGAAGGGGAGTTCGGGTGCAGGGTCGCTTCCACCACCCCGACCGGGGTTTCGATGCGATAAGTCCCGGGCGTGATCTTGCCCTGGTAGGAGAGTGAGGCGACCAGCCCGATCGTGCCGTGCCCGCACATGCCGAGGTAGCCGACGTTGTTGAAGAAGATGACTCCCAACTGGCAGGTCGGGTCGGCGGGCGGGACGAGCAGTGCGCCGACCATCACGTCGTTGCCGCGTGGTTCGCAAAGCACCTGTGTTCGAAAGCTGTCGCGCTGTTTCAGCGTGGCTAACTGCTCGGCAACGGTCCCCGGGCCGAGGGGCGGAAAGCCCTCGCTGATTAAACGGGTCGGTTCGCCGCCGGTGTGAGAGTCCAGAAACGGGATGCGCTTCATCGCGTCCTCCATAAAACCCTAAACACGAAGGACACAAAGGGCACGAAGGTTTTTAAAGGGGTTCCTTTGAGTCCTTCGTGTCCTTTGTGTTTAAATGCCTTTGAAAACCCGCTCGAATTCGGCGCGGTCTTCATCGGTCAGCGGCAGGAGCGGGCGGCGGGGAGCGCCAACAGGGAAACCGAGCAGTTCGCAGCCGAGTTTGACTTTTTGAGTGTAGCTGCCGCTTTCAAGGTTGCGCATGAGCGGCATCAGCCTGTCCATGGCGGTGCGGGCGCTGACGAAATCGTTTTTGAGGGCGGCCTCGAGTACGGCGGCGTGCTGGCGCGGGGCGCAGGAGGCTCCGCCTCCGATCCAGGCGGTTGTGCCCCACAAGAAGTAATCGAGGGCCTGGTCGTCGGATCCGCAGATCATCTGGTAGCGGCTGCCGTAGCGCAAGCGGAACTCGTAGACGCGGCTTATGTCACTGGAAGCTTCCTTGATGCCGATCACGTTGGGCAGGTCGAGCAGGCCGTCCATGACATCGTAGCCGACCTCGGTTCCGGCGCGCCAGGGGAAGTTGTAGAGCGTAATCGGGATGCTGACGCTCTGGGCAACAGTGCGATAGTGGGCGAGTAGTTCGCGCTGGTTGGGGCGCGAATAGGGAGGCACGGCGACCATCAGTGCGTCGTAGCCAATCTTTTCGGCGGCCTGCGAGTAGCGGATAACATCGCGCGTTGCCCCGGAGTTGGTCCCGGCGATGAGCGTCACCCGCCCCTTCACCTGGTCTTGACAAACTGGAACAGTTCCAGCCGTTCGGCTTCGCTCAGGGCGTAAACCTCGCCGGTGGTGCCGCCTGGGACGATGCCCGCGATGCTGTTCTCGATCAGGTATTCAATCAGTTGGGCGAGGACAGGGTAGTTGATGTTCTCACCCGCGTCGAAGGGGGTGACGATGGGGGCGTAAATTCCGGTCAGTTGCATGGGATTCTCCAAGTGGGGTAGGTTTTATTGATTCTATCAAAAAAGACGTTCCCGCCCCGTTTTTGTTGGGTGGAAAACGTCTTTTGGATGATTTTGGGAATGTTTCAGGTTATTCCTGGATTTTCATCTTGTTCTCCAGCCAGCGCACAGCACTGGAAAGCATCAGGGTCATCGAAAGGTACAGGAAAGCGACTACGTTGAAAGTTTCGAGAAAGCGAAAGGTCGAGGCGCGCCGCAGGCGTCCCAGTTGGGTCAGGTCGTTGACCGCAAGTACAGTGACCAGCGAAGAATCTTTCAAGAGGGAGATAAAGTCGTTGCCGAGCGGCGGCAGGACGCGCCGCACTGCCTGGGGCAGGATCACAAAGCGCATGGCCTGGAAGTAGGTCATACCCAGCGATTTGGCAGCCTCCATTTGGCCCTTGCTGATTGATTGGATACCCGCGCGAAAAACTTCGCCTTCGTAAGCGCCGTAGCCGATCGCCAGGGCGACAATTGCGCGCACCTCCATTGGCCAATCGCGGATGGAAACCGGGATGCCGGCTCCGTTCAGGATTTCGATGAGCACCGGAACGATGCCAAAGGCGATGTAGATGATCAGCACGATCAGCGGGATGCCGCGAATTACTTCAACGTACAGCGTGGCGAGATTGAAGAAAAAGACATTTTTGGAAACGCGCGCCAGACCGGTTAACAGGCCTAAAATGGTCGCAAAAATGAATGAGAGCAAGGTAATGCGCAGGGTGGTGGCGATCCCATCCAAAAGATAGGTGAAGGTGGCGCGGTAATCTTCCGAACTGACGATGAGCATTGAAACGGCCAAGCCGAGCAGGGCCAGCGCGATCGCCCACCAGGGCCATTTGGATGCGTCTATACCGGGAAGCAGGCTGGGGCGTTGGGGCATTTTATTGGTTGATTCCATTTTTCCTCCCGAAACCTGGAAAAAAAACCTGGCCAGGCAGGGGTTTGTCCCCGCCCGGCCAGGTTTTGACTGCTTTTTATTGGGTCAGGCCCCATTTTTTGTTGAGCGCATCGAGCGTACCGTCAGCGATCATTGCTTCAAGAGCGGCATTGAAAGTGGCCGCCAGATCTGATCCGGGAGGAAAGACAAAAGCCAACTGCTCGTCAGAAGTGATCTGGCCGGCGATTTTGAGTTTGCCTTCATTTTCGCCCATGTAGCCCGAAGCGGTGACATTGTCGATCACCACGGCATCGATATCGCCGCTGATCAGGGCCAGCACGGCTGCGCCGAAATCTTCAAAGGACTGGATGGTTTTGTCTGGGAAAGTTTTTTCGGCTACGATGGCGTTGGTCGTACCGATCTGTGTGCCGACCAGGGCTTCAGCGTCTGCCTTGAAGGCATCCAACTCGCGGGTTTCGTCGACGCGGGTCAGGAGCACCTGTCCAACGGTCACGTAGGGGATCGAAAAATCGACGGTTTCGTCGCGTTCTGCGGTGAAGGTCACGCCATCGGCTAGCACATCGTATTCATTGGCGGCCATGGCCGGGAAGATGCCATCCCAGGCGGCTTGCTTGTACTCGGGTACACAGTTGACGCGCTTGCAAATCTCGTTGACGGTGTCATAATCCCAGCCAACGCCCTGGCCGGATGCTTCGTCGATGCTGTTGAAGGGCGGATAGGCGTTTTCGACCGCGACGGTGATCGTTTTGCCGCCCAGGTCGGGCAGACCGGCCTCGGCGCTCCCACCGGCGCTTGGGGCCGCTTGCGGGCTGCCGCAGGCCGCCAGTATGAGACTCATCAGAACCAGCAGACTTAAAAGCGAAAACAGTTTCTTCATTTTTTCTCTCTCCTTTGACTGATTTGCCACGCTCTCGTGGCTTATTTTGGCAACTTTAACCTTATTGCAATTGATTCGAAAAGGCAAGCCGAAAGAAGGATTTTTTAGCATGTCTTTACAAAATCCTGCCGTCCCGCCGATGGTACAATAAGCAATACTATTCAACGTGATCGACAGGAGCAAAAATGGCCGCGATTTTTCCATCTGCTGAATGGCTGGATGCCTTCAAAAACAAACTGAACAGTGACCAGCGCTATGCCCAGGTTGCCAAAAACTGGGAAGGTGATATGTATTTCGTTATCGACCCTGAAGGCAATTTGGCCGAGCAAATGGTGATGTATCTCGACCTGTGGCACGGGGAGTGCCGCGCGGTGGAAATGGTGGATGATATTGCCAAGTACAGCCCCGCTTTTTCGCTCAAAGCCGGGTACAACAATTTTGCCGGGGTGCTGACCGGCAAGCTCGACCCGATGCAGGCCATGTTGACTCGCAAGCTGGATGTCAAAGGCAACATGGCGGTCATGATGCGAAACGTGCCAACCGTGCTCGATTTTGTGCGCTGTGCGCGCGAGGTCACCAGCGAAATTTTGTAACAGTCTGCGTGTTAGCGCATCGCACCTGGTTCTCTGAACTGGTGCGATGCGCTTTTGATTCCTTCTTCATTTTGCATTCTGAATCACGTAGTCCACCATTTTTTCGGGGATATTGACGCCGGTGGTGGCGATGCTGTTACGGAATTCCATGGTGTGGTTAACTTCGTTAATCGTGTAGCCAGTCTCCGCTTCAAAGACATCGACCGCCAGCAGGCCGCCACCCATTGCCTGGGCGGTTTTTCGGCAGATGTCGCTCAACTCGGGGGTTATCGGGCAGTTGGTTGCCACGCCGCCGCGCGCGGTATTGGTGATCCAATTCTCTGACGAGCGATAAATGGCGCAGATCGGCTCCTCGCCGATTACAAAGGCGCGGATGTCGCGGCCCGGTTTGTTGATGTATTCCTGGATGTAGAAAACCTGGTGGTTGACCCCCAGCGTCGATTTGTGTTCGATCAGCGATTCGGCCATTGAGCGGTTTTCGACTTTGGCGAGTAGCCGTCCCCACGAGCCGACCACGGGCTTGAGCACGCATGGATAGCCCATGGCTTCCACCGCTTGCAGGGCAGATTCCTCGTTGAAAGCCATGAAGACGCGCGGGGTGGGGATTTTCTCGCGGGTCAGGATCTGGCTGGTGACGTATTTGTCGCCGCAGCGTTCGGCCACTTCGGGGGTGTTGACCACACTCACTCCGTTGGCCTGGTAGATTTTCGAGATGTAGACCCCGCGCGAGTAGGAGATCGAGCGCTCGAAGAGCACATCCACCTGCTCGGGGAGTTGGGCGATGTCGAAATAGTGGTCGCCATCGTTGATGCGCACAACTTCAACGCCGGGGCGTTTTTCCAACTCATCGAGCAGGTGTTTTTCCTCGACCCGCAGGCGGGTGTATAAAAAGCCGACTTTAATCATAAAACCTCCAAATGCAGAATGATGAATGGTGAATGCAGAATATGGGCAGGGAAGGTTGGGTTTTATTCTGCACTCTGCATTCTACAATCTGCATTTCACTTTCTCTGTCATTTCTGTTGTGGTTAATGTCCCGCCCAGATCAGGCGTGACCTGGCCTTCGGCGATGCAGGACTCGATGGCGCTGCGCAAATGGGCAGCGGACTCCGTTTCGCCGATATGTTCCAGCATCATGGCCGTTGCCAAAAAGGTTGCGGTGGGGTTGGCTTTGCCCGTTCCGACCAGCGGCGGCGCGGAGCCGTGGACTGGTTCGAAGACCGAGGCTTGCGCGCCGATGTTGGCGGAGGCTGCCACGCCCAGCCCGCCAACGAACATGCAGGCTTCGTCGCTCAGGATATCGCCGAACAGGTTGGTGGTGACGATGACCTCAAACTGTTCCGGTGCGCGGACGAGTTCCATGGCGCAGGTATCGACCAGCATTTCGAGCATTTCGATCTCAGGGTACTCTTTGGCAACTTCCAGGGCCACGGCGCGGAACAGGCCGCAGGTTTGGCGCAGGACATTGGCTTTGTGAACAACATGCACTTTGTTGCGCCCCGCCTGGCGCGCCAGATCGAAGGCTTTGCGGATGATTCTCTCTGAGCCTTTGCGGGTTATGATCCGCTCGGTGATGGCGCGGTTGCCGTCATCTTCGAGGCGCTCCACGCCGGAATACAATCCCTCGGTGTTTTCGCGGACGAGCAGCATGTCGATGCCGGGGCGTGAGGATGGGTGCGGGATGGAGCGGGTTGGCCGCAGGTTGGCGTAAAGATCCAGTTTTTGGCGCATGCGCACAACCGGAGAAAAATAGCCGGGGATGTTGGGCGGCGTCGTAACGGCCCCAAACAGCGCGGCGTGCGAGCTGCGGATGGCGTCCAGCGTGGAATCAGGCAGGGGCGTGCCGAGGCGCTCGTAGGCGCCGAATCCGATCTCAGCGCGGGTAAATTCCATATCCAGGGGCAGCGCGCGTAAAACTTGCTCGGCAGCGGCGATCACTTCCGGGCCGATGCCATCGCCGGGGAGAAGGATGATTTTGTAGGGCATGAGTTCCTTTCCAGTCCCTGAGCGGAGCCGCCGTCCTGAGCTTGTCGAAGGATGGCGGCGTAGTCGAAGGGCATGTTGGCAAAATCGTGCTTCGACTGCGCTTCGCTCCGCTCAGCACTTGGTGTTCAGGCCATTAATTCCTGAATGTCGTGTTCTTTCAAGAAATTGACGATCCCGCCCGCCGCTGCGATTTTGAGCACGAAATTGGGCAGGGGCTGGGCCTGAAAGCTCGCGCCGCTGGTCAGGTTGCGGATCTGGCCGGTTGCCAGGTCGACATTGACTTCATCGCATTCGTTGATGCCCAAAACGGCTTCCGGGCATTCCAGAATTGGCAGTCCGATGTTGATGCAGTTGCGGAAGAAGATGCGCGCATACGAGGGCGCGATGATGCATTTGGCCCCCGAGCCTTTGATGGCGATCGGCGCATGTTCGCGCGACGAGCCGCAGCCAAAGTTCTGCCCGCCAACGATTATGTCGCCGGGTTTGACGTTTTTGGCGTAATCTGGCTTGACCTCGCAAAAAACGTTCTTGGCGAGTTCGAGCGGGTCGATGGTGATGTTAAAACGGCCGGGAATGATCTCGTCCGTGTTCATATTCTCTGCAAAAGTCCAGGCTTTTCCCATGGGATTCTCCTTTTTCTAAACACGAAGGGCACAAAGGGCACTAAGGGGAGCTCAAAAAAACTTTGTGTACTTCGTGTCCTTTGTGTTTAAAGATTTTCTAAGTAATCACGCGGATCTGTGATTCGACCGGTGAGTGCCGTCGCTGCGGCAGTGGCCGGGCTGGCGAGGTAGATTTCGGAAAGCGGGCTGCCCATGCGTCCGATGAAGTTGCGGTTCATGGTGGTCAGGGCGCGTTCACCGGCTGCCAAAATGCCGCCATGCCGCCCAATGCAGGCTCCGCAGCCGGTGCCGGTAACGGTGCAGCCGGCATCCAGTAAAATTTCGAGCAGGCCGTTCTTCATCGCTTTTTTGTAAATGCGTTGGCTGGCCGGGGTGACGATGACACGCACCAACGGGTGGACGTGTTTGCCTTTAAGGATGTTCGCCACAATTTCAAGGTCTTCGTAGCGGGCGTTGGTGCAGGTGCCGATGTAGACCTCGTGCACTTCCAGCCCTTCGACCTGATCGAGCGGTTTGACGTTGTCCACATCCGGGTGGCAGGCTACCTGTGGGGTCAGGTCAGAAACATCGATCGTGATCATCCGTTCGTAACGCGGATCGACCGGCCGGATTTGCTCGAACGGGCCCTTAGCCGGGGTTTCGTTTACGAGATAGTCGATCGTAACCTGGTCGGCGGCGATCAGACCGCATTTCGCCCCGATTTCGGTCGACATGTTGGGGAAGATGATGCGCTCGTGCATCGGCAGGGCTTCGATGTACTGGCCGCCAAACTCGACCGAACGGTAGGTGCCGCCATCCATGCCTATCATGCCTGCAATGTGGATCATGACATCTTTGGCGTAGACGCCCGGCTGGGTTTGCCCGCGCAGCTCGATGCGGATGGTTTCGGGCACTTTGAACCAGCACTTACCAGTGACCCAGGCCACCGCAATTTCGGTCGAGCCCAGGCCCGCGCCGAATGCGCCCATTACGCCGTAGGTGTTGGAGTGCGAGTCCGCGCCGATGACGATCGCGCCGGGGGTGACGAATCCCTCTTCGAGCATGACCTGGTGACAGACGCCCTGCATGAACAGGTGCGGAAGTTCCTGCTCCTTCACGAAATCCAGGATCTTGCGATGGTTCTCAGCCGCCATTATGTTCGGGGCAGGGTAAGCGTGGTCGAGGTGCAGCACGATCTGGTTTTTATCGTGGATCGGCTTGCCAATCTCGCGCAAGGCTTTGATCGCCAGCGGGGTGGTGTTGTCGTGGCTCATGATGTAATCCACGTCCAGCAGCAGGATCTCGCCGGCGTGGACGGTTCTCCCGGCTTTACGGGAGAAGATCTCTTCGATTAAGGTACCCATAGTTCCTCCAAATGCAGAATTGAGAATGCAGAATGCAGAATTTTGCGCAGTTTTTATTCTGCATTCTGTATTTCGCATTCATCATTTGTTTTTATTTCCCGTTATATTTTTTCAACACCATGCGCGTCTCGCTGCGTTTGACGCCCTGCACAGTGCGGATTTCCTCGATCAGGTTGTTGAGCGCCATCACATCTTCAACATCCACAAAGGCGCTCACGTCAAAATCGCCGGTGATTTCGTAGACACTTTTGACATTGGTAAACTCGCGCAAGCGGCGCACGACGGACGCGGTGTAAACGTGCGACTCGACCTCCAGCATGACCATCGCGTTGATCGTGTGCGGGATGACATCGATCTCTCGACCCGTCACCTGCTCGGCGATCTGGAGAATGTCGCTGTCGAAAAGCTGTTTGCGATCATCGCCCATGCTTTTGATGCGGGTCACGATCACCTCCAACTCTGCCGGGGTGACCTCGATCCCGTACTCGTCCAGGCGCGAAGCGACGGCGCTTTTGCCGGTGTACTTGTCGATCACGATTTTGCGCTCGCGGCCGAGCAGGGCCGGGTCGAAGGGTTCGTAGGTGCGCGGGTCTTTGAGAATACCGTTGGTGTGGACGCCGCTTTTGTGGCTGAAGGCGTTCTGACCGGTGATCGGCTTATTGGGGGCCAGGAAGAAGCCCGAGACCCGCTCCAGGTACGAAGCCAGTTCCATCAGCGGTGCAAGGTTGTATTTCTGGACCCCCTCCAGGTTGTGAAAAGCGACGATGGTTTCGGCCAGGTCGGGGATGCCGGTGCGTTCCCCCATCCCGTTGACGGTGGTGTGGATGCAGTTGGCCCCGCCGCGGATGCCGGCCATGCCGTTGGCCAGCGCCAGGCCGTAGTCGTCGTGGCAGTGCAGGTCGATCTGACAGGGCAGCAGCCGCTCGCGCAGCGCGGAGACGCGTTCGGCCATGGTATGCGGCTGCATGATGCCCAGCGTATCGGCAAAGCTGATCCGGTCGGCCCCGGCTTCGATCGCCATGTTGCAGACCGAGACCAGGAACTCGAACTCTGTGCGCGTGGCGTCTTCGGGTGTGTAGCGGACTTTGAGTCCCAGCTCGCGGGCGTAGGCGATGTGTTCGCGGATAATATCCAGCGCCTGGTCTTGCGTTTTGTGCAGCTTGCTATCCAGGTGGATTTTGGATGTGGCGTAGAAAATTGCCACCCGATCTGCGCCGCAGGCTTTGGCTTTGTCGATGCCGGAGCGCGCAGCGATCGAATGAGCGACAATCTCGGCCTTGAGCCCCAGCCCGGCAATCCGCTGGATGGCTTTGGCGACATTCGGCGAAACCGACGGGTCGCCGGCTTCGATCATTTCCACGCCGACCTGGTCGAGCAGTTTGGCGATCTCGATCTTTTCGTCGATCGTAAAGTTGACATACGGCGTTTGTTCGCCTTCACGCAGGGTGGTATCTAAAATTTCAAGCATAAGTTCTCCTTCCATCATGTCATTGCGAGGAGCGTCCTGAGCGGAGGCGCGGTGTTTGCGCCGAAGTCGAAGGGCAGCGACGACCCATGCGCTGGCGCGCAGTGCCAGTGAGCAATCTCCCGTTTATGAGGAGACCGCCACGCCGCCAGGATCGGGCGGCTCGCGGTGACATGAAAATAAAACGCGCCCTCCGGGTTCGGAGAGCGCGTCGGTATGACAGGCAGGTAGAATGAACGATAGCGTTATTCTGTGAAGACCCTGTTTAACCGAAGACGGCCCACATATCCGACAACCGAAGGTGCGGAAGTGGGCAGGCGCTTAGCCTTGGCCTCCATTAGAAAAACAGGGTGCGTAAACATAATGGGCCGTATTCTACCAGCCGTGCAAAATGTGTCAACCTTTTTTTGCGTAAATTGTCTAAAAATTGTGTAAAGAACTGATTGCGCTTCGATCCGGTTACAGTTGTGATGTGCAGCTTGGGCAGCGTGTAGCCTTGGCGACGATTTCCGTGAAACAATATGGACAGGTTTTCGTGCTTGGTTCTGCCGGGGCCGGGACGGGCTCTTCCTTCTTGGCTTTGTTGGCGGCTTTGACAATCAGAAAGATAATGAAGGCGATGATCACAAAATCGATCACAGTTTGGACGAACGCGCCCCACAGGATGGCTGCTTCGCCAATCGTAAAGGCTTGTTCGGCAAAGTTGATGCCTCCCAGCGCCAGACCGATCAAAGGCATCAGGATGTCATTAACCAATGAGCCGACAATTTTACCAAAAGCCCCGCCGATAATGACACCGACGGCCAGGTCGATCACATTCCCGCGCAAGGCGAAATCTCGAAATTCTTTGAGCATGGCTTTTCCTCCAGAAGTGATGTTGTGTAGATTTTACCTTACCCGTTCTTTTTTTGTTAGCGCCTCGCAGGGCGACCCCTGTGGGCAGAACCGGCTTTCTTGTGTTATATTTCGCCCGAATTGAGAAGTTTCCTTCCCGTCACAGGAGTTATTTTATGAAACAACACTTGCTCAGAAA
>JAKLPV010000086.1 GCA_022013685.1 Anaerolineae bacterium
ATACAATCATGAATTTGTCAGACAACCGACGTCAATTGGCCCAAGATGTGCTAAACTTTATACAGAGATTATTATGAGTATTTGGGCAATCGTGCCTGTAAAACCATTGCGGCTGGGAAAATCGCGCCTGTCTGGTGTTCTAAGCGACGATGAGCGCACTGTCTTGAATCGCATGTTTTTGGAAAATGCGCTCGATATCTTGCGCACCACGCCCAGAATCGGCCAAACCCTGGTGGTCAGCCGCGACCCGGCGGCGCTGGCAATTGCGCGCGAGTTCGGGGCACGGACGGTGCTGGAGGATGGCACGCCAAACCTGAACAACGCCCTGCAAAGGGCAACCATGCTGGCGGGAAGCTTTGATGTCAACGGCGTTCTGGTTCTGCCCGCTGACCTGCCCTTGCTGACCCCGCCCGACATCGACAATTTTATAGTGATCCATACAAGTTGCGCCCCGCCTTGTGTGACAATCTCTGCCGACCGGCACAATAACGGCACAAACGCCCTGCTTGTTTCACCGCCCGGTTTAATCACCTATGCTTACGGGCCGCAATCTTTCAGCCTGCATTGTGAAATGGCCTGCCAGAAAAACGCACAGGTAAACATTGTTACCAATTACAATCTTGTGCTCGACCTGGATACACCCGAAGACCTGGATTTATTTAATGCGGTCAAGGCCGAGGTTTGACCCGGACTGACCTGTTTACCCCCACCAACAAGCGATCCCGGAGGAAACCCATGACCCAAAGAATGGCTTTATATTTGCAAGACTCTCACGACCTGCGTGATGGGCTGGATTATGTCCGCTATGCAGAGTCGCGTGGTTTCGAGGCAGTCTGGCAGGCCGAAAGCCGCCTGGTGCGTGATGCGATTGTGCCGATGGCGGCTTACGCAGCTGTGACCGAGAAAATCAAGGTTGGTTCAGGCGTGATCAACAATTGGACTCGCAATATCGGCCTGCTGGCCGCCACGTACCTGACCCTGGATGACCTGGCCCCGGGCCGAATCATTTGCGGGCTTGGCGCATGGTGGGATCCGCTAGCCAGAAATGTCGGCATCGACCGCAAGAAGCCACTGACCGCGATGAAGGAAACCGTTCAGATCATGCGCCGCCTGCTGAATATGGAGCGGGTAACATTTCATGGCGAATTTATCCATGTCGATGGCATCGAGTTGGATGTAGTGCATGGCCGCCGCGAACCGCGCGATGTGCCCATTATGATCGGCGCAACCGGCGACAAGATGATGGAAATGACCGGTGAAATCGCAGATGGAGCTGTGCTGAATTACTGCGTAGCCCCGGAATATAACGACCGCGCCCTGGAGTTGCTCGAAGCCGGGGCGAAAAAAGCCGGCCGCTCACTGGACGATATCGACCGCCCGCAGTTGATCGTCTGCTCGGTTGACGAGGACCACGACAAGGCCATCGACACAACCAAGATGCTCTTGTGCCAGTACATGGCCCAGCAGCCACATATTGCCAAAGCCAGCGGCGTGAGCGACGAGGTTGTGCATGAAATCCAGTCCACTCTCGGTTGGCCCGCGACAAAAGAGCAGATCAACAAGGCCAAGCACCATGTGCCCGATGAACTGGTTTATAAAATCACCGCATCAGGCACACCCGAAGAAGCGCGGGTAAAGGTGCAAGAATATGTCAAGCGCGGCTGCACCTGTCCGATCCTGTACCCGGTCGGTGGAAATTTCAGGCTGCTCATCGATACCTTCGCCCAGGCCTAGATGTTGAAGGTTGAAAGCGACAAGTCCTGAGCGGAGGGCGTAGCCCGAAGTCGAAGGACGGCAAAAGCAGGAGTACAAACAGAACCGCCTCATCTTTTGGTTAGATGGGGCGGTTTTATATAATGCCCGTGGTCACAAATTGCGCGTTCATGCTCTTATAAAAAGCGCAATTTGTGACCGGGACGGGTATAGCAAGCCAAAGCCTGTCATTTCGAGCCGTACAACGGCGAGAAATCTTTCATCAACAGGCGCAGATTTCTCATTCGCCGCTACTCGGCTTCTTCGAAATGACAAAATGAATTCCAAACTTTCCGGCTACACTCTCGTTCCGCATATCGACCGACGCCAGGCAGGCCATTGGCCCTGGTGCCGGTCTGTTTGCGCGAAATGCGGCGGGAAAGTGACACAACTGACCCTCAATATTCCACGGCATGCGGCCAGGGAGCTGATTGAAAACGAAATTCTGACCGGGGAAGCCGAGCGTCTCTTCCGCTCTACCCGCGACGACCTGGGCTGGAGCGTGCGCAGATTGGTTTGCCAGGGCTGCAAGCAATTCGCGCCGAAAGAGCTTCATCACGCGCGCTAGGGCTTACCCCTCAGCCTGCCCGGTTTTCCAGGCCTGGCGGACGTGACTCTGGTCGTGTTCGAGCATGAAACCGGCCAGTTCATTCAGTCTGGTGGGGCCAAAAATGGTATGGCGCACTTTACGCTGCCACTGTTCAGGGGTCAGCGTTTTGAGCAGCGCGATCAATTCCAGGCGCGCGGCGGCATAATCAGCAAAAGCCTGCAAACCATCCTGATGGATGTAATCACGCTGTTCGGCCCAGGGGTCGGTATCCTGACCGGCAACGAAGGCATTCTCATCTTTGAGCGCGGCCTGGAAACGCGGCAGGTTGACCTCGCGTTCGACATCGCGCAGGTGGCAGAAAATCTCAGTCAAGGCCCATTCGCCGGAGGCCGGGCGGACCGTCCACTGCGCGGCAGGGGTTCTCAACGTCAGGGTATGCAGGGCCGCCAGGCTGGCAGGCAGGGCAGTGAGCAAGGCTTCGGTGCTGGCAAAATTCGGGACGAGAGTCGAAAAATCAACACTTTCAAGCCAGCGGCGCAAGTCGTCGAAAGAACCCTGAGGGATGGAATCCGCTTCGGGGGTGACCTGCCCGGGGGTGCGCAACCAGAAAACGGGTAATCCGGCCTTTTGGGCCGGGAAAATATCACGCTCAAGACTGTCGCCGATCATCAAAACCGGTTCCGCGTTCCAGCCCAGGCGCAGTAAAAATTCAGGGTAGTAGGATTTCGAAACCTTGGCAAAGTGGAAGGTTTCGAAGTCGGAAACCAGGTTGAAGGGAGTCTGATCCGGGTCCAAATCCGCCCAGCGCAAGCGGTGCAGGATGGCTTTACGCGGGAAAAGCGGATCTGTCGCCACAGAAATATCGAACCCTTGCGCAAAAGCCCACTCGAGAAAAGCAAGTGCATCCGGGCGCGGACTGGTCAGCGGCTTTAACGCCGGGAATATATTGTCGTAGAAATCATCAATTTGGCCGGCCAGGGCCTCGCGGGTTGTTCCCAGCGGCGGATAGAAAATATCGCTGAAGACTTGTTCGAGCGTCTTAAGCGGGTCGGCGCTGGCGTACATGGTGCGTGTCCCGCGCACCAGTTCGGTCAGCAGCAGCTCCGCCGGGAGCTGCCCGGCAAGGTGCCCGGTCAGTTTCTGAAAATAGACCGGGATCAGTGATTCAATATTGGAATTGAGCAGGGTGTCATCAAGGTCAAGTAAAAGGCGCAGGGTCATTTTTTCACTTCGAAAATGGGCGGGATGGGATGGCATTCGCCGCAGCCGATGTGCGGCTCGCTTACGGCGCGGCTGGTTTTCTGGCAATAGGCTGTCACTTGTACCCGGCGCTGGAACACAGCCGAAAATGGACGGCCGATGCTGGCGCGCAAGACCATGTTCTCACAGGCGTTCGCGCTGGTGATGCCTGGCACGGGGCAAGTGTTGCACAGGTCGGGTGTCCACTTTGCGCCCGCAGCGCTCAACATGCGGCATTCTTCGACAGAACGTCCACGAAAATAATTACCATAAAAATAAGGGCATTCTTTACCGGCAGGAGTTTTCATTGATTGCATCCTCAGTGATTGGGTCAAAAAACCTGCTGAATTATACCCGCCCCGGTCGCAAGTTGCGCTTTTTATAAGAGCATGAAAGCGCAACACCGTGCTGCGCATATCATGACCACGGGCATTATACAAAGCGGGTCTGGGAAGAAAACAAAAAGCCAAGGAGTTCTCCTCGGCCTTTTCGCTCACGCTTATTGTGGGAATTACACACGGGTAACGTATTCACCTGTGCGGGTGTCCACACGAATGGTATCGCCTTCCTTGACAAAGTTCGGGACCTGCACCTCGATGCCGGTCTCAACCTTGACCTTCTTGGTAACGCCAGTGGCGGTATCGCCGCGCACCGCCACTTCGGCAGTGACAACCTTCAGGTCCACCGTCGTGGGGACTTCAATATCAATCGGCTCGTCTCCGTAAAAAGTCAGCTTGCATTCCATGCCTTCTTTGAGATAACCGGCGATCTCGCCAACCAATTTGGCAGGAATGCCGGGCTGGTCAAAGGTTTCGTTATCCATAAAATAAAAATTGTCGCCGTCGCCGTACAAAAACTGTACATTATGAAAATCGAGGCGCACATCGGGCACGCGGTCACCCGACTGGAAAGTTTTTTCGATATTTGCGCCGGTCTTTAGGTTGCGCGCCTTAATACGAATGGTGGCGTTGCCGCGACCGGGTTTGTGGTGGCTGTATTCGACTACCTTAAAAAGATGTCCGTCGTACTCGAATGTAACGCCCTTACGAAGATCATTCACATCAATCATGCTTGTATCCTTTATGGTTTACTTTTGAAGAATTTAAGGTTCTTTGGGAATTCCCACGCCATACCCCACAATGCGACCTTCTTTACGGCAAGAACCAAATTTAACTTATAAATTA
This sequence comes from Anaerolineae bacterium, assembly GCA_022013685.1. Taxonomy (GTDB): domain Bacteria; phylum Chloroflexota; class Anaerolineae; order Anaerolineales; family Villigracilaceae; genus UBA8950. The sequence goes on from JAKLPV010000086.1 coordinate 4,726, forward strand.
TAGCGTAACTGAGGCGTTTCGAGAATGGAGAAGCAACAAATTTTTCAAAACTGACTTGTTGACAAAATTCCTGGCGCATTGTATGCTGATTGCATATCATCGCAAGGAGGTCACATGAAGCAAACTGTAGCATTATTCTGGCAAAAAATCTCATCATTCGTTGGCTGGGCGCTATTGCCATTGGCCGCAGGAATTTTGATTGCGGCCCTGATTCCCCAACCGGTTATCGGGTTGATTTATTTGAATAACGCCATCGATCAATACAGCGCCGAAAGTATGATACGCCAGATCGAATATGCCCGCGAGCATCCCGAAGTACGCGCTGTGGTATTGGTGGTGTCCGGCCCCGGCGGCACGGTAGCG
>JAKLPV010000087.1 GCA_022013685.1 Anaerolineae bacterium
GAACCCGTGTAATCGAGGGCGCCATTGTTGTTGGCGGTTGGGCCGTTGACGATGACTGTCCCGGCAGTCATTTCGATGGGGCCGTTGGCGTCCAGTCCGTCGCCGTGCGCATCGACGTAAATGTAGCCGCCGTTGATGGTGAGTTTGTAATTGCCCATTTCGGCAAAGGGATTCTGCCCGGGCCGCCCGTTGACTGCGGAGCCATCCGCGCCGCCAGCCGCGTTGAAGCCGTCATCGCTGGCGGTCACAAGAATGGTCCCGCCGTTGACCGTGATAGCGGCGCTTTCGATACCTTCATAAGCTTGGGCGATGTCGATGTCGCCGGCGTTGATTGCCAGGGAAGTGTCGGCGTGCATCCCGTCGTCGCCGGAGGAGAGCAGCAGGCTGCCGCCATCGACCGTGAGACTGTTGTTGGCATGGACGGCGTCATCTGCCGAATTGATGTTGATCGTTCCTGCGCTGATGCTGATGTTGCCCGCGGCCTTCAGGCCTTTGGCGCTTTCGGTCGGTTTGTCGGGATTGCCTTCCATGCCGCGCCCACCCCAGATTCCGCCGCCGGACTGGCTGTTGTTGCCGCTCCCGCCGCCGGTGACGAGGCTCAGGGCGCCGCCGCTGATGAACAAATCGGTCTGGGCCTGAATGCCATCCAGCGCGGCGGTGATGTTGAGCGTTCCGCCCGCAATGTGGATGTAGCCCCGGTCGGTTTCAGTATCGTTGGTCGACTGCATCCCATCGCCGCCGGCGTTGATGGTGATAAGCCCATCCTTGACGGTGATCGAGTCGCGGCCTTTCAGGCCATCCACCAGGCTGTTGACCGTCAGCGCGCCGCCGTTGATTTCCAAATCGTCCTTGCTGAAAATGCCGTGCCGGTAACTGGCATTGACGGTTAGTGCGCCGCTGCCTTTGATGGTCAGGTCGTCCTGGCTAAAGATGGCCGCGTTGGGTTCATCCGCGCCGGGTTCCTCCATGAGATAAGAATCGCTATCGGTAACGGTATTTTGTGAACCGTCGGCCAATACCAGGGTCACTTTCTCGGCGCTTTTGACATAAATCGGCGCGCTGCTGGCCGAGGTGATGTCCACCCCGTTCAGCACCAGTTCGACCAAATCCTGGTTCGAGGCGCTGACGATAACCTGGCCGTCGTCAAGTTGTCCGTGCAGGGTGTAGCGTCCGGCAGATGTAATTGTCAGGATGCGGCCATTGGCAATCGCCCCGTCCCCGCTGACGACAATGGAATCGCCTTCCAGCGAAATGTCGGCCATGTCGGGGATGGGTGTCTCGGCGTCTGAATCGTTTTCGAGCGGCAGGCTGACCGGGCTGGAAACTGCCTGCGTTGCGGAAACGCTGCTGGCGGCCTCAACAGGTTCGAGCGTGGAAGCGTTCCCCACTGAACAGGCGGAAAGCGCCAGCAGGAGAATCAGTAGTAAAACGGGTAGTTTTTTCATTTGAACATCCTTACTAATAGATTTTCGTGTGTTTCAAATGAGTTGAGTCAAGACCTGACAGGTTTTCAGATGGCTCTTCTCTGCCACAAGCCTGCCTGCGCAAGGCACTCTGATATCTAAAGCGTCTTATGAAACCTGTCAGGTCTCATTTTTTCAACTGAAATGAAACGCACCCAATAGATTTTCGTGTCATTGTTTCGTTGCTGCCCTTCGACTTCGGCGCAAATACCGCGCCTCCGCTCAGGACATGCAGTTTAACGTGCAAAGAGTGAGAGTTGGGTTTGTGAAATTGTGTCCAGCGCCTGGCTGAAGAATTGTCCCAGGCTGCTGATGTCGGCCTGCGCCGGGTGAAGCTGGGCTTGGACGCTGTAGGCGACGATGCTTTGTCCGCCCACGGTTACTGCCAGCAAGGAAATGAAGGCCAGCAGCAAAAGCAGTGTGGGAAGGTTGCGCTTGAATTTAAGGCTCATGGTTTTTCCTTTCTACAAGTCGGTGCTGTTATAACCGGCGATCAACGAGACTTTGTTATTGCCGTTCAGGTTGCGAATTTCGGCCAGGAAGGGCTGCACCTGGTTCGGGTTTTTCATACCGACGCTGTAGGTTAGTTCGGTGAGCAGCCCGCCGTGCGCCGATTCGACGCTGATCAGTTCAGATGCGGAGGTGTATTTCAGGAAGGCGCTGTCGAACAGGTTATCGAAGGGGAAATTGTTGGGAAGTTGGATGCGCAAGATTTGGTTGGTCATCTCGCGCGCGAACCAGTTCAGGCGCATCATCAGCACAATCACCAGTCCGATGACCACCGCCGCCACAACCGCCAGCAGGTAGAACTTTGTGCCGACGGCCATGCCAACCGCCATCGTCAAAAAAATGAAGCCGACATCGCGCGTCTCTTTGAGCGCATTACGAAAGCGGATGATGGAGAGCGCCCCAACCAGCGAAAAAGCGCGGGCAATGTTCGAGCCGACAATCATCATCACCAGCGCGACAACCATGCCATTGATGACCAGCGTAAAGACGAAACTCTGGGTGTAGGAAGTGCCGCGGTGGGTGATTTTGTAGATCCAGCCGATGAAGGCGCTTAGGGCAAAACTGAGCAGCAGGGCCAGGGCGACATCCATAAAGGAAAATTCGCCGGTCAGGTCTTGGGTTAAGAAAATATCCATTTCAAACTCCTTGAAGCAGGTTGTGTTTTGCAAGATTGGCGGCTTCGATGCTCTGGCAGTATTTGCTGATGCGCACCAGTTGCAGGTTGTGGGCGGCCACCAGTTCGGTCAGCCAGTAAGGTATGCGCTCATTGACCTTGATTTCCATGATTGTGATATGAACGGGGAGCATCGGCAAGCCGCAGGGTGGCTGTTCCAGCCGCAGGGGATGCGCCTGGGCGGTCAGGCTGGTATCGAAGGTGACGCGCAGGCCGATGTCGTAATCCGTGCCAATCAGCGCCTGACGTTCGTAGCGCACAATGCTGGCAGCATGCAGGTTGTACTGCCACAGGAAAGCGTGGATTTCATCCAGCACGGAGCGGTCATCGGGGGCGCAGTTGGCGGGATGCTGGCGGTCGTTGCACAGCCGCAGGGCATCGGCATAGGTCAGGATGATCCGCCGTTTTTGCGTTACCCGGTCGAGGCGTTGTTTGATTTCAACAAAGACGGGCGTCTCACCCGTGAGCGAATCGCCATACAGGCGAATGCGTAGTTTGCGGCGGAATTTGAGTCCGTCCACCTTTTCGCGGTAACAGCGCAGGTCGGGTGAGTCATAGTACAGGCTGGAGAGCGGATAGCGCCCGTTGCCGTTGCCGTGTTCATCGGCGACAAGGTAGGCTTGCAGAGCGGTCTTGAAGCGCTCGGCCTGTTGCAGGGTGAGCAGGTATTTCAGTTCGAAACGGTTGAATTTGCGAATGGTGTGGCTAAGTTGATTCATCGGGCACTCCTGATGGTGTGTACTTTCAGCAGGATTTTAGGCTTCAAGGTTGTGAACAAGCCAAGAAAAAGCTGTGGAAAAGCTGTGACCTTTTGCTGCCAAAGATTGTTCACAACTTTTTCACAGGAAAGTTTTATATATTGAACGTGTGATAAGATGAATCGTGAGAAAATAGCCTATGCCAACTGTACTGATTGTTGATGACGACCAAAAACTGCTAAAAATGCTTCAGCGCACGCTGAAGTATGAGAACCTGACGGTGCTGACGGCCAGCAACGGCGAGGAAGCGCTGCCCATCGTCGATGACCAGGCTCCCGACCTGCTGATTGTTGACTGGATGATGCCAAAAATGGACGGCGTCTCCCTCATCCGCCAGTTGCGCTCCGAAAAGAACAAGACCCTGGTTCTAATGTTGACGGCCCGCGACGCCATCGAAAACCGCGTCGACGGCCTGGAAAGCGGCGCAGACGACTATTTGGTCAAACCCTTTGCGCCAGCCGAACTGGTGGCCCGTGTCCATGCCCTGCTGCGAAGGGTGGAAGCCAAACCTGAGACGCAAGCCGTTTCGTATGCCGACCTGTTTCTCGACCCGACCACCCACGAAGCGCGGCGCGCTGAAACGAACCTGTCGTTGACTGTGACCGAGTTCAACCTGCTGCACATGTTCCTGCGTCATCCGCGCCAGGTTTTGGAGCGCCTCCAGATTTTGAACGATGTCTGGGGCTACGATTTTGGCGGCGATGACAACGTGCTTGAAATCTACGTTGGCTACCTGCGTAAAAAGCTCGAAGCTGGCGGCCGCCCTCGTATCATTCACACCGTGCGCGGCATTGGCTACGTTTTACGTGAGGCATAATGTCCATCCGCTTGCGTTTTACCCTCTTATACAATGCCATCCTGGCGTTGACCCTGGCGGTCTTTGGTCTGTCACTCTATTTTGTCCAGGCCAGCACCACCTATCAGGCCCTGCAGCGGGATTTGGAGCGCAGCAGCGAGCGTTTGGAAGATGCCGTTTTACGGGTCTACCTGAACCCCAATCCGGGGATGCCAGCCTCCTTGAGCGCGCCTCCCGATAAACCGGAAAACGACTCCGGCGAACAGGTTTTCCGCGAACTGCCCGAGCGCGAGGTTTTGCGGGTCTTCGATACCGGCGGAATGCTGGTCGCCAGCCCATTCAACCGCAGCGGGGATGATGTCCCGCTCAGTTCAACCGGTTTGGCCGCCGCCGGTTTGGGCAAGACAGTTTGGGAAACGGGTGAATATCAAGGGCAAACCATGCTCATCTTTACCCGTCCGCTGCTGGTCGATGGCGAAATCCGCTATGCCCTGCAGGTTGCGCGACCGATGACTGAGCGCAATCGCTCTCTGCAATTCCTGGCCTCTACTTTCGGGGCCGCCAGCCTGCTGACCATCCTTGTTGCTTTTGGCATTGGCTGGTTTCTGTCCGGTATTACGCTCCAGCCCATTCATCGCCTGACGCAGACCGCTCAAACCATTGGCGAGGAACGTGATTTCACCCGCCGCGTTTCATACACCGGCCCCCAGGATGAAGTCGGGCGTCTCGCCACCACTTTCAATGCCATGCTGGCGCGTTTGCAGGATGCCTATCAGCAGGTGGAGCGCTCACTCGAAATGCAGCGCGATTTTGTGGCGGATGTCTCCCACGAGTTGCGCACTCCGCTGACGACCTTGCGCGGCAACCTGGGCCTTTTGCGCCGCGAACCGTCCATCCCTGCTGAGGAGCAAGCCGATATTTTGGCCGATATGACCGACGAAAGCGACCGGCTGATCCGCCTGGTAAATGAACTGCTCGTCCTGGCGCGCGCCGACGCCGAACGCAGTCTCGCCCGTGAGGCGGTCGATATCCTGCCCGTTTTGGAAGAAACCTGCCGCCAGGCGCGCGCGCTCGACCCTGGGCGCGAAATCCGGCTCACTGCCGAGAATCTCTCTGTTCTTGGCGACCGCGATGCGCTCAAACAGGTCTCGTTAATTGCGCTGGATAACGCCCTCAAACATTCCTCCGGCCCGATTACGGTGACTGCGCAGCCCAGCGGCAGCCAGGTCGAAATCCGCGTGCAGGATTTTGGGCCGGGTATCCCGCCCGAAAGGTTGGAACGTATCTTTGACCGTTTCTATCGCGGCGAAGAAAGCCTGGCCCTGCCCGGTTTTGGGCTGGGGCTGCCCATCGCCAAGGCCTTGGTCGAAGGTATGGATGGCAAAATCAGGATGGAGAGCGAAGTGATGCAAGGTAGTTTGCTCATCTTATCCATCCCCGTTTATCGAGAATAATTGGTTCTCTGATATTTGCCAAAATGCGGGGGCCTATCACGGGAATTCCTAAAGCGCCGAATAATTCCCAAATTGCGAGCGAGGCGCCGGGGTGGTAGAAACGCCCATCGCCAGTTTTGAGATCTGACTGGCAGCCACTGATCGTTGCCAGGCTGCACGCTTTGGAAGGCTATTCTGCCAAACCAGCCACAACAAGTCCCACAATGCAAAACGATCAATAACTTCTTCAACGATGCCTGGCTGAAGAACATCCAGCAGGGCATCGCTCCGTCCGTTGCCGTTTGCAGCGTGGAATTGAACCGGTTCACCTTGGCGCAAGATGATCGGCCCGCCCCGGCTGTCACACCCAACGCCAGGAGTGATATTTCGCTCGAGATTCAGCTTTTTGCGAATATTTTCTCAACCTGCTGCGTATAATAGGTATATTGCCTATCGTATACCCTTGGAGAAAAAATGCCAGATACAAGTCCCTTGATTGAAACCGTTGACCTCGTCAAAAAATATGGCGATAAACTCGCCGTGGACAATGTCAGTATTGAAGTCTACGGCGGTGAAATTTTGGTTTTCTCGGCCCAAACGGGGCAGGCAAAACCACGACCATCAAAATGATCGTCGGTTTGTTGCAACCCAGTTCCGGCATCGTCAAAGTCGCCGGGTATGACGTGCAGACGCAGCCTTTACTGTCCAAAGCCTCCAGCGGATATGTCCCCGACACCCCAAATTTATACGCCAAGTTGACCGGGCGCGAACTGCTGGGTTTTGTTGCCGACCTGTACGACCTGGACCGCAAACAGGTGGTGCATCGCATTGACGAGTTATTGCGAATGTTCGATCTGGGCGAAGCCGCCGACGACACCATCGATTCGTACAGCCACGGGATGCAGCAAAAAGCTTCCCTTGCAGCCGCCTTGATGCACGACCCCAGGGTTCTGGTGCTTGACGAGCCAACCGTGGGGCTGGACCCCAAATCAGCGCGCCTGATCAAGGATATCCTGCGCCAAATTGCCGACCGCGGCGCGGCGATCATGTTATCCACCCACATCCTTGAAATTGCCGAGCGCATGTGCGATCGGATTGGCATCATCAATAAGGGTCAACTGGTCGCAGTCGGTACCATGGAAGAATTGCGCCGGCTTGGCCAGACCGGCGAAGCCAGCCTGGAAGATATCTTCCTCGGGCTTACCGGGGGCGCCGAAGTGGCTGAGATTGCTGAGATTCTGAAATGAACGCGCCCACCCAAGCTTCAACGCAAATGTTTTCAGCCGTTTGGAAGCTGTTACGTTTGCGCTGGCAAATCAACTTCAACAGCTTCAAACATGCAAAAAAAAGCCGGAAATTCTGGACAATCATCGGATTGGTCGGGTTACTGGTTTTTATCGGCTTTATTTTCTGGCTTAGTTTTTTGCTGCTCGGCTTTTTGCGCTCGCCGGAACTAACCAAATATGTGGGCCTGGAAATCTTGCCCTTCCTGCAGGCAATCCCCACCCTTGTCTTCCTCGCCATGTTTTTCGGGGTTTTTCTAACCAGCTTTGGCGTATTGTTACAGGCGCTTTATCTCTCTGGAGACATGGAATTTTTGTTAGCCGCGCCAGTGCCAATTCGCGCAGTTTTTATCAGCAAGCTGCTCCAGGCGGTTTTGCCTAGCTTTGGTATCGCAGCGGTCTTTGCGTTGCCAGTCTTGTTTGGCCTGGGAGTTTCCGGCAGCTATAACCTGCTCTATTACCCTCTTGTCGTTTTGATGATGGTTACCCTGACGCTCGCCTCGGCCGGCCTTTCTGCGCTGCTGGTAATGACAGTGGTGCGGATTTTTCCTGCCCGGCGTGTGGCCGAAGTGTTGGGCTTTGTCGGCGCGATAACATCGATGATTTGTTCGCAAAGCGGCAACCTGGGCCGCTCCTGGAGTGACTCAAGCGAGCCTTCTTCTGCGCAGTTGAATGGGTTGGCCAGCCTTGTGACGCAGCTGAATGTTCCCTGGATGCCGCTTAATTGGGCTGGCCGCGGCCTGGTCGAACTGGGTGAAGGTCGCTGGCTGTCAGGTCTCCTGCTGGTATCTCTTACATTTGGGCTGGCAGTGGCGGCATTCTGGTTTGCTCTGGCCACCGCTGAACGTTGGTATTACAGCGGTTGGGCCGGCATTCAAGTTGTCACCAATAAGAAAAAAACCGTTACAGCCTCTTCAAACGGCGCCAACAAAGTATCGCTGATCGCCACACTGAGCGAACGGTTTCTTCCGGCCCCGGTGCGCGGGCTTGTCAGGCGCGATTTCCTGATCCTTACCCGCGACTTGCGCCAGGTTTCGCAACTGGTCAGCCCGCTTATTTTTGGTTTGCTCTACACCTTTATGTTTTTCCGTAACGGCAGCGAACCACCCGCCGGGCGTGGTGACGCTCCGGGTTGGTTTATGGAATCCTTCCGCGCGTTGCTGGTTTATGGCAATGTAGGTATGTCACTTTTCGTCGGTTGGATGTTGCTTGGGCAACTCTCGGGGACCGGCATCTCGCGTGAAGGCAAGAACTACTGGCTGTTGAAGGCTTCGCCCCTGCGTCCCGCCCACTTGCTCGCCGCTAAATTCATGGTTGCCTATCTCCCTGCGCTGGCTTTGGGCTGGTTCTTTTTAATCGGAATTTCCATCCTGCAAGGCATTTCATTGACCGGTTTTTTCTACGGGTTGCTGGTGGTTGCAATGTGTCTGGCAGGTATGAACGGAATCCTGCTCAGCTTTGGCTCGCTCAGCCCCAATTTCGCATGGGAAGACCCGCGCAAAATGAACTCCGGGAACATGGGCTGCCTTGGCTCGATCCTGGCGGCTGTATTCCTGCCCCTGTCCTTTGGACTATTTATTGGGCCACTCTGGGTTGTCGCGGCTTTTCAATTCCCCATGATTTATGGGTATCTGGCGGGGTTAGTTTTGGGCATCAGCATCTGTGTCACCTGTGCCTGGCTGCCGTTAAAAATGGTCGAGGGCCGGGTCGCGAAACTGGACGAGGTCTGAAACGAAAGTCAGGCGCGTTTTTTTTATTTCCACCACAATCTATCGTTTCTTCCCTGATCCCGCTCAAATAAACTTCTTGCATAAGTCCTGAGCGGAGCGTCCTTCGACTATGGGCTGCGCCAACTACGCTCCGCCAACTACGCTCCGCCATCTGTCAATAGTCGGGTCATGTTTACCACCCATAGCCGGGTGATGTTTACCAGGCATCGCCGGACGTATGTTTACCAGATGCAAAGTGTGGCGGGTGGTGGGTAAAGTCTCCCGGGGGAGGCCGCGTGGTGTGGTGTGAGCGC
>JAKLPV010000088.1 GCA_022013685.1 Anaerolineae bacterium
ACGACTCGCAGTCGTAAAAAAGGCTAAAACTTGAGCTTTCGGTGGTTGTCGAGCCTGTCGAGACATTCGTTTATGAAGTTTTAAAGGTGCTTCCTTGCGCTTCCAAAGCCGCAAGGCTATCGCTTGTTGTCAAAAGTCCAATCTTAATGCCGATATGGTTGAGTACCGGCCTGTTTCCCGAACTGTTTCGTTTTCGTTCTGGCTGGAAAGGTATTGCAATAGGGTTTGTCCTTTGGTCAACCTTAGGAATCATTTCTATTTGGCTATTTAACAAGTTTCATGGGTAGATGCATCGTGAATAAGAACAAATCGAAGATGAATATTCAGCCGTAAAACCACAAGAAAAAGGAATCATGGATGCATCTTCTCGAACTTCATCAATAACACAGACATCTCAAAACAACACTTCGCTCATGCTTTTTATGGCGTTCCTTGGCAGTATCGCTAATCATTTAGGAATGGCGTTGATTGCTCTTTCGATCGGGATAAATATACTCAGGTTTTCTTCAACGGATGAACGCACGGTGCCTTTATTCGTTCTGGGGATATTTTTCTTATTTGGTGGCTTTTTCGCGATTACTATTTACCCGGCCAACAAACAGAATAAACTGTTTATCAGTTTTCTTTTGTTTGTTACCTTTACCGTAACGGCTGCTAGTAGTTTTTACCTTGTGGGGTGGATTATTTACAAACTGTTTGCTCGTAATATCGATGTGTTGAATTATGTCGACATATCGATAGGCGCGGGCATCATTGTTTCCCTGGCAATTTTTCTCTTCATGACCGCACGAATAAAAAGTCGGGCGGAGTATGCCGGTCTGGGGCAGGGAGTTGCAATTGGGATCATTTTGAGCTTCTTGTCCACGTTGAATCCAGAGTATCCTTATATCCTTAGTTTCGGTTCCTCTCCGGTGTGGCTAAGTATTGTTTTCTTTCCCGAACTATTGAGTCGCCGGGCTGGTTGGCGCGATACCCTGCTTTGGGCAGGGATGGTTTTGGTATCAGTTTACATAAACTTTCAGGTTTTTAAACTTTTGTTTGGCTAAAAAAGATTGATACATGTCAACCCAAACGGACGAACTTGATCACGTATCGTGGTATTCGATTGTTGGCTTGCTTGTGAGAGCCTTCTTCTCAAGTGTTCTAAGCTTCCTTGGGGTTTATGCCGCCTTGGTGGCTTTCTTTTTGATCGCAACATCTTATAAACCTGCTGGTGGAGGGCTAATTAATTTGTACGGTGGCCCAATGGGTTTAGTTTGGGGATTATTTATTTCGATCCTGGCAGTATTTTTGAGTGCAGCCAGTTTTTTCCTTTTGAGAATTCGTCCTGAAAAGAAACGCCAGAGTAAATTAGGGGTTTTGGCTGCCCTGATTGTATGGATTGTTGGTTGGGCTTGGTATCTTTCTAGCGATTCACCAATACTAATTTCTCCAGTTATCATTACATGGACTGCACTTGTGCTGCTTTTGCTGTTCAGTAAGCAGATTGTGGGCTGGAAAGATGGGCTTGGGCTACTATTAGCCTTGCTGGTTGGCATTGGGTTTATGATGCCTGTTGGTTATCATGGCTATACTAAAGATTTCTTTTTATCACCGGTGTGGCTCAGCGTTGCGCTTTTTCCAGAATTGATTCGCTTTCGTTCTGGCTGGAAAGGTGTTGTCACGGGGGTTGCCCTTTGGGCGATATTCGGAATTATCTCTTTTTGGATATATGCATGGATCGATTAATCTGTCACTTTTCGCCCCAAACGAAGCGTGGATAAGATCCCAGCACCCTCAGCATGGTTGCCATTTCGCCCAGGTGATCGAGGGCGCAGGCGCAGTTTGGGTCATTCAAATTTCCGGCAAAGTCAATATAAAACAGGTATTCCCACGGGCTGCCGGCCAGCGGCCGCGACTCGATCTTGGTCAGATCGATATCGCGCAGGGCAAAGACCGAGAGCGCTTTGAATAAAGCTCCCGGCACGTTTTTGAGTGTGAAAACAATTGTCGTTTTTGATGCGCCCGCCGGGTCAACCGCCTGGCGTGACAACACCAGAAAACGGGTGTAATTGGCCGGGTTGTCCTCGATGCCCTCTTGCAAAATTGGCATATCGTAAACCTGCGCCGCCCGCGCTGAGGCAATTGCCGCCAGGGTAGGATCGCCTTTGTCTTTCATGATGCGCACGCTGCCGGCGGTATCGTAAACCGCTTCGACCTCCACCCCCAGGGCGCGCAGGGAGTGGTCGCACTGCGCCAGCGCCTGCGGGTGGCTGATGACTTTCTTCAGCCGCGCTTTGTCCGCGCCGGGCAGGCCGATCAGGCAATGTTTGACGCGCACGAACTGTTCGCCGACGATGTGCAGATTGTTTTCGAGCAGCAGGTCGTAATTGCGGTGAATGCTGCCCGCCAGTGAATTTTCGATCGGCAGGACGCCAAAATCGCACCCGTCGCTGACCACTGCCGCGAAAGCCTGCTCAAATGACGGGTTGGGTACAGGCGTCACATCCTCGCCAAAATGCGCCAGCACCGCCGCTTCAGAATACGCTCCCGGTTCACCCTGGAAAGCCACTTTGTAGGTCATAAAATCTCCATGTGCGATATGCGATACTCGATATTCGTTATTCGATAATTCGAGTACCGAGTACCGAGTACCGAGTATCGAATAACGAATATCTAATCTCTCTTGCCCACCAACGCCTGATACCGTTCCCTGGCCTTGCTCAGCGCTTCGGCCAGTTCCTGTTCGGATTCGGACTCACGCAGGGCTGATTCCAGGCCATCGAGCGATTCTCTCAGCCTTTGGATGGCCGCCAGCACGTTGGCGCGGTTGGTCGTTAAAATGTCCATCATCATCGGGACGGAGCTGCCCGCTACGCGCGCCGTCGAGCGGAATCCGCTTCCGACGAGGGGCGCGGCGTCTGACGGGGTCGCCAACACCAGCGCCGCTGCCATCAGGTAGGGGAAGTGGCTGGTCGCGGCGGTCCAGGCGTCGTGGGTGGCGGCATCCAACAGAAGCGGACGCGCGCCGATCGCTTGAACCAGTTCCCCGGTCAGGGCCAGCGCTGCCGGGCTGCTGCGCGCCAACGGGACGATGGCGAACGGAGCCTCGCGGTAGATTACCGGGTCGGCGTTTTCGAGGCCGGATGTCTCTTTGCCGCACATTGGGTGCCCGCCGACCGGGTCGAAGTGAGCCGGCAGCCTGTCCATGGCCGCGACGATCTCGGCTTTGGTCGAACACAGGTCGAGCACGACCGCCCGGGCGTTTGAGATCTCGCTTAAACGGCCCAGCAGACCAAGGGTGGCGCGCACCGGGGCGGCGAAGATGACGAGATCGGCCTGGGGGATGATTTCTTCCATTTTAACGGAAGCAGCCTGCACCAAGTCCAAATTCGCCGCTTTCTTCACCGTTTCGAGGTCAGAATCCACGCCAAAAAGCGCGGCACAGTGGCCGCGCAGGGCCTGGGCCAGGGAGGCTCCCATTAAGCCCAGGCCGATAATGGCGATGCGGGTCTCTTTTAGTTTCAATCTGGTTAATCGACGTAGGTCAGCCAGTGTTCGTAGCGTTTGTCGCGCCCACGAATGGCATCGTGGAAGACTTTTTGGATGCTGCGGGTCACTTCGCCGGTCTTGCCGTCGCCGATTTTGCGGAAGTCGATTTCGCTCAGGCCGATGACTTCGGCGGCGGTGCCACAGACGAAGACTTCGTCGGCGGCGTACAGGTGGTCGCGCGAGATGGGCTGTTCTTTGATGGTGTAACCCAGCGGGGTGACGATGCTGAAGAGGGTGTGGCGGGTGATGCCTTCGAGGATCGGGGCGGTGGCAGGTGTGTATATTTTACCGCGCCGCACGGTGAAAATGTTTTCGCCGGTGCATTCGGCCACGTAGCCTTGCGGGTCGAGCATGATGGCTTCCTCGAACCCCAGCCGGACTGATTCAGTCTTGGCCAGGAAGGAGTTGACGTAGTTGCCCGCAACCTTCGATTTGGTCAACATGATGTTGGGGTGGTGGCGGGTGAAGGATGAGATGTTGGCGCGAATGCCCTTGGCAAGCGCATCTTCACCGAGGTAATTGCCCCATTCCCAGGCGGCAATCGCCAGGCTGCCCTTGCCCGAATCGACGTTCAGGTTCCAGCCGCCGCCATCCAGGTAGAGCAGCGGGCGGATGTAGCTATCGCCAAAGCCGTTGGCTTTGACGACCGATTTGACGGCTTCGACAACATCCTGTGGGGTATAGGTCAGGTTGCGGAAGCCGAAGATTTCAGCCGATTCGATCAGGCGTTCGGCGTGGTCTTGCAGGCGGAAGACGGCCGGGCCTTTGTCGGTCTGGTAAGAGCGGATGCCCTCGAAGACGGCGGCGCCGTAATGCAGGGCCGGGGTTAGAAAGTGGATGGTGGCTTTCTCGAACGGGACGAGTTCGCCGTTCATCCAGACAAATTTTGATTCCATTCCCATAATGATTTCTCCTTTGGATGATTGTGCAGGGGCACGGCGCAGGCCGAATGATTTGAGCCTTTTCTCATCCGCCGTGCCCTTACGTTGATTACAAACGTGAAATAATCTCGGCCGCCATCTGCTTCGTGGTTAATTTCCCGCCCAGGTCGGCGGTGCGCGCCCCGGCCGTGATGGTTTCGCCGACGGCGTTTTCGATGGCGGCGGCTTCAACCTCAAGCCCAAGCGAGTGACGCAGCAGCATGGCGGAGGAAAGGATCGTGCCGATCGGGTTGGCGATGCCTTTCCCGGCAATATCCGGTGCGGAGCCGTGGATCGGTTCATACAAACCAACGCTCCCCGCACCCAGGCTGGCGGATGGCAGCATGCCCATCGAGCCAGCCAACACCGAGGCTTCATCGGTCAGGATGTCGCCGAACATGTTTTCGGTGACGATCACATCCATCCAGGCCGGGCCGGTGATCAGGCGCATTGAAGCGGTATCGACCAGGGTATGTTCCAGTTCGATATCCGGGTTCTGCGCGCCGACCTGGACCGCGATCTGCCGCCACAGGCGGGACGTTTCGAGGACATTGGCCTTGTCAACCGAGGTCACTTTTTTCTTGCGGCCTTTGGCCAGGCTGAAAGCCAGCTCCATCACGCGCCGGATCTCATAATCGTAATATTCGAGCGTATCGACAGCCCGTTCGCGGCCATCTTTGATGTCGCGGCCTTTGGGCCAGCCGAAATACAGTCCGCCGGTCAGTTCGCGGATAACGAGAATATCGACACCCTTCAGCTTTTCGGGCTTGAGTGGAGACGAATCGATCAGCGCCGGGTGGACCTTGACCGGGCGCAGGTTGGCGAAGACGCCCAATCCCTTGCGCAGGGCCAGCAGTCCGCGTTCGGGGCGGTCTTTGGCTTTGGGGTCGTCCCATTTTGGCCCGCCGACCGCCCCGAGCAGCACGGCGTCAGCGGACTGGCAGTCGGCCAGGGTTTCATCGGTCAGCGAGCTGCCGAATTTGTCGATCGAGCAGCCGCCCATCAGGCGTTCGCTGAAGTTGAACGTGTGACCGTATTTGGCAGCGATGGTTTCGAGCACGGTCACGGTTTCACTGATGATTTCCGGGCCGATCCCGTCGCCGGGGAGTAGTGTGATGTTGGCTTTCATTAATTAATATCCCATTCCGTAGGGGCGACCCGCCGGGTCGCCCCTACTACAATTAATATGCAACCGTCAGGCCATATTCGACAGCGTCTGCCAGGGCACGCCACGAGGCTTCGATGATATTGGCGCTTGCGCCGACAGTCGTCCAGCGCTTGGTGCCGTTCTGGGTGTCGATCATAACGCGGGTGGTGGCGGATGTGCCGTTATCGCTGTCCAAAATGCGGACTTTGTAATCGGCCAGTTGGAATTTTGCCAGCACCGGGTAGTGCGGCAGGAGCGCTTTGCGCAGGGCTTTGTCGAGGGCGTTGACCGGGCCGTTGCCTTCTGCGGCAGTATGCAGGATCTCATCCGAGCCGGGCACACGCACTTTGACGGTCGCTTCGGCGAAGATGCCGCGCTTGTCGCGGTGTTCCACCGTTACGGTGAAATCGATCAATTCGAAAGGTGCTTTGTAGTACATCTCCTGGCGTTTGAGCATCAGCGCCACTGAGGCCTCGGCGGCTTCGAAGGAGAATCCCTGCGATTCCAGTTCCTTAATTTCCGCAAGCACACCAACCACTTCCTCGCCGGTGTCCATTTCCACGCCGTATTCCTCGGCCTTGCTGAGCAGGTTGCCGCGCCCCGAAAGGTCCGAGACCACCACGCGCATTTTATTGCCGATTTTTTCCGGCTCGATGTGCTGGTACGACTGTGCCGAACGCCGCATGGCAGCCACATGTACACCGCCCTTGTGCGCAAAAGCAGATTTGCCGACAAAAGGCAGGTGTTCGTTGGGAGTCTGGTTGGCAACCTCGTCCACAAAATGGGATAGTTCGGAAAGCCTGCTTAATGCGCCATCGGGCAGGCAGCGCAGGTCGAGTTTGAGTTCCAAATCGGGGATGATCGAGCACAGGTTGGCGTTGCCGCAGCGTTCGCCATAACCGTTGATCGTTCCCTGCACCTGGATCGCTCCCTCGCGGACGGCCATCAGCGCGTTTACCACGCCGCATTCGCTGTCATTGTGAGTGTGAATGCCGAGTGGGTGATCGACCGCGGCTTTGACCTCGCGCACGATCTGCTCCACTTCCCAGGGCATGGTGCCGCCGTTGGTATCGCACAGCACGAGAGTCTCGGCTCCCCCGCGCGCGGCAGCCTTGAGGGTTTCGAGGGCGTAAGCTGAATTTGATTTGTAGCCGTCAAAGAAATGCTCGGCATCGTAGATAACGCGCCGTCCCTGCGCCCGCAGGTACGAGACCGACTGCTCGATGATCCGCAGGTTGTCTTCGGGCGTGGTTTTGAGCACTTCGAGCACATGCAGCATCCAGGTTTTGCCAAAGATCGTGCAAACCGGCGCGCCCGAATCGAGCAGGGCCTTGATGTTGGAGTCATCTTCGGGGCCGCCTTTGACGCGACAGGTTGAGCCAAAGGCGGTCAGCTTGGCGTTTTTCCACTTCAGTTCGCGGGCGCGCTCGAAGAACTCCACATCTTTTGGGTTCGAACCGGGCCAGCCGCCTTCGATAAAGGCCACGCCTAGCTCGTCCAGTTTTTGGGCGATGCGGATCTTGTCGCTGGCTGAAAGATTGAAGCCCTCGCTCTGGGTTCCGTCACGCAGGGTGGTATCGTAGATTTGGATAAAAGTCATAATTTCTCCGAGACAAAAGACGATAGACCAATGACCGAGCCTTTGTCTTTTGTCATTGGTCTATCGTCCGGTTTCAAATGCCGCAATTTGAGTTTCAAAACCGAGAATGTATCCCAATTCATCCACGCCTTTGAGCAGGCAGGTTTTCGAGAAAGAGTCGATCGGGAAGCTGACGCTGTGGCCATTGGGCAGATTGACGGTCTGGCTGGCCAGGTCAATATTGACTTCCGCATGGGGTACTTCGGCCATCAGGTCGAAGAGCATTTTGTGGGTTTCAACATCCACGATCACCGGTAAGAGACCGTTCTTCAAGGCATTATTGCGGAAAATATCGGCGAAGGAGGTGCTGATAACGGCCCGGAATCCGAAGCCGGTCAGCGCCCAGGGCGCATGCTCGCGGGACGAGCCGCACCCGAAGTTGTCTCCCGCCAAAAGAACTTGTTTCCCGGCTGATTCGGGCTTATTGAGCACAAAGTCGGCTTTGGGCGAACCGTCGGCGTTGTAACGCCAGTCGGCGAACAGGTTATTTCCCATGCCGAGTTTGTCGGTGGCCTTCAAAAAGCGGGCCGGGATGATCTGGTCGGTGTCGATATCGTTGGCTGGCAGCGACACGACACCGGATGTAAGTTGGGTGAATTGAGCCATAAGTTTTATTTTGTGATTTTCCGATTTGATGATTTAGTGATTGTAAGAAATCACCAAATCACGAAATCACTAAATTTCTTGGGTCTGTAACAACTCCTGCTACAGCGGTAGCTGCTGCGGTTAGCGGGCTTGCCAGGAATGAGCGTGAGCCTTTCCCTTGTCTTCCCTCAAAATTTCTATTTGAAGTGCTGACGCAATACTGACCTGCAGGGACTTCGTCGCCATTCATTGCGATGCAGAGGCTACATCCCGCTTCGCGCCATTCGGCGCCGGCGTCTTTGAAGACTTTGTCCAGCCCTTCGGCTTCAGCCTGACGCTTGACCATCCCGGAACCTGGCACGACCAGCACGCGCAGACCATCGGCCACTTTCTTGCCTTTCAGGTAGGCCGCCGCCTGGCGCAGATCGGATATGCGCGAGTTGGTGCATGAGCCGATGAAAACAACATCCACTTTTTTGCCGAGCAGGCTTTCACCGGGATACAAGCCCATATAGGTCAGCGCTTTGCGCAGAGCCAGCCGCATATTCTCATCGTCGAAGTGGTCCGGGTCGGGGACGCGGCCTGTGATCGACATGCCCATGCCGGGATTGGTGCCGTAGGTGATCATCGGCTCCAGTTCGTCGGCGTTGATGGTGACCGTCTTGTCGTAAACGGCGCCTTCGTCGCTGGGCAGGCTTTTCCATGTGGCGACGGCTTTGTCCCAGTCTGCGCCTTGGGGGGCGAATTCGCGGCCTTTGAGATATTCAAAAGTCGTTTCATCAGGAGCGATCAGCCCGGCGCGCGCGCCGCCTTCGATCGACATGTTGCAGATCGTCATGCGCTCTTCCATGCTCAGATTGCGGATGGCTTCGCCGGTGTACTCGAAAACGTGGCCCGTCCCGCCGCCGATGCCGATCTTGGCGATCAGGGCCAGGATGATATCCTTGGCGGTCACGCCTGCCTTGAGTTTGCCGGTCACGCGCACTTCGTAGGTTTTGGGCTGGCGCTGGAGCAGGCACTGCGTTGCCAGAACGTGCTCGACCTCGCTGGTGCCGATACCAAACGCCAGCGCGCCAAAGGCGCCGTGTGTGGCCGTGTGGCTGTCGCCGCAGACGATGGTCATGCCGGGCTGGGTAAAGCCAAGTTCCGGCCCAATCACGTGGACGATGCCCTGTTTGTCATTACCCATGCCGTACAGCGGGATGCCGAATTCGGCGCAGTTGTCGGTCAACTGCTGCAGTTGGGATTTCGCCGCCATATCGGCGTAAGCGAGGCGCCCAAACGGATCGGACGGGTCATCGGTGCGGGTCGGAATCCCGTGATCCATGGTGGCGACCGTTTTGAGCGGCTGGCGGACTTTCAGTCCACGAGTCCGCAAACCGGTAAAGGCCTGCGGCGAGGTTACTTCGTGGACGAGGTGCAAATCCACATATAGCACTGCCGGTGATTCGGGTTCCTGGGCAACGATATGCTTCTCCCAGATTTTTTGAAATAATGTTTTTGGCATGAGTTATCCCAGTTCCGAGAGATTCCAGCCGCCGGGCATAGTGCGCAGGCTTTCGACGTGCTCGATAAACCATTCGGCGTGCGGGTCGGGTTGTTTGGGTTTGTTGGCGCGCGCCGGGGAGACTGGCGTCAGTTCGGAAAGGTCCCATCCGCCGGGGATGGTGCGAGGTTCGTATTCGTCAAAGCTGATTTCTTCAGGTGCGTTCATGGTGGTTCTCCTTTTTAGGGGTAATTGGTTATTTGTGATTGGTAATTGTCATTTCGAAGGAGCCGCGTGGCGGCGACTGAGAAATCTTGTATTAGAGGGGGGAAGATTTCTCGCTATCGCTCGAAATGACAAGCTATTTACTCTTCACTTCTGCGCTCGTTTCGTGATACGTCGAGAGCAGAAGTTTGTTCAAGGCTGAGAGATAGGCCTTGGCGCTGGCAACGATGATGTCGGTATCTGCCCCGTAACCGCCAAAGGTGCGGTGGCGGGTATTTTCGGTCTGCGGGGACGTGCGGGTGGATGTGTTGCCGTTCTCGGCTTGCAGGCGGACCGTTACTTCGCCGAGCGCGTCGATGCCCTCGGTCACAGCGTGGACGTTGAACTCCAGCAACTTGTTTTTGGCATGCACGACCTGGTCGATGGCCTTGTAAATGGCATCCACCGGGCCGGTGCCGACCGCGGGCTGGATGTAGACCTGGCCGTCTGGGCCGCGCAGGCGCACCGTAGCGGTTGGCAGGCCCATCGTGCCGCAGGCCACTTGCAGGCCGTCCAGGCTGTAAACTTCATTGGCTTGGTACACCTGGTCTTCGACCAGCGCTTCCAGATCGGCATCGGTGATGGTTTTTTTCTTGTCTGCCAGTTCCTTGAAGCGATCGAAAATCACGCCCAGGTCTTCGGGACTGAACTCGTAGCCCATCTCTTGCAGGTGGACTTTGAGCGCGTGCCGACCGGAATGTTTGCCCAACACCAGCTTCGAGCGGCTCAGGCCGACCGTTTCGGGCAGCATGATCTCGTAAGTCTGGTGGTTTTTGAGCATACCGTCTTGGTGGATGCCTGCTTCGTGGGCAAACGCGTTCGCGCCCACGATGGCCTTGTTGGGCTGGACACTCATACCGGTATAGTTGCTGACCAGTTTGCTAACGCGTGTGATCTGGGTGCTGTCGATGCCGGTCGTACAGTTGTAAGTGTGCGGGCGGGTTTTCAGCGCCATCACAATTTCTTCCATGGCGGTGTTTCCGGCGCGCTCGCCGATGCCATTTATGGTTACTTCGGCCTGGCGCGCCCCGGCCTGGATTCCAGCCAGGGTGTTGGCTGTCGCCAGCCCCAGATCGTTGTGGCAATGCACCGAAACGGTAATTCCATCGTGCATGCCGGGGGTCTTCTTGATGATCCCGTCGATCAACGCGCCGAACTCTTCCGGAGTCGTATAGCCAACAGTATCCGGGATATTGAGGGTGGTTGCCCCGGCGCGGATGGCTTCGCCCAGCACTACGTACAAGAATTCCGGGTCGGAGCGGCCGCCGTCTTCGGGGCTGAACTCGACATCCTCGCATAATGTGCGTGCGTAGCTGACCATTTTGTAAACCTGGTCAACCACTTCTTCGGGGTCCATCTTCAATTTGTATTTCATGTGGATCGGCGAAGTTGCCAAAAAAGTGTGGATGCGGGGATGTTTGGCGTGCTGGACGGCCTCCCAGGAGGCGTCGATATCGTTTTTGGTGGCCCGCGCCAGCCCGCAGATGACCGGAACTTTCGCCCCGTCAGTTGGGTTGCCCACCTCGATCGCAATCCGGCGGACGGCTTCCAGGTCATCCGGCGAAGCGGCGGGGAAGCCGGCCTCGATCACATCCACGCCCAGACGGGCCAGCGAACGAGCAACTTCCAGTTTCTCTGCCGAAGTCATGGTTGCGCCGGGAGATTGCTCCCCGTCGCGCAAGGTGGTATCGAAGATTTTTACATAATTAGACATAAGTTGCTCCGTTCCAGATGAAGAGTGAAACGTAAAATGTGAGACGTTTCACTCTTCACGTTCTATGCTCTTACTTTTGCCAGTTTTCAGGCCTTAACGAGCGGACAGCTGCGCCAGCCTGCCACATTTCTGATTCGTGAATGACTTTGAGTTCTTCTTCAAGCTTGACGCGGTAATCGGGGCGGCTGTTGGCCTCGAGCGTGATGCGGGCTTCGTTGCCGGTTACAACGCTCTGGTACAGATCGCTGAAAACAGGAGCAACCGCATCGCGGAATTTATCTTTCCAATCCAGCGCGCCGCGTTGGGCAGTGGTCGAACAGTTGGCGTACATCCAATCCATGCCGTTCTGGCCGACCAGGCGGATCAGCGACTGGGTCAGTTCTTCGACGGTTTCGTTGAAGGCTTCGCTCGGGCTGTGGCCGTTGGCGCGCAGGGTGTTGTATTGCGCTTCCATCACACCCGCCAGGGCGCCCATCAGGATGCCGCGTTCGCCGGTCAGATCGCTGTAAACTTCCTTTTGGAAGGTTGTCGGGAAGAGATAGCCCGCGCCGATGGCGATGCCCAGGGCAACGGTGCGTTCCATCGCGCGGCCGGTCGCATCCTGGTGGACGGCGAAGCTGGCGTTGATCCCGGAACCGTCCAGGAAGTTGGTGCGCACGCTGCGCCCGGAGCCTTTCGGGGCGACCAAAGCCACATCGACATGCGGGGGAGGCACAACTCCGGTATCTTCCTTGAAAGTGACCGAGAAACCGTGCGAGAAATACAGCATGTCGCCTTCGTTGAGCGTCTCGACGATCTTGGGCCACTGGCTGCGCTGACCGGCATCCGAAAGCAGGTACTGGATGACCGTGCCGCGTTCTGCAGCCTCTTCAACGGTAAAGAGCGTCTTGCCGGGGACCCAGCCATCTGCAACAGCCTTGTCCCAGTTGGACGTGCCTTCACGCTGACCAACGATGACGTTGATCCCGTTATCGCGCATGTTCATGGCCTGAGCCGGGCCTTGCACGCCGTAACCCAAAACTGCCACAACTTCGTTTTTCAAAACTTCACGCGCCTTTTCAAGCGGAAATTCTTCGCGAGTTACAACTTCTTCCACGGTGCCGCCAAAATTAATTTTTGCCATGATATCTTTCTCCTTATTTATTTGAATACAGAAGTCAAAATGCAGCACGAGGAATGAGATTTTGCATCCCGCATTCTACATTCTGCATTTGTTTTAGGAATGCCGAAAAAATAACTTACTCTTTTCATACCAGCTTTTTTTCTTTCCTGTAGAGCTTTTGATTCTGTACATCAAGTGGGGCGAAAAAAGCCCATTTTGATACCTCTTTAGCCATGTTGTTAGCTCAAAAACAC
>JAKLPV010000089.1 GCA_022013685.1 Anaerolineae bacterium
AGGAACATGACCACGTCCGCATCGGCCTCGATATCGCCGCTCTCGCGCAGGTCGGACAATTGCGGACGGGATGAGGCGCGCTTCTCCACATCCCGGTTTAGCTGGGCGGCAGCGATGATCGGGACACTCAACTCTTTGGACAGCGCCTTGAGCGAGCGCGAGATATAGCCGACTTCCTGGGTGCGGTTCTCGGTCTTTACCCCGGCCCGCATCAACTGCAAATAATCGACGATCACCAGGTCCGGCTTGCCCGCCGAGAGATGCAGGCGGCGCAGTTTGGACTTGAGCTGCAAAGGCGTGATGGCCGGGGTATCGTCGATGAAAATTGGCAGGTTTTCGAGAGACTGCACAGCCTGAACCAGTTTTTCCCAATCATCGGCCCCGACCTTCCCGGTATCGAGCAGCTGCACATCCAGCCCGCAGACCTGGGCCAGAAGACGGTTGGTGATGCGCAGGGTGGGCATCTCCAGCGAGAAGAACACCACGCGTTTGCCTGTCCGGGCAGCGTTCAGGGCGACGGTCAGGGCCAGGGAAGTCTTGCCCAAACCGGGACGGGCGGCCAAAACGTACAGTGCTCCGGCCTGGAAGTTGCCCAGACGATGGTCGAGATCGATCAGGCCGCTGGGCGTGCCGGGCAGTTCGCTGATCCGGCTGAGAGCATCGATCTGATCGAAGGCCTGGCCGAGCGCATCCCGCAGCGGGACCAACTGGCCACCGGTTTCGCGCAAGATCGCCCCTTCGAGAGCGGCCACAGATTGTTCGGTCGCCAGGGGCAGTTCGATGGCCTGGTCATTGGCCAGGGTGGCGATCTTGTTGGCGGCGGTGAGCATCTGGCGCCGGACGGCAGCTTCGCGCACGATCTGGCCGTATGCATCGGCGTGCAGCGTGGTTGGTGTCGCGTTCAGCATCCCGACCAGGATGGCTGCCCCGCCCACCTCCTCGAGCTGGCCTTGTTTTTCAAGGCTCTCGGAAACGGTTAGGATGTCGATCGGGACGCGGCGCTCGACGAGACGGGCGAAGGCCTGCCAGACAAAACGCAGGCGATGGATGAAGAAATCTTCCGCGGACAAAAACTCGGATAGTTCGATATAAACATCCGGGTTGATCAGGACCGCGCCGATCACGGCTTCTTCGGCCTGGCGGCTGTGCGGGATGAGGGGGATTTCGTTTGACATGGTTGATTAGCTCCTTGGCTGAAAGTCTTTGATGATGTTTTCTAACGTGCTTTTGATGGGCACGGGATAATCTCTTTGGGGTGTGGCCTGAGCGGCCAGGATACCGATCATAGTTTTTGCGAGCGCGCCGGGGTGGGCCATCGTGAAGGGGCTGTTCTTCCAGCGTTTCCAGGTCAGGCGAATGGCGGTTTCAAGTGGAGTTTTATATTCGGCGGCGATGCTGTTGAGTTCTTTGATGCCCTTGATCCACAGGCCGAAGTCGCCGCGCTTCTGGCCTGGCCCGGGCTTTTCGGGTGGGCGCAGGTTGAAAATCTCACTAATCAGTTTTGCGCCAGGCTGGCAGTCTGCCGGAAAAGCGGCGATGCGGTCCAGGTGTGTTCCGGTGTCGGGTTTGGAAGGTTCTGGCGCAGCGGCGCGCGCGGGCGCGTCAGCGGCCATGTTTTCTTTCTTAGTAAACTCTTTATTATTAATGTGGCGGTTTTCTACATCTGGATAACCTAGATCGAGGTTTCCTCGATCTGGCTCTGGCTCAAAGTTCTCATCTTGTTCGTCAGCCGGAATAGGCTGCTCGTAAACCTCCATCACCCAGCGGATGATCTGCTGCTTCTCGTTACGCTCTACCTTGCGCCGCACATATCCTGCTTTGATGAGTTCCTTGATCCCTGACCGAACCGCATAATCCCCGTCTGGTGAGTGGTTGACCACATCGGCAATGTTGATGATCCAATTGTCTGGGCGGCTGAGTAGATATGCCAGAATCCCTTTTGCCTTGTACGATAAGGACGGAAGCGCCAATGCGCGTTTGTCCATCATCACAAAAGGATTTTCGGGGTTTTTAATCACACGGAAGATAGTTTGGGGACGGTCTGTCATAGAGCGATTACCTCAGCGAGAAACGCAACAGGAAGGCCGCTGCGGGGCGATGTTTTGGAGCCATAGCGCGGGTCATGTGGAGAAAATCAGCCGCCTTGCTGCTCCATTTAGCAGGCATGATATACACGCCTGGGTACACGCTGCGGGTACACGGCGTTACACGGACGTACACGGAGCGGGTAAACGTATCGTGTACCGCAGATGTTCCGATAAAAAAATGAGTGCGCTTTTGGCGGAAACCAACCTGGTTCATGTCGTGCTCCAGCCGGAAACTTCCTGGGAGGCAATCGCTTGCAGGGAGAGTTTCAGCCGCCCACAGCTGTATTCTTCGACTGCATAGGCCAGCAGGCGGGTAACCATCGCCCCCAGCGCAACGTTGTATTCAGCCGCCAGCGACTTGAGGCGGTTGTGAATATTGCGCCCCCAGCGAAAGCCAAACGGAGTTCGCTTGCGGGGTGGCGCAATCAATTTCTTTTGGCGCTGTTTGCGGGTCCGGTCTGGCTTGATCGGCTGCGACCAGGTCTGGATCTTTTCCCAGGTCAGCACCATCTGGGTGCTTTTCGGGTTTGGGTTGGGATGTGACTCCATCCAGATCTTGCCCTGGTCGTACATCGTCAGAGCAAAATCGATCAGTTGAATGGCAACCGTGGAAATATTGTTGATCTCCAACTGGGTGGCAATCCCGGCCACAGCGTAGTAAACCTCCGGGTCGGTCAGGTCGTAGCGAAAGGGAGAGTTGACTTGATCCCAGGTGGGGGAGCCGTCCTTCTTCGTCTTGCGTGGCTTCTGAGAGTGGGGAGATTTCAGGGTCAGCCCATCCAGGAGCGAACTCGGGGCGACCTGGATGGCATCTGGATGGGGGAGTTTGCGCTCGGCTTTGGACATGATTAGCCTTTCAGGATTGCCTTACCCAGCGCTGAATACTCCTGCGCGGCGCGGCGGACATAGCTGTTGGTCTTCTCGGCCTCGGCCTTCTCGAAGATCGTCATCTGGTTGGCGGGCAGTTCGCGGATGGCCGTGCATTCGTGGATGGGGGGGAGGGCCAGAGCGCCAAAGGCCTGCTGGAGATGCAACAAGCCTTCGCGGCGTTCCACGGTGCGCTCGTCGTAGAAGGTGGGCAGGATCCCGGCCAGGCAGCCCTGCCAGCCGCGCTGGGTGAGCGCTTTGAGGGTGGCAATGGTCTGGTATGCGCCCTGGATGGCAGCAGTCTCACTGGCGACCGGCACCAGCACTTCATCGGCGGCCCAGAGGGCCAGTTCGAGAATGCCGCCCAGAGATGGGGCCGTATCCAGGATAACCAGGTCGTAGCGGGCGAACTGCTCGGAAACGGCCTGGCGGATCAGGTTCAGATCGCGTTCGCCGGTAAGCATAAAGGCCTGGGCATTTGCCGTTTCTGCGCTGCCCGGCAAGATCGAAATCTGGCTGCGCTCAGCGCTGACGATAAAGCTGCGGATTTGGGCGGACTTGTCATTGCCCATCAGGCTGGCAAGGCCGGGGATATAAGCGGCCAGCAGGTTATAAGCGCCCGGCCTGGGCTGGTGGCCGAGGAAAGTTGCCAGGTTGCCCTGTGGGTCCAGGTCCACCAAGAGAACCTTCTTCCCGGCTAGGGTCAGGGCCGCGGCCAGATTAACGGCGGTGGTGGTCTTTCCGGTGCCGCCCTTTTGGTTTGCGACAGTAATGATTTTCATGGATTACGGATTCTCCTTGCAAAAATATTTTGAATTGACCCATCCACTTGTGGTTTCGGCCCAGGTGGCGCCATCGACCGTGGTGGTGTAGGTGTGAACGGTGATCGTCTCCCCGCGCGCCAGGCTGGCGATGATCGGATGGGTTACCCCGGCATCCTGGCGGACATTCAGCCAGTCCGCGCAGACCCTGGCAACCTGGGGTGTGGGGGAGACAGGTACGCCGGTTTGGGTTGGGCTGGGAGCGGATGTTACAGCCCCGGCTGCCGCGTTATCCGGTGCGGGTGTTGGTGTGCAAGCCGGGAGTAGAACGAGCAACAAAAACAAGAGCAATTTGTTCATACGAGATTTTTTCCTTCATCAGAGAATTGAGCATTCGGGATGACCGCCACCGCCAGCGGTTGTCCGTTTTTCTCGCGCAGGTTCAACCATTTTGCGCCAGCCGCCGCCAGTGCAGAGAGCAGGATGTGGCGGGCTTCCTGCGGCAGCGGATCGCGTTTTGCGCTGCCTGCTCTGCGTGTTCCCTGCACCTGGAAGGGCTTTGCCCGGATGGGCTGGGCCGCTTCCAGATGCAGGGCGGGGGACTGGCTTAGTGAAAATCCGGGTCATCGCCTGGCTTGTGGCCGTTGCCACTGAAGGCCTGGATGGGTTTCTCGGGGATGTTCAACGCCGAAGCCATAACCTGGGATTGTTTGCCGGGGACGTAGGCTTGCTTAGGCGCGTGGTAGGGGCGCCCTTCGATCTCGGCAATTGCCCGGCGAAGGTTTTCATAACCGTATTCCTCCGCGATGCGCCGCTCCAGTTCCAGCCGAGTGCGCGCACTTTTCAGGATGCTTTCAGCGACAGACGCGCTGGCTTCGGCCAATTGCTGGCGGGCAATTGCCTGGGCGGTCAGGCGGTGGGCCTTGATGTCCGGATGGCTGTAGAAATAAGCCAGGAACAGGATCGCGTGAACGGAGAGACTGACGGCCAGCAGCCCCAACAATCCTTCGGCGTTGGCTGCCTGGCCATTGATCACCATAAAATCAGCCGTACCGACCAGCACCCCCAAGAACAGAGATAGCGAGATACCCAGCCAGGCCAGTCCGCGCATCATCCCAGATGCTTTCGCGTGTTGGACCGCGACCTCCCACAAAATGAACGGGAAGAAGGTGGCGGACACGGAAAACCAGGCCTTCCAGACTTCGCCAGTGTTTTGTAGGGCGAAGTCATACACGCGGTATTCGCCGATTGCGAGCAGCAGGTTGCCTGCGATAAAGGCCAGGGTGGGGGACTTGTCTTTGATCCAGTCGAAGACCCCGACCTGGGTGACTGCGGATTCAAAAAGCGGCTCATGTTCGACTTCGAGTTCGGTGCCTTGCTGGGGAGCAAACGGGTTGGCGACGGGTGTTGTGTAACGAGCAGTTGTGTTCATGATGGATACCTCCTATTGGGTGGCGGGTGTGAATGTCAGCCAGCGGGACTGATGACGAAAGGCAAACTGCCCGTTGGTGAGTGGGGTGGTGAGGGTGGTTGGGGCAGTAAGATCGAACAGGGTAGGGAAGTCACGGATTTCACCGATCAGGATTTTGCTGAAGATGGAACGGATGCGGCAGGCGTACCGTGGCGAAGCGCTGACGACCAGGTGGAACTCCGGGGCGTTTGCCAACAAGGACAGTGAGCGGTATTCGATGTCCCAGCCTGCGCCGAGGTTGTCCAGCAGGATGGGAAGTCTGGGTGCGGAAGGTTTCCGCATGTGGTACTGCAGGATATCGCCCATCCGTTTTGGGCTGACGGCGGCGGCCATCGGATTGATGCCGTGCCAGCGCTCTGGCGTTCTGGAGACGATGACCGCGCCAATCGATGTTTGCCTGCCTGGAAATATGGCGGTTGCCGCAATCGTTCCCAACAGGGCTTGCAGGCTGGCGGCGTGGTCGCTGGTGGCCAACATGGCCGGGCTTCTGGTGATGTTGGCGATAACCGGCAGGCCGTCTGCGGCCAGTCCGAGGGCGTAGGTGTTGGGGGGCTGGGTCTGGGCAGCCAGGGATTCCCTCAGTGTTAATAGCTTGCTAAGCGAGCAGTGGCGTTGGGCGGGTAAGGTAGGGGATAGGGTAGTAAGACTCATTGCGACCTCCGTTTGCTGCTCCAGGAACTGCATATTCCTTCTGGTACAATGTGAAATGAAACACACGAATGTCTCAGTTGTAAAAAGTAATTACTGGAGCGTGTAGTGAATACGATTGCCTTCATGGCGGGTACCTACGAAACTACTCACACGCCACATAGGCGGGAGTTGGCCATTCAACCTCAATCGGCGACTCGATAATGGTGTTATTTTCAGTTTTTAACTCGGTCATGATCTCGTCTAGGAGCATAGACAAGCCGATGCGCCAGACGTCAGCTTCCTCGTCTGTCATTTCGTAAAACTGGATAGTCGCCGAAGTGACCATTGGCTCCCGACATCCCATGCTTTAATCTGGAGTCTGATTTAGGGAGACGGGATTACATACTTGGTCACCGGGCTGCAGGCTCTCAGTCATTTTGCGATATTCGGCTTTAACTAGCCTTCTAATCAGCGCCCCCTGAGCGCGTTTGCCCATTTCATAAAAATTGCACAAAACCAGTATCATCCTGTGCGTTTCGAAATCAACCGGAACGGTACGATATTTATAGATAGTGTTCTTTTTCTCTTCCATGCTTTTTTCCTTTTCTGAACTCAAACTCTCGTTCCTGCGAGAGTTGATTGATAAAATGGAAACGAAAATTACCTTCAGGGAAATTATACACATTTGCAACAAGTTGTCAACGAGGAAACTAAAGTTTCCCCGAAGTAATTGCCAGAAAGGTATTATTTGATTACCTATGGGAACTTTTGGAGAGTGGCTTAAGTCAGAAATAAATATTAGAAATATCAGTCAAAAAGAACTGGCTGACATTTCTGGTGTTACGCCTGCTCAAATATCACGCGCAATAGGTGGATCGCGTGGTCTTGGAACTGATACATTAACTGCCATTGCCCGCGCTTTGCGTTTGCCTCCAGAAGAAGTTTTTCGACGTGCGGGGATTCTGCCATCATTACCCAACAAAGATCTGCAAGACGCTGAAATACTTGAGCGAACATCACAGATGACGCCTGCTCAAAAGAGGGCAGTTTTAGCTTTTATCAATAGTCTGGAAGCAGGGGACATCCAGCCTGCCGGAGAAAGCACCAATGCAGTTATGGGAAAAACTCTTCCCGCGAAAAAATAAAAAACCCCTGTGAAGGGGCTAATGTAACAAACCGAACCGACTTACGATTACACAGATTACGTTATCAACCAAAAGTATCAATTTGCAACTCCCGAAAACCGGGAGAAGATTTTAAAATATATCGTGCATATTGAAAAAGCGGTTGAAAACTATTTTATTTCTGTGGGGGAGTCGGTTTATTTATATTGAGCGCCGCCCAATTACACCTATTGATTGGCGCATCGGCTATTCAGCGCTCTTCTTTCCAAGAAAATAACATTCACCTAGCCTCTTTACCAAGTTATATTGCCCGCTTATTAAAATAGATTATTACACTGGAAATTATTATGCCCGATTATTATCCTCCTCCCCCAAGTCTGTCATCTGGTTCTATTGTCTGGGCATATTTAAGAGACTCAGGAGGTCCGAATCAGGATCGCTCTGTTCCTCAACAAAATGATGTATTGGTCGAATACTGCCAGCGTTATGGTTTACGGCTTCAAAAAGTTTTTGCAGATATTCATATGAGCGGAACCAATGATAATCGGGATCAGTTTAACGAAATGATAAACCTGGTCGAAGCAGGCAAAAAACCTGCCGGGATTCTAATATGGTCCTTTGCACGTTGGGCTCGCAACAAAATTGACAGCCAACTATACAAAGCCTATGTTCGTAAACGCGGTATTATCCTCCATTCTCTAATTGATAATATCCCAGACGGAAAATACGGTATTGTTGTTGAAACCCTTATAGATGTTGGCAATCAAGAAAAAGCCGAACAAGCATCCGAAGAGGCGAAGCGTGGTCTTTACGATATGGTTCGCCAGAGAGCGGTGCCAGGAACACCCCCATATGGGTTTATAGCAAAGCCTATAGAGATAATCAGCCCGGAAGGTGTCAAGCGCATTCGAAATAGTTGGGAACCTGATTCGAGCCTGATTCCTACTGTAAAAAAGGCTTTTGATATGCGCGCGGCGGGCATATCGCTCAGCGAAATTCATAAAGAACTCAGATTATTTAGCGGCATAAATCAATACAGTTACTTTTATGCAAACCCTCTCTACATCGGTTGTCTCAAATATGGAGAACTCGTAATAGATAACTACTGCGAGCCAATGGTAGATAAGTTTATATGGGAAGAAGTACAAAAAATCAGACAACAGCACATTGCAAGCCAGGTAAAAAATGCCCCACAAAGCACAACAAAAATTCGACGTATCAATGCCCAGATGGCACTGACCGGATTAGCTCATTGTGCCCGCTGCGGTTCGCCTCTTTTTGGCCACAATTCACCACGACCTGACAAGTCAAAAGTATCAGATCTATCGTACAAATGCACCCGTGCCCGGCGTCGCCAGGATTGTGATCTGCCACGAATATCAGCTCCTGCAGCCGAAAAAGCTATTGTCGATGAAATTGAACAATTAGCGGAAAACCCCCGTTATATGGCTGCTATCCATGCTGAAATGCTAGACCGCAGCCAAAAAGCAAGCTCCGAAACGGCAGAGAGAATCAGCCAAATTAATCAGCGTCTAAAAACTTTGCGCACTCAGATTACTAATCTGACTAACGCCATCACCGAAACGGGTCACAGTCGAGCTTTGTTGCAGCGCTTGACAGATCTTGAAAATGATCAATATGGCGCTGAAACCTTGCTCATAGATTTACAATATCAGCAAAATACCTTGCCGAACATCGGAGCAGATGAAATCAGTGCTGTTTTACGGAAAATGGTTGAACGGATGCGAACCCCCGAGCGTCGCCGTGAAATTCTTCATGCTTTGCTTGAATCTGTCGGCATAGATAGAATTGATAACCGATTACTTATCGGTATCGCCATCAAAATCCCATCCCAAAGTCCCCCTGAAAATCAAAATACAAGTGTGCCTACATATATGAGCCACCAAAGGGAGTCGAACCCTTGACCTGACGATTACGAATCGTCTGCTCTACCAACTGAGCTATGGTGGCTTGTTGAGCGGGCGAAATTATACAGGATACCCGCCAGAATCGCAAGAAAAATGAGTTGTTTTGCTTCTTTGGGGTATGATTAAGCCATGCTCAATATTGCCATGATTTCCTATCATACTTGTCCGCTGGCGACCCTGGGGGGCAAGGACACCGGCGGGATGAATGTTTACGTGCGCGATCTGACCGCCGAATTGGGCCGCCAGGGCATCCACGTGGATGTTTTTACCCGTTCGCAGGATGAACACGTTCCGCACGTTTTGCACGACCTCGGCTTTGGCAACCGCGTGGTGCACATCCCGGCTGGGCCGGAACAGCCCATGCCCAAAAAAGAATTGGCCGGGTATATTCCGCAATTTGCCGAGGGGATCAGGCAGTTTGCCGCCGAGCGCGGCATCCGCTATGATGTCATCCACAGCCATTACTGGATGTCTGGCCTGGCTGCCGAGCAATTAAAGGCCGAATGGAATATCCCGATTGTGCACATGTTCCACACCCTGGGTGAGATGAAAAACCGCATCGCCACCAACGATGCCGAAAAGGAAGGCGCTTACCGTCTGGACGGTGAACGCCAGGTTTTGCGCGCGGCAGACGTGATCATCGCCGCTACGCTGGCAGAGCAGGCCCAACTACAATGGCTCTACAAAGCCGATATGCGCAAGGTAACCATCATCCCACCGGGGGTGGATACCTGCCATTTTTATCCCATTCCTCCTGATGAAGCCAAAGACTACATCGGGATCCCGAAAGAGGACCGCATGGTCTTGTTTGTCGGGCGTATCGAACCGCTCAAGGGGGTCGATACGCTGATCAAGGCCATGTCTTGTTTGTGTATCAATGAAATCGAGCGCCCGGCTTACCTGGTTGTTATTGGCGGCGACCCGAATGTCCCTGCCGAACAAATGAGCGTGGAAATGACCCGTTTACAGGGACTTTGCCACGATTTATGTATGGACCGGATGGTGGTTTTCCTCGGCAAGCGCGGACAGGATACCCTGCCCTATTACTATTCTGCTGCCGATGTGCTGGTGATGCCTTCGCATTACGAATCGTTCGGCATGGTGGCGCTGGAGGCAATGGCCTGTGGGACGCCGGTTGTGGCTTCGCAGGTCGGCGGCCTGGCTTTCCTGATACAGGATGGCGTCACAGGTTTCCATGTGCCCGACCAGGATGAAGACGCACTGTGTGACCGCCTGACTCGCATCCTGGGAAACCCATCCCTGCTGGAGCAGATGGGGAAAGCTTCAGCCGATTATGCGCGCAAATATGCCTGGTCGCATATTGCCGGCCAGCTTATGGGTGTCTATCAAGAGTTGGTCTAACCCTGGTGTTTTATTCGGCTGGATTTTTTGCCGCCACCAGCCCACCAAACGTGATCATTGTCAGGTAAACGAACAGAAAGAACAACGAGAACATAAAAGTGAAGGCCAGTGCGCGTGTGTCGCTTTGCGGGGTCACAATTCGTTCAAATACATCACTGGCCAGCGAGCCGGGATTCTGCAGGATATCCCAACTGTTCCAGCGCAGGAAGCGGCCCAGATAGATCCCAAAACTGCTTAACCCACTGACGATAATGACAAAAATCCAACCGGTCAGCCGGTTGAACAGGCTGGCAACCATTTTTTGCATCATAAACAGTGAGATCACGCCTAAAAACAACCCATTCCAGGCGAACCAGGCCAACATCAGCACGTCATACCAGAGCGGCGAGGCCCGGTCCCATTTTGCCAGGTGCTGGAAATCGGTCATAATGTAAGGCGCATTTGGCAGGAAAGCCAGCCATAAAATTGAGCACGCCAGGATGCTTATCATCTTCAACGGGCGTGGCAGATTTCTGGCGCTTGAAGCAAGCCACGCCATCCCCAAAGGTATCCAGGCCAGAAATAAATTCCATACCAGAAAAAGGTAATGGAAACTGTCTGTTTTCTGCACGCGCGCAGCGAAGATAGCCAGGGATGCAAGTGAAGCCATTGCCAGTAGTAAAAATAACGCCAAGGGATGTTTTTGTTCTTTTGCGATGCTCAAGATGTTTTTCATGTGGGGATCCTGAAAGAAATTTTGCAAATATTATCGCCTTGTGCGCCTATCATTTTCTGTGAAATCAGCTCATAAAGTCTCAGGATTGCTTTCAACCTGTTTTTGGGGTGAGGAAGTAAAAGGAATACCAGGAGCGAAATTCCTGATATCCCTTTTGCTTGTGAAAGAAAATTTAATCCAGCCGGCCCAATCCGCGCAGGACGCGCTCCGGGGTTAGCGGGAACTCGTCGAACCAGATGCCGGTCGCGGCGTGGACGGCGGCGGTCACGGCTGGGGCCAGCGGCAGGTAGGGCATCTCTCCCATTCCGCGCGCGCCGTAAGGCCCGATCGGGTCAGCGTATTCCAGGATAAGCGATTCGACGTTTTCCGGGATGTCGAGCACGGTCGGGATCAGGTAGGTGGACAGTTTATCGGTTAGCAGCCGTCCATCGCGCTGGATCATGTTTTCCATCAACGCATACCCGGCAGCCTGAACCACTGCACCCTCGATCTGCCCCTGCACTTGCTGGGGATTAACAGCCTTGCCGACATCGTCGGCGCAGATGACGTTGACCAGTCGCACCAAGCCGGTTTCGATATCCACCTCGACTTCAACCGCCTCGGCCACGTAGCCGTATGCGAAATTCGGGTCTGATTTGCCGGTTTCGGGGTCGAGCGGCGTGGTGCGCGGCGGACGGTATTGGTAGGTGGCAATCGCCGGGCGCTCTTCGCGCTGCCATTTCTCAAGGGCCATCTCGCAGGCGCCCTTGATGGCATTGCCGGCCATAAAGGTCATGCGCGAGGCCGAAACCGAACCGGAATTGCCGGTAACGGCGGTATCTGAAGCGATCAATTCCACTTTCTCGAGCGGCAGGTTTAGGGTTTCAGCCGCAAATTGGACAAAAGCTGTGTGCGAACCCTGGCCGACCTCGGCGCCGGCATGATAGAGCACGGCCTTTTCGATTTCTGCCTTGCCGTGCAATTCGATGGTTGCCACACATTGTTCAGGTGCGCCAAATGAAAAACCGACATTTTTGAACCCGCAGGCAAAGCCCCAGCCGCGCTTTATGGCTTTTGGAGTGATTTTGCCTCGGCCGGATTCTTGCAGGGCGCCCATGCGTTCGACACATTTATCGACAACTTGGCCCATTGAAACACCTTTTGGCAGCGGCGTCCCAACTGAAAGGATCGATCCTTCTTGTATCAGGTTACGGCGGCGTAGTTCGATCGGGTCGATGCCCAATTTTTCAGCCAATTTGCTCATTTGTTGTTCTGCGGCAAACAACCCTTGTGGGCCGCCAAAGCCTCGAAAGGCACCCGTGACCATGTTATTGGTGTAAATAGAGGCTGAATCCACCTTGACATTGGGGATTTCATACGGTCCGGTACATATCAGGGTCGCATTGCCCTGCACTTTGGTTGACGTGTAAGCGTAGCCGCCCGCATCGGCGTATAAATCCACCTCAGCGGCCAGCAATTTGCCATCTTTTGTCGCACCCCAGCGGGTCTTGATGTGGTAAGGGTGGCGCTTGTGATGCGCAAGCATCGACTCTTCGCGGCTCCAGATGATTTTTATTGGGCGCTTGATCCCGCGTTGCGCAAGCCTCCAAACTGCCAGGGCCAGCACGATCTGCACAGACATGTCTTCGCGCCCGCCAAAGGCTCCGCCAATCGCCGGGTAAATGACGCGCACCTGCTCCAGCGGCAGGCCCAGTGAGTGGGCGATTTGTTCCTGGTCTTCGTGAGTCCACTGCCCGCCGACCAGCACCGTTACGCGGCCTTCTTCGTCAATATAACCGAGACCGGCTTCCGGTTGCAGATAGGCATGCTCCTGCATCGGGGTGTCATAAACGCCCTCGACAATGACATCTGCCTTTTTGAAGGCTGCTTCCACATCCCCCTTGCGGATGCGGTAACGCAAAATCACATTTGAGCCTTTGTCCGGGTGCAGCAAGGGCGCATCTGCTTCCATTGCCGCCAGCATATCGGTCACAACAGGCAGGTCTTCGTATTCGACCCGAATCAAATCACGCGCCTGGGCCGCGATGGGTTCACTATCGGCTACCACTATCGCCACCTGGTCGCCGACCCAGCGTACCCGTTCTGCGTAGGGCTTATTTGAGCCGGGACCGCACAATACCGGCTGGTCGGGCATGATCAGGCCATACTCGTTGTTAGGCACGTCTTTGGCGGTGAAAATCGCAATCACTCCGGGCACGGCTGCCGCCTCGTCCAGATCGATTTTCTTGATAATTGCGTGCGGCCTGCCGGCAAACAGAATCTTCATGTAAGCCTGTTCAGGCAGGTTAATATCGCCGGGGTAAAGCGCCTCGCCGGTCACCTTGCTGGCTGCATCCAGCCGGGTAACCGATTTTCCGATAATTTTCGTCATCGTTGCCTCATGGTTGATTTAACGTGTATATTTCTTTGCCCTTATTTTTGGGGCCGGTTCATCGAGCGGTCCGTAGAGTGGGACGGCGGCGCGGTAAACGATGCTGTAGATAATGGAAAGAACGCTTGATAAGATAAGCACGATGAAGAAGAAAAACACCATTTGCAATTTCAGCATTGGTATTGAGCGAATCCAGCGCGCCAGGCCGCTCAGAAACGGGATATCGGACACCCACGGTGGAAATTTAAAAGGTGACGATAGTGATCTGATAAAACTCTGCACCTGGGGAACATCCCAGCCCTGGGCCAGCGTCACCAATTCTTGCGTGGCTGCCCAGCCGACAATAGGGATGATAATGATGATGATGAAACCAATACCGCGCCAGATGGGGTGAATTTTATAAGGGCGCACAAACTCTTTTTTTTGCGTGGTTCGATATTTAGACATGACCTACTCCTTTACAGAATGTTTGCTGGCTTCCTCGATGGCTTTGATAATTTTATAGTAGCCTGTGCAGCGACACAGGTTGCCGGTAATGGCCTGCTCAATCGCATTTGTATCCGGGTGAGGGCGCTCTTCGAGCAGCTTTGCCGCCGACATCAAAAACCCTGGCGTGCAATAACCGCATTGCACCGCGCCCTCATGCACAAAGGCCTCTTGAACGGGGTGCAATTGTTCATGGTTTGCCAGGCCTTCCACGGTGACAATTTCTGCGCCATGCGCGCGCGGGGCCGGAACCAGGCACGACATCACAGCCTGACCGTCCATGAAGACTGTACACGCCCCGCACTCACCCTCGGCGCAGCCTTCTTTCGAGCCAACCAGCCCGGCTTCTTCGCGCAGCAAGCGTAACAGGGTTTTCTCGTGGCCGGTGCTAAATGCATACTTTTTACCGTTAATTGTTGTCTGGATGTCTGCGCCCGGAGCGTGATGCGCGCCCGCAAAATCATCTGCTGGCTGGCGCATTTGCTTGCCCCAAAGCAGGACCGGCTCCGCGGGGAACCCGGCGTGGGTCTCGTTATTTCGAATCGCTTCCAGCCCACGCTTTGCGATCACCCGCGCCATTTCGCGCCGGTAAGCCGCCGAACCGCGGATGTCGTCAATCGGGCGGGCGGCTTGGCGGGTCAGTTCGGCGGCTTTGGCGATCACATCGTCGCTGAGCTGCCTGCCTTGCAGGGAGGCTTCGGCTTCGGTTGCGTGGATAATCGTCGGGGAGACCGCTCCCAGTGTGATCGAAGATGCTTCAACAGTATCCTCGTTCAAGGTCAGAACGAGCGCGATGTTGACCACCGAAATAGCCTGGGCGCGGCGCAGGGCCATTTTTATGAATGTCCCGCGTTGGTTGCTTTGCATACCCTTGAAAGCGATCTCAACCAGCATTTCATCGGCCTGCAAGGCAGTTTTGCGCACGCCGCTGTAGAACTCGCTTAATGGCACACGCCGCTCGCCGCGTACTGATTTTAAGAGCACCCAGGCGCCGAGCGCCATCAATGGGGTGATGGTGTCGTTGGCGGGTGAGGCGGTGACGAGGTTGCCGGCCACTGTGCCGCGATTGCGTATTTGCGGCGAGCCGACTTCCCAGGCAGCCCGCACCAACGGATAGGCGCGCTCACGCAACAGTTTTGAAGCCACAACCTGGTTGTGGGTAACCATTGCGCCGAGACGCAAAACGCCGTCCTCGTCAAGCGAGATTTCATCTAATCCGGGAATACGGGTAATATCAATCAGAGTCTTGATATCAGGACGGACTTTACGTTCCAGTTCGAGGATAAGGTCGGTGCCGCCCGCGATGATGCGCGCTTTTTTGCCTTGTTCTGCCAGGGCCCGGACAGCCTCATCTGTGGTTTTTGCGGAGATGTACTCATGCCACATGATTTTCTCCTTGTAAGCAAATGTGGTATTGGTATAAGATCAGATTATTCCCTTTAATTTTACATCAAAAAAGCAAAGGCCACGCACCAGGCGTGACCTTTGTCTGACAAATTGGTGATATATATTTTTACGGGTTGCTTGCGCCATTGATAACTTCGTAACGGCGCTCAAAAGCGGCGGTGGCTTCGCGCGCCAGTGTTACCACATTTCGGATTGTGGCCGGCAGGCCCTCGTCCTGGCCGATATTGCCTTCGAGGGTGTCGAGGGCGCTGTTGATTTGGTCGGCGAAATCGAAGAAAGCCGAGTCGAACGCATAGAGTTTTGCCAATTCTTCTTCGTTGATTTTGACCGCGTCGAAGAAGCCCGAGTAACCATAAGTGGCGTTGCGAACTTTGTCGGCAAAGATGCGGATTTGCAGGGCGGCTTTTTCGAGGTCATCGATCAGTTCGATGCCGCCCGCGCTGATGATGTCTGCCTGAAGGCGCGAGATGCGCTTGTACAGTTCTTCAAAGCGCTGGGCAACGGTGTCACGCACCAGTTTGTCGGCTGCGCGGCGGTTGGTTCGCTCGATATATCCGCTAAAACCAGGGATATAGGATAGTAATTTTTTGATGGGGTCCTGGTCGCCGGTAACACGTCCAAAAAAATCGCTCATGGTTCCTCCTGAGAAAACGATGAATTTACGAGAATTATGTTTATTATAGCCTGACTTTGTAGGTATAATCAAGCTGTCTTTGGGCTACATGCTGATTTACGCGACCCATAAGAGAAAGTTGCACTTTGTCCGTGTTGGCTTGCGGCTAAAATCCCACTTCATTTGAAAAGGAAGGGTACGACCATGATTGTTACAACAAAAAAACTATTTGAATCGGCTTATGGAAAGTACGCCATCGGCGCGTACAACATCAACAACCTCGAGCAGACGATGGGCCTGTTCCGCGGCAATGTTGAAAGCAAGGCGCCGTTCATTATCCAGATCAGCAAGGGAGCGCGCTCATACACCCACAAGAAAATGCTTGAAGGGCTGATCATTTCGGCCAACGAAGTATTTCCGGATGCGATTTTTGCTGTCCACCTTGACCACGGCGACGAAGAAACCTGCTATGACTGCATTAACAGCGGTTTCTATAGCTCGGTCATGATCGACGCCAGCCACGAACCTTTCGACAAGAATATCGAGACCACCCGGCGGGTGGTTGATGCGGCCCATGCCAAGGGATTGGTGGTCGAGGCTGAGTTGGGCATGCTGGGCGGCGTCGAAGAGCATGTTGCTGTCGATGAGGCCAACGCCTTGCTGACCGACCCGCGCCAGGCGCGTGAGTTTGTCGAACGCTCTGGCTGCGATTCTCTGGCTGTGGCGATCGGCACCAGTCACGGCGCTTTCAAATTTAGCGGCACCCAGGGATTGCATTTTGACGTGCTCGCCGATATCCAGAAGGAACTGCCTGGTTTCCCGTTGGTGATGCACGGCTCCAGCTCTGTTCCGGCAGATGAAGTGGAACGCATCAACAACGCGGGCGGCCAGTTGAAAGGCGCGAAGGGCGTGGATGACAACCAGTTCCGCAAGGCGGCTACCCTGGGCGTGACCAAGGTCAATATCGATACCGATGGCCGCCTGGTTTGGACGCGCGTTCATCGCGAATACTTCCGTGACAAGCCATCTGAGTTTGATTTGCGCCCGGTGGGCAAAATCTTCATGGGCGAATATGCCAATTTTATTGCCCACAAGAATGAGAAGCTCGGCAGCGCCGGCCACCTCGATGAATTGCGCAAGCTGGTTTCGTAAGAAACGGTCGGTCATCTTTCAATAGAAAAAGTAGGGCGAGATAATTATCTCGCCCTACTTTAATAGGTAAGCCATGCCCGCTTCTGACCAGAATATCAACCCTGAACGCTACCAGATTGTTCCGCGTGTGCTGGTGTTCGCCTGGCGCGGCGAGTTGCTTTTGCTGCTTAAAATCAAAGGAAAAGGCCGTTGGGATGGACGCTATAACGGCCTGGGCGGCCACATCGAGCGCGGCGAAACGGCTCTCGACGCGGCGCGGCGTGAACTGTTGGAAGAATCCGGCTTGCAGGCCGACCTGCGGCTTGTCGGGACTCTGCTAATCGACACGGGCGAAAGCCCCGGCATTGGACTGTTTATCTTTAGCGGCCAGGCAGGCGCAGGGGAGTTGGTCCCGAGCGAGGAAGGCGATCTGGCCTGGATCCCGCTCGGGGATGTGGACAAGTTCCATCTCCTGGATGATGTTCCGATCCTGCTGGACAGGATTCGCGCGACAGGCCCGGGTGAGGCCCCCTTTTCGGCGCGTTCTTTTTTAGATGCGAAAGGGCGCTTGCAGGTTATTTTTGACGAATAACCATCTGCGTTTTTGGTGGGGCTGAGTTTTGGCGGGTGGCTTGCAGGTGTCTTTCGGCCTGCTCCTCCAACCCCAGGGCGGTAAAAAGTTCGGCGGCATGCAGGAAATAATGGCTTGCCAGTCCGGTTTGGTTGATGCGTTGCATTAACCAGCCAAAGTTACCGGTTTGAGCGGCAATGCTGTAGCGGTCGCCGATTTTCAGGTAGAGTTTGTTGGCCTGTTCGAGCAGTTGGGCGGCTTGTTCGAGCTGCCCGTCGAGCAGGTTGATTTGGCCTTGCGCCGCCAGGGTGTTGGCCTGGCCCAGGCGGGCCCCGGCTTTTTTGTAGATGGCTTCGGCACGCAGGAAGAATTGCCGGGCAGTGTCTGTTTCGCCTTTTTGCAGGAACATTTCTCCCAGGCCATAATAGGTATTGGCTTCGCCCAGTTGATTGCGCAGGGAGCGGTAGATGCTCAGGGCTTCCATGTATTCACGTTCTGAGCTGTTGTAATCTTCAAGGCGGCGGCACAGGTCGGCGATGCTCTCGATGCAGCTGGCTTCTCCCAGGCGGTGGCCGAGGGCGCGGTACCCTTCGAGGGCCTTGCCGTAGTATTTGCGCGCGCTGAGCAGATTGCCTTGCAAGCGCAAGGCATGAGCCAGCCCTTGCAGGCAATCTGCCTGACCAAGGGCATTTTCCAACTGGATGTACTGGGGCAGGGCTTCCTGGTAGCGGAGTTGGGCGCGGCGGTATTCGCCTTGCTGGAGCAAAATGTCTCCCATGCTTTGGATGCAGTTGGCGATTCCGAGCGAGTCTTGGGCGCGTTTGAAGAGCGGGGCGGCGGAACGATAACGGCTATCGGCCAGAGTGTAATCGCCGACAAGCCGGGCGTGGTCTCCCAGGCTGCGGATGCAGGATGCGATTCCGGAAAGGTTTTCGAGCTTGCGATTAATTTCCAGGGCGCGCTGGTAGCATTGTTCTGCGCTGGGCAACTCGGCCAGTTGCAAGTGCACATCCCCTTTTTTTTGCAAACAGGCGGCTTGTTCGAGAAGCTGATTCCCGTCCTGATAAATTTGAACAGCCTGTTCATAATGGAGGGCAGATTGGCTATAGTCGTCGATCCAGTAGTAGACTTCGGCCAGGCATGCCAGGGCCTCGGCTTGCTGACTGCTTTGTTTGGTGGCGGCAAAAATTTCGGCTGCCTGCTTGAAGTAAGAAGTTGCCAGTTGACGATCTGCGAAGCCTGGTAGTGCGGCGTAGATACCGCCGATTTCCATCAGCACGCTGGCCAACATGGGGGTAAGTTGGGCCTGGCTGGTGAGCTCTTTGCGCGCTTTTTCGAGCATTTCCAGCTTTTGGCGTTGTTTGGCTGAAGTGGTTGGCGGTTGGTGCGACAGGGTTGCCGCAGCCGATTCGCTGCGGGCTGCCGATAAGCCGCCGGGGTGAAAATGGAAGCTGGCGCTGTACCAATCAAAAAAATCGGGGGCATTGATGTCAAGCCTGTCCATGGCCAGGTCGGTCATAAAAAGCAGGACAGGCATGGGGAGTCCGTTGCGTAGTAAATCACGCTCGGCGTTCAGGGCGGCGGCAAAGGCCGGGCGGCCAATTGGTGTGGTGACATCGACGAGATGTTCCATGCCGGTGATGGCCAGGGCAGCGTTGCGTGACGATTGTAACAAGCGGCGTCCCTCGGCGGTGGCATTGAGCGAATCGCGAAGATTGGTCGGGTGGCGGTTGGACAGGTCAAGGTTGAAAAGTTGAATGCCATCCTGCTTGAGCGCCTGCCCCAGGTTTTGGATAATTTCGTTGCGCTTGCGTGGGTCATTGACGCGCACCAGGCCGAGACTGAATTGTCCCTGGTGGTATTCGGCGAAGCGCTTCAGGCGCTCAAGCTCATCAATGGGGTTTATATTTTCATCCATAGTAAGATTTTACATCAAATATAAATATTATGCGCGTAGAATTGCGCCGCGTTCCTGGCGGATGCTTTCGACCGATGCGCGAAACTCGGAAGTATCCCATAGCAGCGGGTGCACACCAATCCAGCGGTCGGCGTCATATTCCAGCGCGGCGCGACGATAGAGCAGGAAGCGGCCATCGTCATCGGGGTTGATCGTGGTTTCGAGGTGGGTGCGCGCCAGTAGATCGTAGTGGCGCAGGGTCAGCTTGCGCGCCATTTCTCCGCGCACCAGGCTGGCGGCGCGAGTGACGGCGCGTTCATCAATGAGGTCGGATGATTCGAGCAGCGATTCCTTAAGCAGGCGCAGCAAGTCGCGAGGACAGCCGCCGGAAAGTTGGGCAATGCGCACAGCCAGCGAAGAATGGGCAAAAAGCGAATGGTCGACGCGCAGGTAAATTGCCTGCAAAAGTGCGTCCACGCTTGGCTGGTGGATGGTCTGCGGGTCGCCGCGCGGATAGACTGGCAGCATTGGCAGGGTTTCCGGTTCGTAGCGGTCTTCCACCGTCTCGCCGGGCGGATTGTAGAGCAGCGAAATGGGCAGGACGAAGATGGTGTGCGCCGCGATGTCGGTTAGCAGGTCGGCGTTGGTTAGGACGGCTTTGCTGATCATTTCGGGCGGATAGCGGTCAAGGTTGTCGAGGATGAAAATCAGCCCGCGTGGGTAAACCTTTTCCGACAGGCGGCGGGCATCTGCCAGCAACAGGTTGAGATTGTCGCGCAATTGGTCGGGATATTTTTCGACGGCCTGTTTGATCTGTTCGCGTTGCGTACCGGTTGTCTTGCGCAGCAAGCTCAGTCCGGAAAGTAATTTTCCGAGCGGCGTGCTGGCTCCCAAACCGGCTTCACCTGAAAACGAGATAACCCGCTGCACTTCCCTTTCCTGGATGTGAGTGACATCGTGAAACCAATCGGTGACTACTTTGATGGTTTTTTCTGGCAGCGACTTAAGCCGCTTGTCGGCATCGAAGGTTTCGTCGAGTAAGCGCAGCATGAGCAGGAACAGGTCGCCGAAGCCTATTTCATTGGGGTCAGCTTGTTCGTTGACCACGGCATACAGCGGCAGGTAGCCTTCGGAGCGTGCCTGGTCCATGACTCGCGCCAGCTCGGTGGATTTGCCGCAGCCGCGATGCCCGGCCAGGGCGATGTGACTGTACTTGTGCTCGGCCTCGGCGCCGCGCAGGCGGCGGGCGATGCGGTCGTGCAGGTTGGTTCCGCGCGCGGGATCAAAGTCGCACCAGCGCGGGTCTCCGGGGTTGAGGGGTTCATCCGGGTTACAGCGGCCAATTGATTCAATAATTTTGTCTTTCATAAACACACCTCCAGTGATGTACAGGATGTGTTGCAAGTATTGTGCCAGATGCCCAAAATGGATGCCGGGGACAGGTTGCTATCCGGATTGCAAGGTCGGTGAAAGGTAAATCGTTTTTTGTGAACGCATACTGTCCGGCTGGAGAAAGTTGTCTTTTGGCTTGTATTTGTACTATACTGTAATTGTCTGTTTTTGAAAGAGGCGAGATATGGACAAAAAACTCGTTCTTGATGAGAAGACGTTTGCAAGAGCAAAAGAATTGCTGGCTGAACTTTTCACTATTCCACGACTATGGATTGCCACAATCATCGTCTTTTCACTCATTAGCATGTTTGATATCAGCCAGACGTTTGATGATGAGAAAGGATCATCGCTGGTAGTAGGGTTCAAGATAACGACGACCACCGTTCTCATCCTGTCGCTGGTTTGGCTGCCTCCGATATTAAGAATGATCGCTTTCTTTGGCGGCAAAATTAAGACAGGGGCGGGGGAAGCGGACACTCCGGGATTGCTCAAGGCGCTGACAGAATTGGTTGCGGTGGTTGATTCGACGAAAGACAAACTGGACGATTCCCAGAAAAAAGAATTCGAACAAGTCAGGGTCCAGGCTGAAAAGCAAATTGCCCGGAGCCTGGCGCCGGATACCGAGGAAGCCCGTAAGCAGGTAATACAATTGGCTCAAGAATACGATGCCATTCGTTCGAGACTGCAAAAAGGCGATTACCGCACGCGCAAGATGAATACTTTGGTGACTCAAATCCGGGCTTTGTCTGAT
The DNA here is from genome assembly GCA_022013685.1 of Anaerolineae bacterium. Taxonomy (GTDB): domain Bacteria; phylum Chloroflexota; class Anaerolineae; order Anaerolineales; family Villigracilaceae; genus UBA8950. Next base: position 21,565 of record JAKLPV010000089.1, read on the forward strand.
AAAGCTGCGTACTCAATACAAGAGATACAAACGCTTTATCGTTCCGGCAACGATGGACAGCGGGTAGCGGCATTGTCACTGTTGCGGGGAAATCCAGATGTGGCGTGTCTCGAACTGGTGTTGGATGCTATCGGGCATTCCCGCTCCGCTTTCGAGCAATATACTGCGCTACGGCTTGCTTCTGATATGTTGGACATTTTGGATCAGGCTGACAGGCAAAAACTTGTTAGCGTGATCGAAGAGCAAGCCCGGCCCGGCCCAGGGCGTTATCTTCAAGAAACAAGCCCAGATCGTTCTCGCTGGAGAATTGCACAGCAGATTTTGAACGATGTAGAAAAATAATGACATTTGGCGTGATGATTGCCGGCCTTGCCGGTAGTATAATTAAAACATGATAGTGATGTCTGACAATATAATTGTCAGCGCCCTTTGGCGGTGGTCGTACTATGCCTGGTCAGCAGCAATGCGCTGACCAGGTTTGCTTTTAACCTGAAGGAGAATTGATGAAACTGAGTAAACTTGCTTCTGAAATTGCTGAATCACCAACCCTGGTCCTGAACGAAGAAGCCCGCTTGTTGCGCGAGCGCGGTGAGCCGATTATTCATTTGGGCATTGGCGAACCGAAAAACAAAACGCCAATCGCGGCCATCCTGACCTCGGCCGCCAAATTGACCAGTGGCGAGGTCAAATATACACCTGCCGATGGGACTCTCTCTCTAAAAAAGGCGATCATCCGCTATACAGAAGAGAATTATGACCGTCTGGTTGCCCCTGAAAATGTGATCGTGACCAATGGCGCCAAACAATCGCTTTTCAATATTTTTTACAGCATCTTGAACCCGCAGGATGAAGTCATCATCCTGGCTCCGTACTGGGTTTCTTATCCTGAAATTGTCAAGATGTGCATGGGCAAGCCGGTCATCGTCACGCCCGAGAATGGCACCTTTACGCCGCGCTTCGAAGATATCGAACGGGCCGTCACCAGCTATACCCGCGCCATTCTGGTCAACAGCCCGAACAACCCGTCCGGGGTGGTTTACCCGCCTGAATTGATCGAAAAACTGGTTGATTTTTGTGAACGCAAGGGGATTTACCTGATTTGCGACGATATTTACCACAAACTGGTTTTTGACCACAAAGAGGCTGCGCCCGCCTATCGCTTTACGCAGCGCGACGTGGAAGATTCGCACATTATCGTTGTCAACGGCGTGGCCAAAGTCTACGGCATGACTGGATTCCGCGTCGGGTGGGTGGTTGCTCCGCGGCAACTGGTGCGGGTGATGACTAATGTCACAGCCCAGACCACCTCCGGGGTGTCGCCGATTTCCCAATCCGCCGCCGAGGGAGCGCTGAATGGTCTGCAGAATGTAGTCGAGGCCTTGCGCTTGCAAATCCAAAACAGCCGCGAGATTCTGTTACAGGAAATGAAAACGTTCAACGGGGCGCGCCTGATCGTGCCGGACGGTACCTTCTATGCGCTGCCCGATTTGCGCGCTTTTAGCAATAACTCGGTCGAACTCTCGAAGTTCCTGCTCAAGAAGGCGCTGGTTGTGACCGTGCCGGGCAAGGAGTTTGGCATGGAAGGGCACATTCGCCTGTCGATTTCCGGTTCGGTTAAAGATGTGACTGAGGGCGTTGCGCGCATCAAGTGGGCGCTCGACCCGACCTCGCCGAACGAGATCTATATCGGCGACAAGAAGATGATCAGGGATTGGTTGTAATGGCGTTTCAAGTGCGAGGTGTCATGCATCAGGTGAAGCGCATTCCCTGAAACTTGACACATGACACCGAAAAAACGGAGAAACTATGAATAACTTACTCAACATCAAAACCCCCGCTGAAGGTATAGCCCAAACCCGCAAGGCGGATTACAACCTGTCCAATCACGGCGTTGGCAATCTGCGCCTGGCCTACTGGAACCTGACCACCGAAGCGCTCTACGAAGAGGCGATTTTTCGCAGCGAAGGCGCGATGGTGGCGGGCGGCACGTTTGTTGCCAATACCGGCAAGCATACGGCGCGCTCGGCCAACGATAAATTCGTGGTGCGCGAGACCGATTCGGAAGGCAACATCTGGTGGGGCGTCTATAACCGCCCGTTTGAAGCCGGCAAATTCGATGAACTGTATGCCCGCATGCTTGGTTTTTTGCAAGGCCGGGATGTCTTCGTGCAGGATGTCTACGGCGGCGCGGACGAAAACTATCGCCTGCCGGTGCGCCTGGTGACAGAGCTGGCCTGGCACAGCCACTTTGTGCGCAATATGTTCATCCTGCCGCAGTCGCTCGAAGAATACAAGCGCTTTGTGCCCGAATTTACGATCATGGCGATGCCTTCCTTCAAGGCTGCGCCTGCGGTCGACAACACCAACAGCGAAACCTTCATTTGCCTGTCATTCGAGAAAAAACTGGCCATCATTGGCAATTCGGCTTACGCGGGCGAGATCAAAAAATCGGTTTTCACGATCCTGAATTACCTGCTGCCGCTTGAAGGCGTGCTGTCGATGCACTGCTCGGCGAATGTCAACCCGGATAACCCCGATGACGTGGCTTTGTTCTTCGGCCTGAGCGGAACCGGCAAGACGACCCTTTCCGCCGACCCGACCCGCAGCCTGATCGGCGACGATGAGCACGGCTGGAGCGACGAGGGTGTCTTCAACTTCGAGGGCGGTTGTTATGCCAAGGTGATAGGCTTGTCTGAATCGGCTGAACCCGAGATTCACGCCACCACCCATCGTTTTGGGACGATCCTCGAAAATGTAACCTTCGACCCGATCACCCGCCTGATCGACCTGGACGATGATACCCTGACCGAGAACACCCGCGCCTCGTACCCGCTCGAGTTTATCAACAATGCCGTCCCTGCAAAAAAGGCCGGCCACCCCAAAAACGTCATTCTGCTGACCTGCGACGCCAGCGGAGTCATGCCGCCCATCGCGCGGCTGTCCCCGAACCAGGCGCTCTATCAATTTATTTCGGGATACACCTCCAAGATCGCCGGGACCGAGGTCGGCTTGCGCGACGAACCGGAGATCACCTTCTCGGCCTGTTTTGGGGGCCCGTTCATGGTCCATCATCCCTACAAATACGCCGACCTGCTCAAGCACAAGATCGAGCGCTATGGCGTGACCTGTTGGTTGGTCAATACCGGCTGGGTCGGCGGGCCGTATGGGATTGGCAAGCGCATCAGCATCCGCTACACCCGAGCCCTGCTGAACGCTGCCTTGACCGGCAAACTGGCGGATGTGGAATATTATCAAGATCCGGTTTTTGGCTTCGAAGTGCCCAAGACCTGCCCGGATGTGCCTGAAAGCGTGCTGCAGCCCTGGTCATCCTGGCCGAGCCGCGCCGAGTATGACAGGCGCTACAAAGACCTGGCGGCGCGATTCCGTGAGAACTTCAAAAAATTCGAAGACGGCACCCCGCAGGAAGTGATCGACGCCGGGCCGAAATTCTAGCAATAAATAACAAAAACAGGGACAGCCATCCGGCCTGTCCCTGTTTTTGTTTGCAAAGAACCTTATTCTTTCAAGTAGCGGTCAAAAAACTCAATGCTGCGATTCATGGCGGTTGTGAAGTAGTTTGAAATATTGTGGTTGTCGTTGGGGTAGGTATATAGCTCCACTGTGCCGCTGGCCGCGTTGATCTCATCGGCCAGTTTGATCGAGAATTCGACCGGCACATCTTCATCTTTTGTGCCGTGATGCAACTGGATCGGGCCGGATAAATCTTCCAGGTAACTGTTGGATGAGACGGATGCCCAAAATTCAGGGTTGCTTTCGGGAGAGCCATATAATTCGGCCCAGCCGGTACGCCAACTGGAGCTGCGTGAACTGGGCGAAGGTGTGAAACTGCCCGTCCGGCGCCAGCAGCAGATCAGGTCCGGGTATGAAGCCACCACGCCGGCCCAGATCACCCCGGCTTTCACATCGCCGGAGAGTACCATCGCCCGCAGGGTCAGGTATCCGCCCATCGAGTGGCCCCACATGCCGATTTTCTCCGGGTTCACGTTCCGGTAGCGCTTGATCGCAGCCACGGCGTTCATCACATCTGTCGTGTAGCCAGGATGGCCGTATGCCCCGGTGGCCTCGCCCTCGGATTGGTCGTGTCCGCGATAATCGACGCGGAAGACAACGTAGCCGCTGCTGGCGAGCCGGTCGACATAGGCGATGTAGCGCTCGGTGGTTTGGTAAACATCGGGGGGGATGTAGCCGTGGTTGAAAACGATCGCGGGCCAGCCGCCTGCGGGCATTTCAGCGGTGGGTACGGTCAGCAAGCCGTAGATCTTCAGGTCTTCAGAGTAGTAATAGGCGTAATAGCGGCGATAGTTCAGGGCTGCGGTCAGCTCGCGCTCGATGATGATGTCGCTGCCGGGGTAGGACATCGCCCGTTGGGCCGCGATGCTCATCGGGTGCGGAGGCGGCCCAGCGGTGGCGCTGGGCGTGGGGGTCACGGAAACTGTCGCAGTCGCGGGCAGGACGGGGGATGCCGATGGATTAACCGCCGCCGTGGAAACGGGAGCGGATCCTTCGACATTGCTCAGGGGGGTGAAGGTTGCTTCCGCTATGGATGGGGGAGCGGGCTCAGCCAGGGCTGGCGCTCCGCAAGCGGAGAGAATCAAGGCTGACAGCAATACCAATAAAAAGAGTCTGTTCATGTTGTCTCCAATAAGGTGGAGTCAAAAGTCTCCAGACTTTTGACGGTCCAAAATCGGGAGATTTTGGATTCCGGGGGCGATAAAATCCCTGTTCATCCCCGTTTATTGCTGGAAGCCAGGAATGAACGAGAATAAACAGGGATTTGGTTTGTATCTGTTTTAGATGGCTTCGTAGCGCGCGATCTGGGCCTCGAAGGTTTTGATGCTGTCTTCCCAGAACTTCTTGCTGCGGATGTCGATGCCGAAGCGCGCGGCCAGTTCGGCGGCGGGCGCTTCGCCGGTGCTGGCAAGCAGGTGCATGTAGTCGGGTACGAAGGCTGCGCCGCGCTGGGTGTAGATGGCGTACAGACCGGTGGCGAAAAGCAGGCCGAAGGCGTAGGGGAAGTTGTAGAACGAGAGCTCGGCTGCGTAGTAGTGCGGCTTCCAGGTCCACATCCATTTTTGCAAATAGCGTTCGTCGAGGCCGTCTCCGTAAGTATCGCGCTGGGCTTTTTCCATGATCTCACACAACTCGTCGGCGCTCAGTTCGGATTTTTCGCGGCGCTCGAAGACTTCCTTCTCGAACAGGAAGCGCGAGTAGATATCGACGATGACCTGGCTGGCGCCGTTCAGCGATAGTTCGAGCACGGCCAGCTCTTCCTGCGGGTTGGCGGCGCGTTTGAGCAGGGCTTGCGAGGCGATGGTTTCGCACATGATCGAAGCGGTTTCGGCCAGGGTCATGGGCGTGTCCTGCTGCAGGGCGGTTTTGCCGAAGCGAAAGGCGCATTCGTTGTGGAAGGCGTGGCCAAGTTCGTGGGCCACCGTTGAAACCTGGTCGGGTGTGCCGTCGAAATTGGTCAGGACGCGCGATTCTTTGACCAGCGGGACGCCCATGCAGAAGGCCCCGCCGCGTTTGCCGGAGCGCTGCTCGGCATCGATCCAGTTTTCGTCGAAGGCGCGCCGGGCCAGCTCTTGCATTTCGGGCGCGAAGCTGCCGAATTGTTCGAGAATAAAGGTGCGGGTCTCGGGCCAGCTATACTCGCTGGCGGTCTGGCCGACCGGGGCGAACAGGTCCCACCAGGCCAGTTTTTCCTTGCCGAGGTGCTTGGCCTTGGCCTTGAAGTAGCGCTGGAACATGGGGAAGGAGTCGCGCATGGCTTCGAGCATGGCTTCCAGGCTGGCGCGATCCATGTGGGCGTTATCGATGGCGCTGTGCAGGGCGTCTTCGCGTCCGCGGCGCTTGTTGAGCACGTTGACCGTGCCCTTGATGCCGTTCATGGCGGCGGCCAACGGTTCTTTAACCGTTTCCCAGGCAGCGTTTTCAGCTTCGTAGGCGCGGCGGCGGGTGGCTTCATCTGGATGCGAGCGCAGGTTAATCAGTGCGGGCACCGGCAGCTTTTGGGTTTCACCATCCAGCTCGAAGTCGACGCTGAGCTGGGATGTGACCGTGCCTTGCAGTTTGCCCCAGGCTTGCGCGCCGCTCAGGCTGAGTTCGGCGGCCAGGCCTTCTTCGCTTTCGCTCATCAGGTATTTACTCTGGTCGGCGGCCAGTTTCAGGAAGTAAGCATGGCTGGAGGCTTCGCCGCCGAGCGAAAGCACCTGTGGCAGGACCTCGGCCAACGAACCGACCCAGGCAACGGTCTGGGTGGTGAGCATGGAGAGTTTCACGCCGCGCTGTTGGAACTCAGAAAACAGGCGCATGGCCTGCTTGTCGTATGAGTCTGTGGCAATAAAGGAGTGCAGGTACGAGGCGATGGTCCCGGCCAGATCTGAAACTTCATTCGCGTGCTTGATAACCAGGTTGACCAGTTCATTGAGCTGTTTCGGGTCTGAGTGAGCATCGGCTGTGGCAACCCTGGATTTGTAAAGCGCTTCCATTTCAGCAATCTGACGGTCAAGCTCGGTAATCGCCGCCTTGAATTCGTTCGAATCAAGGCCGGGGTAAACGTTGGAAAGGTCCCAGCGGGGGAGTTTTGTGGTGGTCATATTTTCTCCTTGAAGATTTTTAGAGTGCCCACGCGAGCATCAGTCCAAACAGGCCGATGACGATGCCAAGGTGCATGAAAAGATTGCTCACTACCAGAAAAGATGCGGGTGGCAGGGCAATCACCAGCACCAGATTAAGCAGCACAAGACCGATACCCACCAGGGGCAGCAGGCCCTTGCGGTGGGCAAAAAAATCTGAAGCAACGTCTAGAAGCTTTGAAAGCCATTTAATCATTATTCATCCTCCTCTTGCTGGGGTCCCTGGCTTTTCTCGAAATCACGGAATTGTGCCACCAGGCGTCCGGGGATTCTACCCTGAATTTTAACTCCGCCGCGGGTGTGTTCGATACGCTCCACCTGGCCGGCCTCGTGGAATTGTGAAATCAACTGTCCTTGCTGGTAGGGCAGGTAGATCTCAATCGGGATATAAGTTTCATATAGCTCAATCTGCATCAATTGGCGCAGCTCGGCCAGCCCGATTCCTTTCAGGGCTGAGACAGCTACCGAGTGTGGATACTGGCGGGCTATCTCTTCGGCCAGGGAGGGGTCTTGCAAGCGGTCTGACTTGTTCAGCACGGCCACAACCGGAATGTGGCTGGCTTCGATGTCTTTGAGCGTTTCCTGCACCGATTGGTACTGGGCCATGGCGCTGGGGTGTGAAATGTCGACGATGTGCAGCAGCAGGTCAGCCTCGGCAATCTCCTCCAGTGTGGCGCGGAAGGCCGCCACCAGAGTCGTGGGCAGCTTCTGGATGAAGCCGACCGTGTCGGTCAGCAGGACGGCGTATCCGCCCGGCAGTTCCACCCGGCGAGTGGTTGGGTCAAGGGTGGCAAAGAGCTGGTCGGCGGCCAGCACGTCCGATTTTGCCATGCGGTTGAGCAGCGTGGATTTTCCGGCGTTGGTGTAGCCGACCAGCGCCACGGTCGGGATACGGCTGCGCTTGCGCTGGGCGCGGTAACGCTCGCGATGGGCGCGCACTTTTTCCAGTTCTTTTTTTAACTGCATGATCTTTCGCCCGATTTCGCGCTTGTCGATTTCGAGCTGGGTTTCGCCGGGACCGCGCAGACCGACCCCGCCGACCGAGCCGGAGCGTCCGCCGCCGCCGCCCGCCTGGCGGGCGAGATGCGTCCACTGGCGTGTCAGGCGCGGAAGGTAGTATTCCAACTGGGCCAACTCAACCTGTAACATGCCTTCGCTGGTGTTGGCGTGTTGGGCGAAGATGTCGAGGATCAGGGCGGTGCGGTCGAGCACGCGCACGTTGGGGCCCATCAGGGTTTCGAGATTGCGCTGGTGGCGCGGGTTAAGCTCACTATCGAAGATGACCACTTGGGCCAGGGTCTCTTCGGCCAGGGCTTTGAGTTCCTCGACCTTGCCGGAGCCGATGAAACTTTGAGGGTTGGGCTTGTCGAGTTTCTGGGTCATCTCACCGACCACGTCCAACCCGGCGGTATCGGCCAGCAGGACCAGTTCGGAGAGTGAGTCGTCGAGCGTGAGCAGGCTCTTCTCCTGGAAGAGTTCAACGCCAACCAAAAATGCCCGCTCACGCGGCGGGTTGGTTGGTTCGGGGATTCGTTTCGCCATAAGATTTGTTTACCTGGTGTATTTTGAATTTTTTTAACGAAAGGCTGGCGCGCCCAAGATCTGGGCGTCTTTCTTTTTTGCAGTCTTTTCGTTAAGGCTTTGGTTCTTGGAAATCATCCGGCAATTGCGCCGCTGAATTCTCGCTTGCGCCAAACAGCCTGGCCATATTCGGGTCGCTGGGCTGGGTGCGCAGAGGCAGTAAGACATGAAACGTGGAGCCGGGACATTTTATTTCATCGTAACCTTCCGATTCAACCCACACCGAACCGTCGTGGGCCTGGATAATTCCTCTGGTAATGGCCAGCCCCAGCCCCGGTCCGCCGCCTTTAAACTTGGTCTTGCCGCTGGAGTGGAGCGAGACATCGCCCAACTGGCCGAATTTCTCGAAAATGGTTTCCTGGTTTTCTGCCGCAATGCCGATGCCCGTATCGCTGATCGTGATCTCGACAAAACCGCTCAGTGTGCGCCCGTCGATGGTGATCCTGCCGCCATCGGGGGTGTATTTGATGGCGTTGCTGACCAGGTTCTTGAGCGCCTGGTATAACCGCTCCGGGTCGGCGAAGAGCAGCTCGTTGCTGCCGCTGAAAGATTTGACCACCAGCTTGTGTTTGCGTTGCTCCAGGATGCTTTTGAAATCGGCTTCGAGCATGTTGAAGACCCGATTAAGCCAGACCGGCTGGAAGTTCAAGGCCAGCAGATGGTTGTCGATCTGTGACACATCGATCATATCGTCCACGATCTCACGCATGCGGCGGATGCCGTTGTGCGTTCCCTGGACGAGCATGTGGACCTGCTCATTTTCACGGGTTGCCAGGTCGCCGATCATGGCGGCATAGCCCTCGATCAGGGTCAGCGGGGTCTTCAATTCGTGACCCGCTACAGCGATAAAATTCGATTTGCTCTTATCCAGCTTTTTCAGGCGGATCTGGGCGCTTTGCAGCTCGTTGGAAATATACTGTACCTGACTCTCGTTTTCAAGCGCCGCCGCTTTCTCGACCGCGCGCAGGTAAACCGGCATCAGGCCGGCCATCAGCTCGAGGGCGTCACCGGCATCCAGCGTTTCGCGCGCAATTTCAAAAGAGTAGGTAATGACCTTGTACAGCAACCCGCTCAGGTTGCGTTCGCCTTCCTGCAGATCAGTCTGGGTGCGGGCGTTGGACCACTCCTGCAAGATCGGGTCGAGCCAGGTTGCGTCCCCGGAGAGCACCGCCTGGGCCAGCAGATCGAGAAAACGCCCCAATTGTTCCTGAAAATTCTCGCGCACGCCCACTCCGCGCGCCAGGCTGTTCGAGACACGCATTTGCAGGGCGGGCCGAATCTTTTCCAGGCTATCTTGAATGTTCATACGTATAGTTTAGCGTAGGACGGGCTTTTTTGCAATTTCATCTTTGCGAGGCGCTGAACCCATCCAGCCAGGCCAAGACGACATCGCCGACGATTTGCAGGCTTTGGGCCGAGACCTTGTCGGGCGTATCCTGGATGGTGTGCCAATAGGGATAGTCGAAATCGATCAGATCTACCGCCCGAATGCCTTTTTCGCGAAAGGGGATGTGGTCGTCAAGCATCGTATATTTATACTCGGGGATAAAGAACTGCTCATAGCCGAGGCTTTTGACCGCTGCCCAAATCTCCTCGGTCAGTTCCGGGTCTGAGTTGCGCTCCTTGTAGATGTTCAGGTCGGCGTCGCCGATCATATCGAGCAGGATGACGGCTTCGGGCTGGTAATCCTGCGCCTCGGCGAAGGCCCGCGAACCCAGGATCCAGTCCCAGCCTTGGATGCGGCCCTGGTCTTCGGCATCGACCAATAAAAGGCCGACCGGCGCATCCGAGGGCAGGACGCGCGCCAATTCCAACAGCACGGCCACGCCCGAAGCGCCGTCGTTGGCGCCCGGCACGGGGGCGGTGTGATTGACCGGGTCGGGATCGTTATCCGCGAAGAAGCGGCTGTCGTAATGGGCCATCAACAAAACGGGCGGACGCTCCTGGCGTGTAGCCAATATATTGGTAATGGCGTGGCCCATGCGTTCGGTTTGCTGCAAACTGACATCCCAGCCCTGTTTCTCGAACTCGTTTTGGGCATAAACAATGAATTCGGCATGGGCGGCGCTGCCCGGCGTGCGCGGACCGAGCGCATCCTGGGCCAGCACATGCGCATAGGCCAGTTCGCCGTCGAAAGTGGCCGAGACGACGGGCTTGTTTTGGGATGCGTAGACCAGGCTTAACGCCAGAACAAGGATTGAGATAACCAGGATCATTAAGGAACGGGTTCTTTTCATGGCGATATTGTACTTGAACTGGCTTTGCCGGGCGAATTTTCTTGTATACTTGAACAAGTTATTAGTGAGATGTTTATGGGTAGGGACACGGCGGGACGTCCTCGCGCGTCAAAGCCCATGTTTAATCCGCCGTGTCCCTACGTGCTGGGGATGCTGCAAAGGAAACACGTATTGATGCTGAAAATATTATCGATATTTGGAAAGGAAAATGATAATGAAACACACACATAAGATCCATCTGCTGTTGTTGGTTGGGCTGATTTTTAGCCTGTTGGCGGCTTGCGCGCCGCAGGAAACCGTTCTGAGCGAGGATGAGGCCGATGCGGTGCTGGCTTTTAGCGAGGAAAAAACCGATAATTTGCTGGCCGGAATGAGAGCCGGCGACTATGCCGCCTTCTCGTGGGATTTTGACCAGCAAATGCTGGATGCCATCACTGAGACCCAGTTTGAGACCTTGAAAAAAGAGCGGGACGCGAAACTCGGTGCCTACGTTTCGCGCCAGGTCAACCGGGTGGTGCAAACGGGTGATTTCTACGCGGTATTCTACGACGCCGAATTCGAGAAGGATGATGCCGTCACGATGCGGGTGGTCTTCCGCATTGCCGAGCCGAACGAGGTCAGCGGATTGTGGTTTGATAAGTAACCCGCCAGTCAGATCGAGTAGGGACACGGCGGGGCGATCCCGCGTCAAAGCCCGTTTTTAATCCGCCGTGTCCCTGCCTACGCGCGAATGTTCTGGGGTACAATTTGAAAAAATATTCACCCAGGGGAAGCTGCAAAGGAAACATACATTGATGCTGAAAATATTATCGATCGACGATGAACCCATGATCACCGAGTTGATCGGCTTCCAGTTGGAGATTCATGGAATGCAGGTTGTCACAGCCAATACCGGCAAGAGTGGCATTGAACTGGCCCGCAGCGAAGCCCCCGATCTGGTCTTGCTGGATATGATGATGCCAGATATGAGCGGCCCGCAGGTTTGCCAGCAGATTCGTTCCTTCAGCAGCGTTCCGGTACTGGCTTTCTCGGCCTTGAGCGGCGCGCAGGATATTGATCGGGCGCTTGATGCCGGCTTCAGCGGTTTTGTCGAAAAGCCCTGTTCGGGCGACCACCTGGCCGGGAAAATCCTTGAATTCATCTCAGCAAAATAGGGTTGCCTTGTTTTGCCATATAATATTATCTGAACTGTCACACCAATTATTGTGAACTTTCAGTAATTCCACCCACCCACCCAACCAAGGAGTAGAAAATGGCTTACACATTGGAAACAACCGTAGGTGAGATTTTGAAAGACACCAATGCATTGGATGTTTTGGACAAGTACGTTCCCGGCGCATCCAAAAACCCCATGCTTGGATTGGCATCCGGTATGACCTTGAAATCCCTGCTGGCCATGCCGCAGGCCAAACAATTCGGCGTTACCGAAGAATTGGTCAACCAATTCCTGGCAGAGGTCAACGCCCGCAAGTAGCTGGCGGTCTTTCCAAATTTTTCGCATCTTTTTGGCTATTGATGAAGTATCCGGGTGGCGCATGGTCTGTTGACCTGCGCCACTTCTCTTTTGCGCCCTTACATCTTTTCCAGCAAGTCATTCACCCCAAAGACCCGCGCGTAAAAGGCCAGCAAATCCCCCGCTTTGCGCTGAAATTCTGCTTCTGAATCTGCCAGCTCTGTAAACCGCTGCGGATGCTCGATGCGTGCCACCAGCCGTTCGCGGAAGTTGGGATTGGGCAGGCCGGGCAGGAGCGGTTCGAGTTCACGAATCAGCCCTCTGGCCTGCTGAATTATATCCACGGCTGCGGGCAGGGCGGTTTTTTCAGCGATCACTTCCTTGAGCAGCTTGCATTGATAAGCCAGGCAGGCGCGCGGGTAATGCGCGGAAGCGTGGATCGTACAATCCCCCTTCCAGAGCGGGCAGGGCTGGCTGAAGCCGCGCTGGGTCGGGTCTGAGCGAAAAACAGTCATGCCCAGCGCCTCGGCCGGGTCCAGCTCCCTGGGCCTGAGTTTGACCCAGATGAACAGGTGACCCGTGCAGCACAACCCGCAGGCCCTGCACAGGGCGCTTGCCTGTGATTCGTTGGTTTCGTGGCTGCCAGTCATGCAGGGTATGATAACCTAGGAAAGATGAACTGGCAAATAAGCCCCAGATTACTTTTTGCAGGCGATCCATGACCCAATCAGCGGGAAAGCGGGTAGAATCGGACAAATGACCACCTTCCAATCAAAAGACCCCCTGCACGGCATCACCCTCGAAACGATCCTGAAGCAGCTGGTGAAGCAATACGGCTGGCGCGAGCTGGCCGAACGCATCCCGGTGCGCTGCTTTTACCATGAGCCGAGCATCAAATCGAGCCTCAAGTTTTTGCGGCAAACCCCCTGGGCGCGCAAGAGCGTCGAAGAACTTTACCTGCAATCGATACAAAGCGGGCCTGCGGGTTAAAAAAACTACCCGGAATTTTTTCGTCAAGGCGCCGGGGCGAAACAAAACGCAAGGTTGTTTTATAGGGATTGCTTACGCTGGAAATTTCGCCTGTCCGTTTTGCGCAACACGGTATAAATCAAAGCCCAGGCTGCCCCGCCGCAGATGCCCAGGAATTGATCCTGCATGGTGTTGGCAAGGCTGACCTGCACATTGGAACCCAGTAAACGGTCCATCCCGAATTCTGCGAACTCCCAGAAGACGGCCGTTGCGGCGGTCAGCGAGAAGAGCAGGAGCAGGAAAACAAACTCGTTCAACCTTGCGATGATTTTCTCATCTTCAAAATAAGATAGGGTTTTGGATGCTGTGTAGGCGATGGAAAAGCCGCCGATGAAATGAAAAGGCATATCCAGGTTGGGAAAGAAATAATACAGGTTAAAAATTTGGATGGCGATCAGGTGGGCGAACAAGACGCTGGCCGGGAAGGCGAAAAACGACAGGGTTTCGATGATCCGTTTCATTGATTTTCCTCTTTGCTGGAATGGTTTGCGGGTAAAATTATCGCCGCTGAGACTCTCTGAAGGCCCCCAAAAATTGCAGAAGCTCTCATCTTTGCCGCCGCTGCCTGGCTCAAAACCCATTAATTGAGAAAGAGAATTCGCACATGAAAACATCGCCGCCTGCCAGCCTTATTCCCCAACCTTTCCTACTGGCCAGCGATATCGACGGCACCCTGCTTGGCGACGAAAGCGGCGAAGAACTGTTCAAACAGTTCTTCGCGTGCCAAAACGGGCATTTTAGCCTGGCTTATGTCACCGGACGCTACCGGTGGTCGGTTCTCGAACTGATTCGGCAAGGCCGCCTGCCGCGCCCGCACTTCATTTGCAGCGATGTCGGCACCGAAATCCTCGACCTGAGCGACCCGGCCAACCGCCTGGGTGAAGCCTATGCCGCACAGGTCCATCCCGGCTGGGATCTGGACGCAATCTACCGACTGGGGATCGGGGATGGGGTCACACGTCAGGAATTCGACGAGGGCCAGCCGCGTTTCCAGGCCGGTTTTTACTGGGACGCGCGCCCCGAAACCTTGCGCGCATTTCACGAGCGTCTTTCCACGCTGGAAGGGGTCTATATCCAGGCCAGTTACGATACCTATATAGACGTTTTACCCGGCCCGTTGGGCAAGGGCCAGGCGGTCAGCTTTTTGCAAAAACAATTGGGGCTTTCTCAGGGGCAGGTTGTGGTCGCTGGCGATGCGGGCAACGACCGCCAGATGTTCGAAGCCGGTTTCAAGGGCATTGTCCCATTTAACGCGCTGGACGAACTGAAAGCCCTTGCCGGCCAGCCCTGGCATTATCACAGCCCCTACCCGTCCGCACGCGGCGTGCTCGACGGATTGCGCTATTTCGGCTTTATCGAATCTTTTGCATGAATGCTTCCAGCGCGCTTGCTGCGCGTTCGGCATACAGCGCGCCGCGCTCACGCTTGCCGGTTTTTCCAACGTTTTCCAGCGCCGGCAAAATGCCGAAGTTGGATTTCATCGGCTGAAAGTCTTTCAAGTCGGCATGGGTGACATAATGGCAGAGTGCGCCGAGCATGGTCTCGCGCGGCAATACCAGCGGGGTCTGTCCGTTTAGCAGGCGGGCGGCGTTCTGCCCGGCCAGCAACCCGGTGGCGATATTGCCCAGGTAGCCTTCAACGCCGGTGATCTGTCCGGCCAGGAACAGGTCGGCGCGGGCGCGGGTTTGCAGGCTCGGCAGCAGAATTTTGGGTGAGGCCAGGAAGGTGTTGCGGTGCATTTGCCCGTAGCGCGCGAATTCGGCCTTTTCCAGCCCCGGGATGTGGCGCAGCACGCGGCGCTGTTCGGGGAAGGTCAGGTTGGTCTGGAAGCCGACCAGGTTATATAAATTCCCGGCCAGGTTGTCCTGGCGCAATTGCACAACAGCATACGGGCGGCGCGCGACGCGCGGGTCGTTCAGTCCAACCGGACGCATCGGCCCGTAGGCGAGCGCTTTTTCGCCGCGCCCGGCAATGATCTCGACCGGCAGGCAGCCCTCGAAGAAGGTTTCATGCCCGGCTCGCACGCCGCTTTCGAGTGGTTTCTCAAAGTCGCGCAGCTGAATCCGCTCTGCCGTGCGCAGGGCCTCGACAAAGTCCAGGTAGTCGCTTTTCAGGTGAAAGGGGCAGTTGATGTAGTCGCCATCGCTTTGCTCGTCCCCGGCCCAGCGCGAGGCGCGATAGGCGATGTCCATATTGATCGATGTGGCCTCCACAATCGGGGCGATGGCATCGTAAAAGTACAAGTGTTCTTCACCGCTGAAGGCTGCCAGGGCCTGTGAGAGCCGCATCGAAGTCAGCGGGCCGGAGGCGATGACCGCCGGCCCGGCGGGGATCTCGGGCATTTCGGCGCGAATCAATTCGATGTTGGGGTGGGTGCTGATCCGCGCGGTAACGACCTCGGCGAAGCGCTCCCGGTCCACGGCCAGGGCGGCCCCGGCGGGCAGGGCGGTCTCTTCGGCGACCTCGAGCAGGAGAGAGCCGATGCGGCGCAGTTCGGCCTTTAAAACGCCGCTGGCGCGGTCAGGCAGGTTCGATCCGAGCGAGTTCGAGCAGACGAGTTCGGCCAGGTTCGGGGTCTGGTGCGCGCCGGTCGCCACAAGCGGCCTCATTTCGTATAATTTGACTTTTCGTCCGTTTTGGGCGGCCTGCCAGGCGGCTTCACTGCCAGCCAGGCCGCCGCCGATGACGGTTAGTGTTTGCATGGGTTCACCTTAAAGATTGGATGGGCAATTTTATCATCAAGCATGTCCAGTTTTGCATATCTTCAGTCTGCTTATTGTATAATTCAAGGGATGACCAAGCCCAACGCTGTCGAGTCGATGCTCAAAGAAGCCTGCCTGATCAGCAAGGCCAATTGGGCGGTGCGCGCCGTTTACGAAAACACGGGCTGGCATGTGCTTGAGACGCATCATCTGAGTAAATCGCGCGCAGTTGCTTTGCAGGCCTTTCTGGCTGACAAAATCAACGCTGCCTGGTTGGGTGGCGCGCTTTCCGGGGGGCGTTCACGTTCAAGAACCTGCACTTTGGAGAAGAATTGTCACAAGGTTTACCTGTTCCCGGCTTTTGGGGGCGGGGAGTGGCTTTTCATAGTTGGGGTTGCAGATGACCTCCCCCGGCAGGCCCAACAGGTTTGGCGGCTGGCTTCGATGCTTGCCTGCGAGACGACAGACTCTGAGGGTGGCCAGACTCGCGAGCTGCGCCAGGCCGTCAGCGAACTGGAAGAGACCCAGCAGGAACTCAGGGCGCGTATTGCCGCCCAACGCGAAGCGGAGGCGCGCCTGGTGCAGGCTGCCAAACTGGCGGCGGTCGGCGAAATGGCCGCCGGCATTGCCCACGAATTGAACAATCCGCTGACCTCGGTGGTCGGCTTTACCGAGTTGAGCCTCGACGCCCTGCCCCTCGAATCAGACCTGCGCCACGATCTTGAACTTGTCCTGCGCGAGGCCAACCGCGCCCGCAGCGTGATACGCAGGCTGCTCGATTTTGCCCGCCAGCGTGAAGTGCTGCGTACCCGCGCCGATATCAACGAAATTGTGGACGATGTGGTTGCGCTGACCAAGCACCTGCTCCTGACCAGCGGAGTCGAACTACGCTTGAAGCTATCCGAAAATTTGCCCTGGGTCTTTATCGACCGCAACCAGATCAAACAAGTATTGATCAACCTGATCAATAATGCCTTGTATGCCATGCCGCAGGGCGGGGCCCTGGTCGTTGAGACCTGCCTGCAAACCCGGCACGGCGCATCTTTCCTGGCGCTGGCTGTGCGCGATAGCGGCATTGGCATTTCCCCTGAAGACCTGGAGCGTATCTTTGAACCCTTCTTTACCACACGCGGCGACCAGGGCGGTACTGGCCTGGGGCTTTCAGTTACCTACGGTATTGTCACCGAGCACGGCGGCACAATCGAGGTCGAAAGCCGTATGAACAGCGGCTCGGCTTTTACCGTTTTGTTCCCAATGGAGTCTCCGGCATGAAGCGCAGCCATGTGGTCGTTGTAGACGATGAAGCGGGGATCGCCCTGCTGTGTGAACGCCTGCTCACCTCGAACGGGTTTACCGTTTCGACGTACACCGATCCGCGCGCGGCGCTGGAGGCCCTGTCTGCCGGGCCATGCGACTTGCTCCTGGTTGATATTCGCATGCCTGAATTGAGCGGCTTCGATGTCATCCAGCAAGTGCGCGATTTCCAGCCCGAGATGGCCATCCTGGCGATGACCGGCTTTGGCACGGTCGAGACGGCTGTGCAGGCCCTGCGGCGCGGGGTGGATGGTTTGCTCTTGAAACCGTTCCAAAAAAAAGATCTACTTGAATCCGTACATCTGGCGCTTTCAGACCGCCAGAAGAAGCAGGATGTGGCCCGGATGCAGGCCTTGCGTCCGCTCTTCAGCGTGATCGAAAACCTGCTCTCTGAGACCAACCCGGAAAACCTGCTCACCCTGATCCTGGATACCGTTTCGAACCAGTTGCGCTGCGCAGACGTGGCTTTTTACCGTGTGGTTGGTAAGGAAAACAAGGTGATTTTGCTGGCCGGGCGCGGAAAATTCCCACAGCCCGGCCCCATCGATGCGGATGGAAACCTTGTTCTGCGCGCCTGTGCGCTCGAGCAGCCTTTGTGGGGTGTAGCCGGGCGCACTTCAGATTTACTGGTGGAACGCGAATTACAATCATTGAATTTGGGCAGTGCGATGGCTGTGCCAACCCTGTCGATGAACATGGGGTCTGTCTTGTTTGCCGCGCGCGACCCGGCTGAGAGTTCCCTGCGGGAGGCCGATCTCGAGATGTTCCAGATCCTGGCCCGCCAGGCGACGATTGCGATGGAAAATGCCAACCTGTACGGCGAACTGCGCGCCTACGTTCAACGTATTGAAGAGTCACAGCGCGCCCTGGTACAATCTGAAAAACTGGCCGCGGCGGGCCGATTGACGGCATCAATTGCCCATGAAATTAATAACCCCTTGCAATCGGTGCGTAATTGCCTGCACCTGGCGGTGCATGAGGATTTGTCCCCTGAAAGCCGCAAAAACTATATCAACCTGACGGTACAGGAAGTGGAGCGTTTGATGATGACGGTCGAACGCATGCTTGATTTCTACCGTCCGAGTGTTGAGTTCAAGCCTGTTAATATTCTTGACCTGCTCGAACATGTACTCAACCTGCTTGGAAAACAATTGCGCGACAGGAAAATCGTGGTTACGACAGCCTGGCCCGCGAAATTGCCCAGCGTGCAAGCCATCAGCAACCAGATCGAGCAGGTTTTCATCAATCTGGTGCTTAACGCTTTTGACGCCATGCCTGAGGGAGGTGAATTATGGATTAATATTTCACAGAAACGAAAAACGATCCAAATTGTTTTCCAGGATAGCGGCAAAGGGGTGCCTGATGATATGCGTGAATCGATTTTTGAACCTTTTGTCAGCAGCAAAAGCGGCACCGGCCTTGGGCTGGCTGTCAGTTATGATATTGTGACGGCCCACGGTGGCCGCCTCGACCTGCTCCCGCCCAAGCCCGGTCACGGGGCGGCGTTCCAGGTAATATTGCCAATCAAAGAAATTATGGATGCATAACCATGAAAAACAATATTCTAATTGTTGACGATGAACCGATTGCGCGCCAGTCATTGAGCGATATACTGCGCCTGGAAGGGCACAACGTTGTTTCTGTTG